>JBPCIT010000395.1:0-21271 GCA_051006015.1 Longimicrobiaceae bacterium
CCCGTTACCATGGCAGATTACGAGCGCTCCAACGTCTTTCCCGTCCGTGGGGTCTTTCGCATCGCGGACGAGGTCTTCCGCGAGCGCACCGAGCTGACGCGCACCCGTGAATCCCGCCACAGTGTCACCTACAGCGGTGGTGAAGGCACGGTGACGCTGGATATACACCGCTACGGCGCCTCCACTGTCGTGACCGCTCGCACCGACCAGCTCCGCACCTCTAAGCTCGACATTGTGGCGCGATACCGGATAAACCAGCCCCCCTACCACCCCGGCGATCCCCCCCGCGACGGATCCCGCCGGTTCATCGCTCCGGAAGTTGCGAGGGGGCCGGCTCCGCACCGGAGCCGGCCCCCTCGTCTTCCTCACCGCCAGGCACGTCTGCGCCCGTCGCCCTGGCTCACCGCGTGCTCACCGGCTCCGCGGGGCTGCGAGCGCGCCCGAAGTACTCGCGCGTTTCTCGCGCCACCACCCCTGAGAGCAGGAGCAGCCCCACCAGGTTGGGGAAGGCCATCAGCCCATTCATCACGTCCGCGAAGTCCCACACCAGCTGGAAACCGCTGATGTCCGGCAGCGTCAGAACCCACGCTCCGAGGAACGCGGCGACGATGAAGAGCAGCCGGTAGGGCAGGACGCCGCGCACCCCGATCAGGTACTCGACGTTGCGCTCGCCGTAATACGCCCAGCCGAGGATGGTCGAGAAGGCGAAGAGCGCCAGGCCAGTCGAGACGATGTAGCCCCCCCACGTGCCCGGCAGCCCGGTGCTGAACGCCTGGATCGTCAGCGGCGCCCCGGTGAGGCCGGCGCCGGTGATCGGGTCGGTACGCATCCAGCTGCCGGTCGCGATGATGGCGAAGCCGGTCAGCGAGCAGACGACGATGGTGTCGATGAAGGTCTGCGTCATGGAGACGAGCGCCTGCGTCACCGGCTGGTGCGTCTGCGCGGCGGCCGCGGCGATGCCGCCCGTCCCCAGCCCCGACTCGTTGGAGAACACACCGCGCGAGACGCCCATCCGGATCGCCATCATCAGCGTCGCGCCGAGGAACCCGCCCGCCGCCGCCGCGGGGCTGAAGGCGTCCTGCAGCACGTAGACGAAGATCGAGGGGATGCCGCGCCAGTTGATCGCCAGCACGACCAGCGCGCCGGCCATGTAGAAGGCGATCATCAGCGGCACGAAGAAGCCGGTGAACTTGCCGATGGAACGGATGCCGCCGAGGATCACCATTCCCGCCAGAATCGCGATCACCAGCCCCGTCCAGAGCGGGTCGATCCCGAAGGAGCTCTGCAGCGCGTCAGCCACCGAGTTCGATTGCACCATGTTGCCGATGCCGAAGGCCGCGATCGCCGCGAAGAGCGCGAAGAGGCCACCGAGAAAGCGGCCCAATCCGCCGCCGATCCCGCGCGAGAGGTAGTACATCGGCCCGCCGCTCATCTCGCCGCGTGAATCAACCACGCGGTAGCGCACGCCCAGCACAGCCTCCGAGTACTTGGTCGCCATGCCGACGAGACCCGTGATCCACATCCAGAAGAGGGCGCCGGGCCCGCCGGTGGCGATCGCGGTTGCGACCCCCGCGATATTACCGGTGCCCACCGTCGCCGCGAGCGCCGTCATCAGCGCCTGGAAGTGGGAGATGTCACCCTCGGCATCGTGCTCCCGTCGCCTGACGAACGCGAGGTAGAGGGCGTGCCCCAACTCGCGGAACTGCAGCCCCCGCAGGAGCACCGATAGGTAGAGCCCGGTCCCGACGAGGAGGATCAACATCGGCGGACCCCATACCCAGCCGCTCAGCGTCCCCACTACCGCCTGTGCATCGGCCACCCAGCTCTGCGCAGGTTGCTGCATCGCGATTCCCGGAGGTGAAGGTAAATGAAGTGTACGTGCAGAAATCAGGAGCCGGAGACGCCGCCCCAGCCTTGCCGCTCGACCTCGGCGGTGTGCTCGCCGAGCGCAGGGGGAGGATAGCGCACTGCCGCGGGAGTGCGCGCGAGGCGCAGCGGGGAGGCGACGGTTTCCACCTCGCCGAAGCTCGCGCCCTGGATCTCCCAGATCCCGCCGCGGCCACGCAGCGCCGGATCCCGCATCAACTCGCCCACCGTCTGCACCAGCGAGCAGGGTACGCCGGACGCTTCCAGCCGTGTGAGCCACTCCCGCGCCGGCCGCTCCGCGAGCCGCCGCGACAGCAGCGCCGCCAGCAGCTCGCGGTTCTCCACCCGCCGCGGGTTGGTGGCGAAGCGCTCGTCCTCGGCCAGCTGGTCCAACCCGAGCGCCACACACAGCCGCCGCCACTGCGAATCGTTCCCCACTGCCACCACCACTGGCCGGTCCGCGGCCTCGAACGCCTGGTAGGGAACGATCGTCGGGTGCGCGTTGCCATAGCGGATCGGCTCACGGCCGGTGACGAGCGCCGCTTGCGCTACGTTGATCAGCCCGGCCGCGGCAGAATCGATCAGGGAGATATCGATCCGCTGCCCGCGCCCCGAGCGCCCACGCTCATGCAGAGCCGCCAGAATGGCGATCGCAGCGTTCTGGCCGGTGAGCACGTCCACCACCGCCACGCCGACCTTCATCGGAGCGCCCGCCGCCTCCCCCGTGATCGCCATCCAGCCGGCGCGGGCCTGCAGCGCGAAGTCGTAGCCGGGACGCCCCGCCTCCGGCCCGGTGCTGCCGTAGCCGGTGATCGAGCAGAAGACCAGCCCCGGATTCTCCACCGCGAGCGAGTCGTATCCCAGCTCCCACTCCTCCAGCGTGCCCGGCGCGAAGTTCTCGACGATGACGCCCGCCCCGCGAGCAAGGCTGCGCACCAGCGTCCGGCCCTCATCGCTTTTCAGGTCCGCAATCACCGAGCGCTTGTTCCGGTTCGCGCAGAGGTAGTAGGCGCTCTCCACGCCCTCCGATCCTGCGGACCAGGGCGGGCCCCACTGCCGCGTGTCGTCGCCGCTGCCGGGCCGCTCTACCTTGATCACCTCGGCGCCCAGGTCGCCGAGGATCATCGTGCAGAGCGGTCCGGCGAGCACCCGGCTCAGATCGAGCACGCGCACGCCTGCCAGAGCCGATGGGGAACCGGAGAGCGGGGAAATGGACGTGGACTCCGCAACAGGCCTCGTGAGGTGGACGCGGCAGCATAGCTCTCGCCGCGGAATGCGTCAAGCTCCCGGCCCGGGCAAGCAACTTGCGGCCCCGACGCACAGATTTCAGAAAAGACCCTGTTTCCCGAACCAACTCACAAGATGACCGCGTTCGACGATCTTGGACTGCGCGAGGAGCTGCTGCGCACGCTGGAGGAGGAGAACCTCGAAGCCGCCACCGCGCTTCAGGCCGCAGTGATTCCCGTGCTGCGGCGCGGAGGCAACCTGGTGGCGCGCGCCAGCTCCGGCGCGGGAAAAACCCTGGCATACGGCCTGGGCGTGCTCGACCGGCTCCGCGCCGCTCCTTCCGCGGGCGAAGCTGAGGAAGACGAGGAGGAGGTGTCCGGCGGCACCCGCGTGCTGCTTCTGGTGCCGACCGAGGAGGAGTCGGAGCACGCAGCGGTTTCCCTTTTTCCCTATGTGCAGGCGACGGGCTTCAGCATCACCGCCGCCGACGGGAGCTGGGCGACACCGCTCGCTCGCGCGGAGGTGCTGGTCGCAACGCCGGGCTCGGCGATGGAGGCCGTACGCGCCTCGGCGATGAAGCTGGACACTCTGGAGGCGCTCGTCATCGACGGCGCACGCGCTATCCAGGAGCTGGGTGCATGGGAGATGGTGGACACCCTGCTCGACCACATCCCCCGCGATGCTCAGCGCGTGCTCTTCACCTCGGCACTCACCGACGAGATCGAAGACCTCGTCGACCGGCGCATCAAGCGGGCGCTCCGCTATCCCTCCGCGCCCGCCGTTGCGGACGACCAGCCGCCGGTACCGGATGGGGAGGTTGGCTACGTCGTCGCCACGGAGCGCGAGAAGATCGAGCTGCTCGCCCGCCTGCTCTCCGGCCGGCGCGAAGCGGATGTGCCGCCGGTGCTGCACTGCCGCTCTGACGAGCGGGCGGCGCAGGTCGCGGAGCTGCTCACGATGCGTGGCTTCCTCGTGGCTGAGCTCAGCGATCCAGATGCGGATATCGCGGTGGTCGCCGCCGGCACCTCGCGGGCCGAGCTGGTCGAGGAGGGAGGCATCGAGCCGGCGCGCACCATCTCCTACGACGTGCCATCGGACGCGGAGACGCTGCGCGCCCGGCACGCCGGCGACCCGAAGGCGGTCATCTTCGTGGAGCCGCGGGAGCTCCCGCACCTGCACGACATCGCCAGGCAGGCGCTGCTGGTACCGAGGGCGTTCACCGCGCCCGCCGATGTGCCGACCGGCCACAGCGCGCGGCTCGAGCAGTTCCGGCAGGAGCTTCAGCGGGCGCTGCGGGAGGAGGATCTGGCAGCGCAGATTCTCGTGCTGCAGCCGCTGCTCGACGAGCACCCGGCGGTGGAGATCGCTGCCGCTGCGACTGCGCTGCTACGGAGCCGCCGGCCCACCCCTGCTGCCGCGGCAACGACGCAGACGCTGGCCGCTGCCGCTCCGGCAGCGGCCGCGACAGGCGCCGCCGTCAGCCCCTCGCGCACAGACGCCAGGCCGGCGCCCGCCACCTTCGTGCGCCTTTACGTCGGCGTCGGAAACCGGGACGGGCTTCGCCCCGGGGACCTGGTAGGTGCGATCGCAGGGGAGACAAACATCCCCGGCTCGCGCGTGGGCAAGATCGACATCCGCGACAACTTCTCGATCGTCGAGGTGCAGGCAGAGGTGGCGGAGCAGGTGATCGCGGCGGTGAACGGCACCACCATCAAGGGCCGCAGCGTACGGGTCGACTACGATCGCGGCGCCGACCGTGCCCGGCGGGCGCCGGAGCGCCGCGGCCCAACGTCGGAGCGCAGCCGCGAGGGAGGCAGCCGCCCCCGCCCGCCTGTGCGGCGTCCTCGCGGCGAATGACCCCGGCGCAGCTTACTCGCCCGCCTCCAGCAGACGCCGGATCTCGGCGCGGATGAGGTCGGGAGTGGGGGCGACGCCGAGCTCCGAAAGCGCCTCCTCCGCCTGGCGCCGCAGCTCCGGGTCGATGTCGCGGAGCGTGGAGCCCGGCCGCTCGCTCGCCGCCGGCTGCGCGCCTCCGCGTGATCGAGTCCGTTTCAGCTCGACGCGGTAGGCGCCGCCGCCGGGCTCGCGCGCGAAGGTGATTACCACGCGGCCCTTCAGCTCACCGAGCAGCGCCTCGATCTCCCCCGGCAGGACCGGCGGGCCGACAGAGTGGAGCCCGCGTCCCGTGATCACTCGCACGGTGCGGATTCCCTCTTCAGCGAGTTCTCTCAGCCAGAGCTCGGCGCGTCGACGGGCGGCATCCGCGCTCTCGCCGTGCAAGTCGAGGCTCGGGTAGAGCGCGTCGTCGACGCGTGTGGGAGGCTGGCGGGTGGGCCGGCGGCGACGGGGCACGGGCGGAGTCGTGGATATACGAAGAGCCACGGCAACGCTCGCCGTGGCTCCCCAAAATTTCTGTCCGTGCTTCAGCCGCCCATCGCGTCCTTCAAACCCTTCCCGGGCCGGAAGGCGGCACTCGTCGAGGGGCCGATGTCGATCTCCTTCCCGGTGCGCGGATTGCGCCCCTTGCGCGCCTCGCGCTGGCGTGTCTCGAAGCTGCCGAATCCGGTGATCTGCACCTTCTGCCCGCTCCGCAGAGCCTCGGCTATGATCCCATCGTCGGCGGAGAAGAGAGTATCGATCGCCTTCTGGGCGTCGCCCCGGTTGAGACCTGCCCGCGAGGCCAATTGCTGGACGAGTTCCGATTTGTTCACCGTTACACTCCTGGAAAAGGGTGAAAAGGCCGGCTAATCAACGATCGGCGAAGCTACAGTAGGCCACGGCAGCAGTTCCGTCAAGTGAGCGTTCAGAATCCACCGGTTGCCGCATCATGCGAGGGAGATGCGTGTGCCAATCGATTTCTTCGATCGAGAGTAGCACTGGGGAACCAACTTCGGGGCACCGCATCCCGTGTCGGCAAGTGCGCCCGCTCACAAGAATCTTGCGGCGTCAGCCACGGCATGGTATCTTGAAGTCGAGATGAATGAAAACGGTTCTCCCTCGCTCGAAGGCGCGCTCGACGCCGATACCGCCGCAGCCCTGCAACTCTGGGTGGTGCTGAACCGTGCCCTGCGCGCCGTGGCCGAGCACGCTCGGCGCGACATCGAGCGGCACGGGCTCGGCCCGACGGAGTTCGCAGTGCTCGAGGTGCTCTATCACCGGGGAGCCCTCACACTCGGCGAGGTCGGCGAGCGGGTCCTCCTGACGAGCGGGAGCATCACCTACGTCGCCGACAAGCTGCAACAACGAGGGCTGCTGGAGCGCCGAACCTGCGCGGCAGATCGGCGGGTATGCTATGCGGATCTCACCTCGGAAGGCCGCAGCCTTATCGCTGAGATCTTTCCGCAGCATGCGCAGGCGCTCTGCCACGCCATGGACGGCCTCACGACCGAGGAGAAGCGGATTGCAACGGCTCTGCTGAAGCGGTTGGGACACCACGCCCGTGATGCACGATGATTTTTTTCGGCTGATATTTTGAATTGAAGATTCTCGACGGTGAGGCAGTGCGCTCGTTGAGCGCCGCACCGGGGCGTGGCCCGGAACCCTTTCGCCGGAGGCCCAGATGGCACATTCCTACAGCCTTACCGCGACCCGACCGAGCGTAGCACGCACTCGCAACATCGTGCTCTGGGTACTGCAGGTGATCGCCGCGGCCGCGTTGTTCGGCGCTGGTGCCTCGAAGCTGGCCGGCACCGAACAGGCGGTGGCGCTGTTCGACGCAATCGGCATCGGGCAATGGTTCCGCTTCGTGACCGGAGTCATCGAGGTCGCAGGGGCGCTGCTCCTGCTGGTCCCATGGCTTGCCGGGGTGGGGGCGCTCCTGCTCAGTGGGGTGATGGCCGGCGCCGTTCTGACGGAGCTGTTCGTGGTCGGCGGAAATCCGGTACCGCCTACCGTACTCCTCCTGCTCGTCCTGGCAATCGCCTACGGTCGCTGGGGGCGGACGCTGCGCCTCCTCAGGCGGTGAACCCGGCGTACCGCGGCGGCTCCGAATGCGGGTAGCGGAGCCGTCGCGGGTGGCGCGGAAATCGCGCGTGCGGTCGCTTCGCCGCGCGTATCCTGCTCGAATGCGCCGCGCGGCGGCGGCTCCTCGTCGAGCGCGAACCGCCGTTGGAAGTAGAACCTAGAAACTGGGATGATGTCGAAAGCGAATATTCTTTGCGGTGTGTGCGCTGCCAGCTCCGGCACCGCGCGCCGAGGTGGGTGGCACCGGGGAGATTCGGGAGGACGACCTGACGCGCCGTGACCTGCTGGCGCGGCTCGGCGCACTGGCCGGAGTCCTCGCGCTCGCAGGGCGCGTACAGGGTTCGCAACCGAGTCTGAACCTCGCCGGGAGTTCTTCAGCCCGAGCACGAGACGAATCGCTCCCGCCGCACCACGACCCGTCGGGCGGCTTCGTCAATCCTTGGCCCACAGCCGAGCGGGACTCCGGCGGCTTCTGGCGCTGGCAGCGGGAGCGTCGCGGCAAGACGCTTCCGCCGAACCCACCCGCCGGCGCACTGCCGCGAGCGCAGAGCGGGCACCTTACGCCACACGCCCCCGCAGACGAGCTGCGGGTCACCTGGGTCGGCCATGCGACCTTCCTGATCCAGGTCGGAAGCCTCAACCTGCTCACCGACCCGGTGTGGAGCCGTCGTGCTTCCCCGGTCCAATGGGCGGGTCCTGCGCGCTTCAACGCGCCCGGTATCCGGTTCGAGGATCTGCCTCCCATAGACGCCGTTCTGCTCTCGCACGACCACTACGATCATCTGGACGAGCCCACGGTGCGGCGGCTACAGGGACGATTCGGTGACCGACTCAAGTGGTTCGTGCCGCTCGCGTTCCGCGACTGGTTCGCCGCGCGTGGTGTGAAACACGTCACGGAGCTGGACTGGTGGGAGGAGGCGGTGCTCGCCGGCCCCGAGGGAGGGCTGCGGATCATCGCGCTACCGGCGCAGCACTGGACCTCGCGCACTCCGTGGGACCGGCAGAAGAAGCTGTGGTGCTCGTGGGCGGTCGTTGCGCCCGGCGGGCCGCGGGTTTACTTCGGCGGGGACAGCGGTTGGTTCCCCGATTACCCCTTGCTCGGCGCCCGCGTCGGGCCGTTCGACCTCACGCTCCTTCCGATCGGCGCCTATGAGCCGCGCTGGTTCATGCGCCCGGTCCACATGAATCCCGAGGAGGCGGTGCGTGCCTATCGCGAGCTGGGTGGGGAGGGCGTCTTCGCGGCGATGCACTGGGGAACCTTCCGCCTTACCGACGAGGATCCGCTCGAGCCGCCAGAGCGGACGCGCGCCGCCTGGGGCGCCGCCGAGCTGCCGAGGGAGCGGCTATGGATTCCGGCGCACGGCGAGACGCGGGTGGTGCTTCCGCGGGAGATCCGATCCTCGGAGTGAACGGCAGCCGCTCCGGCCTCGCTCCAGTGTGCCAGCCCGCGCTCATGGCTGCTTCGCCGCAGGACCCGCCGCTGCACGCACCGCCTCCACCACCTCACGGATCGCCTCTACCACCAGCGCCGGCTCATCCAACAGGAGGTCGCCACCGCTTCCCGGCGCAACGACTACCCTGCCTCGGGTGGAGAGCGCCGCCAGCTCTGCGTGGGCATCGGCGGCGGTGCTCTGGACGTTTGGGAGGGTCATCTCTTCCGCGCTCGCGAGCGGGACAGCTGCACCTGGCCGGCCAATAACGACGAGCGGCCGATCCCCCAGCGATCCGGCCTGCTCCCGTACCTGCGCGGCACTCTCCTCCAGCGAGGCGTACTCCCGATAGGTCGTCTGCAGCGTCCGAGGCCGAGAGCCGAGTCGTCGCACCACGGTCTGCACGTGCGCGGGGAGCTTGCGAATGGCCTCTGGCGGCTTGAAGCGGGCAAGAAGCTGCATCAGCCCGAGGCGCGAGAGAAGGTAGTGGCCACGCAGGCGACGCGTACCCACCCTCAGCCCGCGCAGTCGGGCACTTCGATCACCCTCGGTCCACTCTGCCTCGCGGACGGGGTCGACGAGCACCATCCCGGCTACGTCCTCGGGGAAGCGGCTGGCGTACAGCCGGGCGTACAAGGCACCGGCGGCGTGCCCGACGAGGAGGAGCGGCGGCCGAATACCCGCGCGGTGGAGGAGCACGTGCAGCTCTCTCGCGAGTTGATCGCTGGTCCGCGGCATTGATGCTGGCGCGCGATCGCTCCAGGCGTAGCCCGCCCTGTCGTACGCGCAGACGCGAGTGTAGCGGGCGACCTCCGGCTGCACCAGGCTCCAGGCAGCGGAATAGCTGCCAACGCCGGACTCGAGCACCACCGTCGGCTCCCCCTTGCCGGCGCAGTGCAGATGCAGACGGTAGCCGCCCACGTCGATCAGCTCGCCGGGCGGTGACAGTGGATTCGGGTTCATCATCTGAGCATTCGCGGAAGCGGTGCGGGTGGGATCGTCCGGTGTGCGGCCTCCGATCCGCGGAGCGGGGAAGGGAAGATGGGAGCAGCGGCCGCTCTGGTCAACGCACCGGCTCGCGCGCGCGTGGCGGTGGAACCCTCCGGTCGCGGTGCGCGTACGAGCGGCGCTCTGACACGGAGTTCCTCGCACTGGTGCGCGACGAGCCATGATCCAGGCAACCCGAGGTATGCCTCGTGGCCGGGAGACGGGTCCGGCGGCGGACCGGATGTTGCGCAGGCACCGCGTCTCGGTACTTCGCGATCCTCGAAGAGATCCACTCATATGAGCGATACTCCAGCCAACCCCGCAGCCGGCAAGACACCGCGGGAGTCAGAGTCCTCTCTCTCCGAGAGCATGATGCCCAACCAGCTAAACCCGGTCGGGAACGTCTTCGGCGGAGAGATCCTCGCGCTGGTGGACAAGGCCGGCGGCGTCGTCGCCCGGCGCCACGCGCGGATGCCGGTGGTGACGGTGAGTATGGACCGCGTGGAGTTCCAGCAGCCGATCTATGCCGGCGAGTACGTCGAAGCTCGTGGCCGCATCGTCTACGTCGGGCGCACCTCGATGGAGGTGATGGTGACGGTGGAGGCGGAAAACATCGAGACTGGCCATCGGCGGCAGACCAACCGCTGCTTCCTCACCTACGTCGCGCTGGATCGCGAGAGCGGCAAGCCGACGCCCGTGCCCCCGCTCCGGCTGGAGACGGAGGAGGACCGGCGGCTGCACGCCTCCGCCGAGCGCCGCCGCGCCCGCCGCCGCGCCGAGGCGGAGGACGAGGGGGAAGGGAGCGACGCCCGGTGAAATCGCGCGAGGTGCCGGACGACAGGACCGACCCGACGGCAACGATCGCTCGGGTCGCGGAGATTCGGGTCGTTGAGCTGCCCGCTGCCGAGCTGCTGCTGCGCTGGCAGGATGTGGAGGTCTCGGGCGGCTACGGTTCGGATCTGGCGATCGACCCCTCTGACCCCGATAGCTTCTATCTGCTGAGCGACCGCGGCCCCAACTTCGACACGGCGAACGCCGATCAGAAAGGGTTTGCGCTGCCGGAGTTCACGCCGCGGATCGGCCGCTTCCGCGCGCGGGGAGATCTCCTGCAGCGCGTAGGCGTGATCGAGATGCGGGACGCCGCGGGCCATCCGCTCACCGGACTGCCGCATCCGCCGGGCCCCGGCAGCACCGGTGAGACCGCGGTGACACTCGCCGGGCAGGCGCTGCCGTTCGACCCTATGGGCATCGATCCGGAGGGAATGGCGGCGATGCCCGACGGCAGCTTCTGGATCGCGGACGAGTACGGGCCGCAGCTCGTACATCTGGACCCCGGGGGCCGGATACGCGAGCGCATCGGACCATGGACCGTGCCGCGCGCGCTGCCGGCGGTGCTGGCGACGCGGCGGCCGAATCGCGGCCTCGAGGCACTCGCGTTGCTCCCGGACGGTGCAACGCTCGCAGGCATCACGCAGTCATCGCTGGACAACCCTTCAGCCGACGTGCGTGGCAGCTCCGCCGTCTCGCGCATCCTCCTCTTCGACACGCGCAGCGGATCGAGTCGTCAGTACCTCTACCCGCAGGAGGCGCCGGGGCTGTCGAACAGCGCGATCTGCGCCCTCAGCGAGGAGGTGCTCCTGGTGATCGAGCACGACGCACGTTATCCGAGTGACACGCGGAACCCGTCAACGATCCAGCGGGTGTATAGAGTGGAGCTGCGGGATGCCACCGACGTCAGCGATCCGGAGAACGACTCGCACGGCCAGCGGGTGGAGGGTCGCACCCTCGAGCAGCTTTCGAATGACGAGCTGATCGCCGCCGGCATTCGCACGGCCACGAAGGAGCTGGTGCTCGATCTGCGGGCGCTCGGCTACCCGCACAATAAGCCGGAGGGGCTCGCGTTGATCGGCGACCGCACGCTGGTGATCCTGAACGACGACGACTTCGGCATCGAGAGCGACGGCCGCGGCGGGATCGTGCCCAAGATCCTCCCCGCGACCGGCGAGCGGGATCGTAACACCCTCTGGTTCGTCACGCTCTCTGCGCCTCTGACCTAGCGACGTACCCGAAACCACAATGCACGCTCTATCCTTCCGCAGGCGGAATCAGGTCCGCGCCGCGCTGCTGCATGGCGCGATCGCTCTCTTGCTGGCGCTGCTCGCCTCCGCCGCGAGCGCGCAGGCGCCCACTTCCGTCGTGGTCTCCTGGTCGCCGGAGTGGCCGGTGCAGGGCACGATTTTCACCCTGCGCGTCGCCGCCGAGGTACCCCTGCGATCCCTCACCGGCACCGCCGCGGAGGAGCCGCTGCACTTCCTCGGCGACGGGGACGGCGGCTATTTCGCACTGGCGGCCGTGCCGATAGACACGACTGGCGAGCTGATCGTGCCATTGAGAATCGAGCGGATCGACGGCGGCCGCGAGACGCTCGAGCTGCGGATCCCGGTCGTGCCCGGAGCGTACCGCATGGAGAAGCTCACGGTGGCGCCCCGCTTCGGACAGCAGCCTGACGCTGCGCTCGCCGCGCGTATTGCCGCGGAAGCGGAACGGGCCCGCCAGGTCTCGCGTCGCTCGCATGAGACTCCGCGCCTCTGGGAGGGCGAGTTCCTCCGCCCGCGCCCGGGGCGGATCACCAGCGGCTTCGGCAACGGGCGCGAGTTCAACGGTCGGGTGCAGAGCCGCCACATGGGTACCGACTTCGCGGGTACTGTGGGCGAGCCGGTTCACGCTGCCGCCCGCGGTCGGGTGGCGCTGGTGGACAGCTTCTATCTCGGCGGCAACGTCGTTTACCTCGACCACGGCGCCGGCCTGGTGACCGCGTACCTGCATCTGAGCCGCGCGGAGGTCGCCCCGGGCGAGATCGTCGAGGCGGGGCAGCTGATCGGCCGCGTCGGCGCGACCGGCCGCGTCACCGGCCCGCACCTCCACTGGATCGTCCGCTACGGCTCCATCACCGTGGATCCCCTGAGCCTGCTGCAGCTCGCGCCCACCGCCCTCGCCCGCTAAAACCCGCGCGCCGCTCTTCGGGATGGCAGACGCCTTGCAGCTTTCCACGACATCGCGCGGGACCGCCAGCCCATCCACAGGAGTCCGTGAGCATGCCGCCCTTCGACAAGCACCCCGAGCTGATCGTCTGGACGGAGGAGCCCTTCAACGCCGAGCCGCCTCCTGAGCTGCTCCGGCGACAGTGGCTGACGCCGAGAGAGCTGTTCTTTGCACGCAACCACGCGCCCGTCCCGGAGATCGAGCCGGCAAGCTACCGACTTGAGATTGGTGGTATGGTGGAGAAGCCGCTCTCACTCTCGCTGCGCGAGCTGCGGGAGCGCTTTCCGCGCCGCTCGGTCACCGCCGTGCTGCAGTGCGCGGGCAACCGGCGCGACGAGCTGATGGCGGCGGCGCCCATTCCCGGCGAGGTGCCGTGGAGAGCAGGGGCGATTGGTAACGGCGAGTGGACGGGAGCACCCCTGCGCGAGGTGCTCCGTGCGGCGGGGACCGATGCGGGCGCTGCGCACGTCGCCTTTGTCGGCCTGGACGAGGTGCGGAAGAACGACCGCACCTTCGGCTTCGGTGGCTCCATCCCGATGGCGAAGGCAATGTCGGAGGAGGCGTTGCTCGCTTACGAGATGAACGGCGAACCCCTCCCGCCGGAGCACGGTTTTCCCCTGCGCGTGGTCGTTCCCGGCTACATCGGCGCACGCAGCGTGAAGTGGCTCGGGAGCGTCGCGGTGCAGGCGGAGCCCTCGGACAATTACTACCAGGCGCGAGCATACAAGCTCTTCCCGCCTCACGTGGGTCCGGAGACGGTGGACTGGTCGGAGGGAGAGATGCTCGGCAAACTCGCGCTCAGCGCCGTGATCTGCCACGCCTCGGCAGACTCGCCAGCCGGAGCGGGACCCGTACTGGTGCGCGGTTATGCCGTCGGCGGTGAGCGCCCGGTCGAACGCGTGGAGCTTTCGGTCGATGGCGGCGCGAGCTGGCAGGCGGCGGTGCTGGTGGGGAAGGGCGAGCCGTGGAGCTGGCGTTTCTGGGAGGCCACTGTCGAGCTTTCGGATGGCGCCGACGAGATCATCGCCCGCGCACATACCGCGGGAGGCGACGTTCAGCCCGAACGTGTCGAGGCGGTGTGGAACTTCAAGGGCTACATGAACAACGCCTGGCACCGGGTCGCGGTGTGAGACGGTTGCAACCCCAAAGTTCAGAGGAGGTGGTGGAGAGATGGAAACGCTTGCCCAGATGAAGTGCGAGGCGTGCCGCCGCGGCGCGCCGACGGTGACGGAGGAGGAGATGGCGGAGTACCGCCGCGAGGTGCCGGAGTGGGAGGTAACGGAACGCGACGGGATCAGGCGCCTCGAGCGCGTCTTCAAGTTCCCAGACTTCGCGCAGGCGCTCGCCTTCACCAATCGGGTGGGGGAGATCGCGGAGGAGGAGGGGCACCATCCGGCGCTGCTGACGGAGTGGGGAAAGGTGACCGTCACCTGGTGGACGCACAAGATCGGCGGCCTCCACCGGAACGACTTCATCATGGCCGCTCGGACCGACGATTTGCACAGGTCAGGCTGACGGACGGGTAGCCGAGCGCGCCCTGGCCGGGTTCCCGGAACCTGCCCCCCAGCGCCGGGTACCTGCCAGACCGCCACGGCTGAGACCGTCTTCCCGTTCCCGCTCGTACCGGCCCGTAAACGAATGCTGCTCCGCTCCCGCCGACACGTTGCGATATTCGCGTTCACCTTGCTCGTGGCCGCCTGCGGTCCGACGTCGCCGCCGCAGCGGGTGAGCGCACCGCCGACTCCCGCGGAGGCACCGGCGGCGCGGCCGGAGCCCTCTGATCACGACGCGGGAGTCTCCGCCACCACAGCGAGCGAAGCTGTGCTCACGCAGCCGATCCCGAGCACCGAAGCGCGCGAGCGAGGGGTTGCAGAGCTGAGACGCGGAGTGGCGTTGAGCCGCGGTCGCGACGCGGCCGCGGCTGCGCAGGCCTTCGACCGCGGAGCAGCGGCCGTTCCCCTGCTGGCTGACTGGGCGCAGCTCTTCGCGGCCGATGCGGCCGCCGAGGTCGGCGACGTCGCCGGGATGCACGCCCGGCTGGAGGCGGCCGGCCCCTCGCTGGTGGGCGACTGGGGGTGGAGAATCCTGGAGCGAGGCTACGTCGCGGCCGGTGACACGCTCGGCGGCATCCGCGCGATCGAGGCCGCCGCCCCTCGCATCGCGGACCCTGCGCGGCGCGCGGAGGCGTGGCGCCGCGCCGGGGATCTACGCAGCGCGCGCCGGGAGACGCCAGCCGCGCTCGCTGCGTATCGCCAGGCGATGGAGGCCGCTCCACAGTCGCGCGCGGCGCTCGAGTCCGCCCGCGCCGTCTCCACCTATGCTCAGCTTGCCGCGGCCGATCAGCTCCTCGCAGGACGCGTCTGGCTGCGTCACGGCCAGGCGGAGCGCGGCGCTTCGCTCCTCGACGGCTATCTCGCCGCCGGCCTCGGCACCCCGGCCGAGCGAGCGCAGCTCCGGCTCGAAGCCGGCCGCGCCCTCTTCCGCGCGCGCAGCTACGCCGCAGCGGAGCGGCAGCTGCTGGCCGCCGCACGGGAGCCGGCCGCCGCGCCAGCGGTCGCCGCGGAGGCGTCGTTCCTGGCGGGGCGCTCGCAATTCCGGCAGGGCCGCACCGACGTGGCGCGCTCGACCTTCCTCGCCACTGCCGAACGCTTCCCGCGGGAGAACGCCGCTGCCGAGGCGCTCTTCATCCTTGGCGACCTGGAGCAGGACGCGGGTCGCCTCGGCAGCGCGCGCGAGTACTTTCGGCGGGCGATCGCCACCGGCGCCGACGCGCCGGACGCCGCACAGGCGGTCATGCGCCTCGCCGGCATCCAGTACGCTGCGCGGGACTACCGCGCGGCCGCCGCCACTCTGGAAGAGTTTCTGAGCGGCCGCACGGAGGACCGTCGTAGTGCCCAGGCGAGCTTCTGGGCCGGCCGCGCCCGCCTTGCAGCCGGCGAGAGGGAGAGAGGGCACGCGCACCTGGAGGCGGCGCGGCGGGCGGATCCCGTCTCCTACTACGGCATGCGTGCTACCGAGCTGCTGGGGAGCTCCTTCGACGACCTCGCTCTGGCGCCCCCTCCCGAGATCGCCGCGGCGACCGAGGCGGAGGTCGAGCGTGCGCTCTTCCGCGTGGATGTACTGCGGGAGCTGGAGCAGAACGATGCCTCCGCCTTCGAGATGGAGCGCACTCACGCGCGCCTCGCCGAGCGAACCGGAGCCCTGTACCTGCTCGCCGAGGGGCTGATCGAGCGGCGGGCGCCGGTGCAGGGAATCCTGCTCGGCCGCGAGATCCAGCGGCGCGAGGGTAGCTGGAACGCGCGGCTGCTGCGGATCGTCTATCCCTTTCCCCACCGGGCGATCATCGAGGCGGAGTCGCGCCGCCAGGGGCTGGACCCGTTCCTCGTCGCCGGGCTCATCCGGCAGGAGTCCATGTTCAATCCCCTCGCCGTCAGTCCTGCTGGCGCGGTCGGGCTGATGCAGGTGATGCCCGCCACCGGCCGCGGACTCGCGCGCGGCGCCGGCATCACCAACTTCGATCCGCAGATGCTCAAGCGGCCCGAGACGAACGTGCGGCTCGGCACCATCTTCCTCGCGGATCTGCAGCGCCGCTACGGCGGCCGGTCCACCGACGTCTTCGCCGCCTACAACGCAGGCCCGGGGCGGCTGGTCCGCTGGCGCACCCTTCCCGAGTACAGGGACGAGGAGCTCTTCGCCGAGCGCATCCCCTTCCAGGAGACCCGGGACTACGTGAAGATCGTGCGCTTCAATGGGCAGATGTACCGGATGCTCTACGGTGGGCAGATGGCCGGGCGGTAGCGGCCGCTGCGCACTCTGTCGTGGCGGTAAACTAACCTCGCGGCTGCCACTTGACAGCCATAGCACTTCCGTCGAGCTTTCATGCCGGCCGCCCTTCCGGCGCGGTTATCTCGTTGCTTCCCCACGATTTCCGATGATTCAGCGTCTCGTTTCCGCTAACGCTGTGCCCGCGCACGTCGCACTCCTGCGCGGTGGTTGGATCAACCACCCCCGGCGCTTCGACAGCGCTGCGGATGATCGCTGGTTCGGCCGCGCACGCTTCGGCCGGACCTGACCCGCGTGCCCTACTCGTCAGCCTCCGCCGATCGGCAATCGCCGCCGTCGCCGAGCCTCCGGGCGCCGGCGCAGCTGCCGTCCATTCGCCGTGTGCTCGCATGGATGTACGTTGGCAGGATCGCCGCGGCGGCGGTGCTCTTTCTGATCATCGCGTGGGCGTGGAGAGCCGCGCCGCCGGAGACGACGCTCGCCGTCTCTCTGACTCTGCTGGGGGTGTGTGTCTTCAGCGCCGCCTCCTTCTGGTACACACACGTTCTCGATCGGAAGCCCGGCACCAACTTCCTTTACATCCAGGTTCTCTTCGACACCTTTCTGGTCACCTGGATGGTGCATCTGAGCGGGGGACAGGAGAGCTTCCTCTCGCCGCTCTACATTCTGGTGATCTTCGCGGCCGCCATTCTGCTGCCCTTTCTGGGCGGTATTCTGATCGGCCTGCTCGCCAGCATCCTCTACTTCGCGGCGGTCGCCTGGGGGCCGTACGGCTCCCCGGAAGGTGTCGTTCTGCTGCAGATTCTCCTCTTTTCCGCGGTGGCGCTGCTCACCGGCTACGTCGGCGACCGTCTCCGGCAGACCGGGCGCGCGCTGGGCGAGGTGCAGACCGAGCTGCGGCTCCTGCGGCTGGACACGGACGATGTGCTGGGGAGCCTCAACACCGGAGTGCTCACGGTCGATGGAAGGGGTCGCCTGGTCTACCTCAACCGGGCCGCGGCGGAGATCCTCTCGATGGCGCCGCAGCCATGGCTCGGTGCTGAGGTGCTCGAGAAGCTTGACGAGGGGGCGCCCGGGCTGGGCTGGGTGATTGGGCAGTCCATCAAGCAGCGGATGGCGATCTCGGGCTTCGAGACCGGCGATCTGCTCAACGGGACCTTCGTGCTGAGCGTCACCACCACGCTGCTCGGGCAGCCGGAGACCGGCGAGCCGCCGGTCACGGCCATCTTTCAGGACATCACCGAGCGGAAGCGGATGGACCTGCTCGAGCGCCGCGCCGAGCGGCTCGAGGCGGTCGCAGAGCTCAGCGCCTCGCTCGCGCACGAGATCAGAAATCCGCTCGCGTCGATCCGCAGCGCCGTCGAGCAGCTCACCGGTGGCGGGATGGACCCGGAAGACAGCACCGTCCTGCACAACCTGGTGGTTCGCGAGTCGAATCGCCTCAGCCGGCTGCTGACGGAGTTCCTCGACTTCGCGCGCGTCGAGGTCGCTGCACCCAGACCCGTCGCCTTCGCAGCCCTGGTTCGCGGCGCCGTCGAGCTGGTGCGTGCCCACCCCGACGCCGAGGGGCGCCGGATCGAGCTCCACACTCCCTGGCAGGCCGAGGAGCTCACGGTTCCTGGCGCGGAGGATCTCCTGCACCGCGCGGTGCTCAACCTGGTGCTCAACGGCGCACAGTGGGCCGGTCCCGGCGGGCGTGTGGAGGTGGCGGTGGATGTGCTCGAATCCGACATTCTCTCGCCCGCGGGTGGGACCCGGCAGCTGGTCCGGCTCACCGTCGCCGACAGCGGACCGGGGATTCCCGCGGAGGTCGTGGATCACATCTTCGATCCGTTCTTCACCCGCCGCCCGGGCGGGACGGGTCTGGGGCTCGCACTGGTGCAGCGCGCGGTCGAGGCGCACGGCGGGGCGATCTTCGTCGATCCTCCCGGCGAGCAGGGCGCGTCCTTTACGCTCTTCCTTCCGACGCTCGCCGCGGCGGCGGAGCATTCTGACAACGCGATCAGCACGGAGCAGGTAGCTTGAGCGGTGCAATCCGTGTACTCGTCGTGGACGACGAGTCGGCGCTGCTGGATACGCTGCGGATCCTCCTGCGGCGCGAGGGATTCGAGGTCTTCACCGCGCCCGGGGGTCAGCAGGGAATCGACGCGCTCCCGCAGGTGAAGCCCGATCTGGTGCTCTCCGACGTGCGGATGCCCGGGGTGGGCGGCCTCGAGGTGCTCGCCGCCGTACGCGCGCACGATCCAGCGATCCCGGTGCTCCTGATGACGGCCCAGGCGTCGCTGCAGACGGCGATCCGCGCGGTCAATGAGGGCGCCTATCACTACATCCAGAAACCCTTCTCGAACGATGAGCTGATCGCCATCTGCCGCCGCGCGGCGGAGACCCGCCAGCTCAAGAAGGAAAACCAGGCGCTGCGCACCGAGATCGTGCGCCGCAACCGCTCGGAGAGCGTGCGCCCGATCGGCCGCAGCCGCCTCTTTCTCGAGGTGATGCGCCTCGCGGAGACGGTGGCTCCAGCGGATTCGACGGTGCTCATCTCGGGCGAATCCGGCACCGGAAAGGAGGTGGTCGCCCGGTACATTCACGAATCGTCGCGGCGGGTCGACGGCCCCTTCCTCTCCATCAACTGCGGCGCCCTGCCGGAGAACCTCCTCGAATCCGAGCTCTTCGGCCACACCAGAGGCTCCTTCACCGGTGCGGTGCGCGACAAGCATGGGCTCTTTATCGCCGCACGCGGCGGCACCTTCTTTCTCGACGAGGTGGGGGAGATGTCGCCCGCGACGCAGGTCAAGCTGCTGCGCGCGCTGCAGGAGCGGGAGGTGATTCCGGTGGGCGCCACGGAGGCGGTGCCGATCGACGTTCGCATCATCGCAGCGACCAACCGCGACCTCGACGAAGAGATCCGCCGCGGCAGCTTCCGCAGCGACCTCTTCTACCGGCTGAACGTCATCACGCTGCACCTTCCGCCGCTGCACGCGCGCCGCGACGACATTCCGGTGCTCACCGAGCACTTCCTGCGGCGCTTCGCCGCGCAGCGGGGTAAGGCGCCGCCCACGCTCTCCGCCGAGGCGTTGGCGGCTCTGCAGAGCTACGACTGGCCGGGCAACATCCGCGAGCTGGAAAACGCCCTCGAGCGGGCGGTCGTGCTCTCGAGCTCCGGTGAGATCGATCTCTCCGCGCTGCCAGACCGCATCACCGCTCGCGAGACGCAGCCCCTCGTCTCGAATCGGCTTCCTCCCAACCCGCCGCTCGAGATCATCGAGCGGGCGTACATCCACTGGGTACTGCAATCCGAGGCTGGGAACAAGACGCGCGCCGCCGAGGTGCTCGGGATCGATCCTTCGACCCTCTACCGGAAGATCGTTCGCTACGGCCTTGGAGAGTAGCCGGCATGAGGCATTTGACGCTGCTGCCGCACCCTCTCGAGCTGGTGGCCGTCGGTACGGTCGACACCGATCTGCTCGACTGGCTCGGAGCCGAACTCGACAAGCGGTACGGCACGCGTACGCGCGTCGGAGGAGTGCTGCGGCTGTGTGAGGAGTGGCTCGATCCGGCGCGGCGGCAGGTCTCCTCGAACCCGGTGGTGGATGCGCTGGTGGAGTTACTTGACGCGAGAGCCACGACGGAAGCGGCCTGGCTGCTGGGAGTGACCGAGGCGGATCTCCACGCTCCGGAGCGGGAGTGGGTGTTCGGGGAGGCGACGGTCGGCGGCGGCTGCGCCGTCATCAGCACCGCGCGCCTGCGGCCTTCGGCGCAGCGGGCGGTACTCGAGCCCTTGCTCTTCCGCGCGCGGGTGCTGAAGGAGGCCCTCCACGAGCTGGGCCACGCCGCCGGAATCGAGCACTGCCAGACTCGCGATTGTGTGATGGCCGAGTCCTTCGACGTGGATGATGTGGACCGGAAGGGCACGGAATTCTGCGGCATCTGCACAGCGCTCCTGCGGCGGCTGCAGCCGAGCAGCAGGGGTTGATCTCCCCCCCCTCGCGCGTTAGCTTCCGGAACCTGCGGCCGCTCCGCCGCACCGCTGTCGCCCACCTGAACTGCCGCCGTGCCATCACCCATGGTGAAAGCCCGCATCAGCCTGTGATTCAGCTCGGATCTTCCCGCTCACTGCGGCGCGCGTACGTCGACTGGGTGGAAGAGCAGGTCGAGGCGTACAAGGACTCGGTCCCCCGCTCTGAGCTGCTGCGCCTCGCCGATACGGTCGTCGAGGAGCTGGCGGTCACCAAGCGGGGTCAGTACCTGCTGACGGAGCTGCTCCTCTGCAGCGCCGTCGACCGGAAGATCTTCCGCATGCTGAAGCTCCCCGGCTACCGCACCTGGCGCGCTGCACTCAACGGCAACGGCAACGGCGCTCATCCCCCGCCGCCGGCCGAGCAGCTCGAGGAGGATCTCGGTGTCTTTTCGACACAGGACCTGTCATCGCAATGACACGCCGGCCGGCCGCCCCGCGACCGGCCGAAGTTGTAACTCATTATAACATCCGCATTTAGCTTTTCCTCTCCTCCGGTACATCCCGTGCATAGGGGAGTCGCGGCATCCCGGGTGCCCCGCTCCGACTCCCCTTGCATCGTAGAGCTTCCATGAACGAGAACGATCCTCGTGAGAGCGACCCGCGGCAGCAGAGCGCAGCCGCGGTCGGCATAGTTGTGAACGACGGCGGTCCGGTGGCAGCCCGGCCGCGTGCTATCGCCTTCGTCTGGGGGCAGCGGGTTCGCTCCGCCCCCTCGCTTCCCTACGGCCGCTGGAAGAAGGATCGCCCCTCCGCCGCCTGATGAAGCGATAAGCAGCTTCGACACCAGAAGAAAAGAGAAGTGGGGGGGGGGGGGGGGGGGGGGGGGGGGGCGAGGGGGGGGGGGGGGGGGGGGGGGGGGGGGGGGGGGGGGGGGGGGGGGGGGGGGGGGGGGGGGGGGGGGGGGGGGCGGGCGGGGGGGTGGCACCATGGGGGGACGGAAGGCGCGGAGGAAGAC
>JBPCIT010000396.1:0-14999 GCA_051006015.1 Longimicrobiaceae bacterium
TCGACGATCTCCTCCAGCATGGCCGTGCGGATGTTCATCTCGACCTTGCCGGCCTCGAGCTTGGCGAAGTCGAGTAGATCGTTCACCAGGGCGAGGAGCGTGGTGGCGGCGCGCTGGGAGTTCTCCACGACCCAGCACGTCTCCGGCGAGAGCTCGTCCGCCATGTCCTCGAGCAGCAGCTCCATGTAGCCCTTGATGGCGCCGACCGGGGTACGCAGGTCGT
This sequence comes from Longimicrobiaceae bacterium, assembly GCA_051006015.1. Lineage (GTDB taxonomy): Bacteria > Gemmatimonadota > Gemmatimonadetes > Longimicrobiales > Longimicrobiaceae > JBPCIT01. The sequence goes on from JBPCIT010000396.1 coordinate 224, forward strand.
GGGAGATGGCGTTGTAGAAGCGTTCCTTGGCACGGGTGAGCTGGTTCAGCTCCTCGTACGCCCCCTCGAGCTGGCGCGAGTGCTCCTCCACCGCGTGGTGCAGCCGCGCATTGCTGATGGCCACGGCGGCGTGGCCCGCCAGCGTCAGCGCGAGCCGGGTGTCGCGCGGCGTGAGCGTGTACTCGCGACGGTAGCCGACGATCAGGGCACCGAAGGTCTGGCCGTAGAGGGAGAGCGGGATTCCCAGCCCCACGCGCATGCCCTCGCGCAGGTGGAAGGGGAACTCCTCGATGCCGAAGTCCGCCTCCGCTCCCCCGACCGCGAGCGGCTTCTCGGCCTCCATCACCCGTTGGGCGAAGTCGGCGTAGTGATCGCCCGGCTCCGCCGCCTCGCTGTTGCGCAGCCCGACCGAGGCGACGACACGCACCTCCCCGTCCTGTGCTGTGTTGACGGTCACGTAGTGCGCGCCGAGCAGCGTGCGGGTGAAGCGCGCGACCAGGCCGAGCACTTCATCCGGATCCAGCGTGCGGTTGGCGGCGAGACCCAGCGCGTGCAGCGCTTCGATCTCCTCGGCGCGGTGGCGCAGCGCCTTGATCTCCTCGTCCTTCTGGTGCCGCAGGCGGTGCTGCAGCGCGACGCGGCCGAGCGCACTGCCCAGCCGCTGCCAGGGCTCGAGATCGTCGCCCAGCCTGCCTGCCTGGCTGACCAGCACGACGGAACCGCACGGCGGCTCGGCCCGAGGCAGCGGCAGCACGAGCAGCTCGGCACCCGGGAAGCGCTCCTCGAGCGCCGGCAGCAGCAAGCTCATCGGAAAGACTTCGGGGCGGATGGCGTGGGTCGCCAGGCGCTGCAGGTCGGACGAGATCTCGATATCCGCGGGAGAGACGTACTGTGAGGTGCCATTGTCCGGACCGACCCACGCCGCGCAGTGCAGGGGAAGCGCGGGCGTGAGCGAATCGACCATCACCCGGAATGCCGTCTCCGGATCACCACTTTCGTGTACGCGGAGCAGGGTGGGCAGGATATCCATCATCCGGGGCCGATTGAGCGAGAAAGGCGGCGGCGAAGAGCGACGGAAATGAGGCGAAGCGACGATGCCACCGGGCCGTAAGGTAGGGCGGAGTATTCCCGCGTGTCAATAGAGAAGAGCGCAGCCGCGGCCCGGCAGAGCGGCAGGGTAGGGAAGACAGGATTTTTCCGGAAGATTCCGCGACCTACTCCATTGCTGAACAGCTAACGCCGGGCTGATCTCGCGCGCGTCAGGTACTTTCCAGGCTCAGGACTCCCCGTCCGGCTCCTCGCCGCGCAGCAGCCGCTGGTAGCTCTCATAGCGGGAGGCGGAGATCTCGCCAGTGGCGGCGGCCTCCTTGACGGCGCATCCCGGCTCGTGGCTGTGCGTGCAGGAGTTGCCGTAGCGGCACGTCCCCAGGTAGGGGCGAAACTCGGGGAAGCAGCCGTCCAGCTCCTCCTTCTCGATCCCCCAGAGCCCCAGCTCCCGCAGCCCCGGCGTATCGGCCACGTAGCCCCCGCACTCGAGAGGGATGAGCTGCGCGGTCACCGTGGTGTGGCGCCCCTTCTGCACCGCGTCGCTCACCGAGGCGACGCGCAGCGCGAGACCCGGCTGCACGACGTTCAGGAGGCTGGACTTGCCGACGCCGGAAGGGCCCGTGAGGGCGGAGATCCGCCCGCATATTTCGTTCGTGAGCGCCTCGATCTCGCGTCCTTCGGCGACTGAGGTGTAGAGGACGGGATAGCCGATCTCCTCGTAGAGGGAGAAGAGGGAGCGGGCGCGCTCCAGCCCGACGAGATCGACCTTGTTGGCGACGATCAGCGCGTCGAGCCCGCTCGACTCGCAGAGGACGAGAAAGCGGTCGAGCATCCGCAGGTGGGGTTCGGGGCGGGCGGTGGCGAAGACGATGACGACCCGATCCACATTGGCGATGATCGTCTTGGGCCGCGGTGCCTTCCCCGGCGCCTTGCGCACCAGAGCGGTGCGGCGCTCGTGCACCTCCTCGATGGTCCACACCTCCTCCACCCCGCTCTCCGCGCGCTCGACCTCGACCCGGTCGCCGGCGACGACGCGGTCACCCGTCTTCTCCTCGCGCTTGAGGCGGCCGCGCAGCGAGGCCTCGACCACCCCTTCCGCCGTCTCGACCTCGTAGACGCCGCCGCGCGCGCGGAGCACGATCCCGGTCATGCAGCGGCGCGAAGGCAGGGAAAAAGCAGTAGGGGCGACGCATGCGCCGCCCCTACAAAGAACTCCCGCGTCTGAGAGCGTGCGATCATGCCGCCGCGAAGGAGGCCAGCGCATCGCCCATGTCGCCCTCACGCAGGCGCTTCAGCGCACGGTCGCGGAGCTGGCGGATGCGCTCGCGCGTCACTCCCAGTTTGTCGCCGATCTCCTCGAGCGTGTGCTCGCGCCCACCCTCCAGGCCGAAGTAGAGCTTGAGCACCCTCGCGTCGCGCGGCTGCAGCGTGGTCAGCGCCTGGTCGATCCGCTCGCTCAGCAGGCGCTCCTCGACCTCGTCCTCGGTGATGATCGCCGCGTCGGCGATGAAGCGGTCCATCAGCTGCGAGTCGTCCATGTCGCCGATGGGCGCATCGAGCCGGATCTCGGCGGCGTTCAGCGTCTGCAGGCTCTCGACGATCTCGGGCGAGAGGCCGGTGGACTCGGAGATCTCCTCCGAGGTCGGGTCGCGACCCAGCTCCTGCTTGAGGCGCTCGCGCTCACGGAAGATCTTCGCCAGATCCGAGGCGCGGTTGAGCGGCACCCGCACCGCGCGCCCCTGGTTGGCGAGCGCGGAGAGAATCGCCTGACGGATCCACCACACCGCGTAGGAGATGAACTTCACCCCCTGATCCGGATCGAACTTGCGCGCCGCGGTGACCAGGCCGACGTTCCCCTCCTGGATCAGGTCGGAGAGGCTCACGCCCCGGTTCTGGTACTTCTTGGCGACGGAGATCACGAAGCGCAGGTTGGCACGCACCAGCTCCTGCACCGCGTCCTCGTCGCCCTGCTGCGCACGGTGCCCCAGCGCGATCTCCTCCTGCGGTGCGAGGAGCCGGTGGGTGCTGACCTCCTTGAGGTACTGGTCCAGGCTGGACTGGTCCTCGACCGCCACTCCGAAGCCTTCCCGGAGGGACGGTGCCTGCCGAGCCCGTCGCCGTGTCTTGCGTGCTGCCGTAGCCATATCTCGATCGTTTCTCAAAGCCTTACAGGTCGAAATTCGCGCTCGCCGGGCGAGCGCGAACGGGTTTGTTCTGCAAAACGCCTGCCGGTATCCCCTGGCGGCAAAGGGCGCAGAGTATAGCGCCTGCCCCACGGCTCGTCAACGGCCGGTTGCGGGGGCGCAGCGGAGGCAGAACGCCTCCCGTCTTGCAAGATGCCAGAGCACAAGGTGCGGGCTGGCGCAAGGGAGAGTACCCCTCAGTCGGTAAGGGTTCCCGTGCTCACGGAGCGTCGCCCCGCGCGCTCTGCGATCGGCGCAGGGGTACGACGACCACGGGGCAGGGGGCGTGGCGCAGGATCTCGTGCGTGGTGCTGCCGACGACCAGCTCGTGCAGCACGCCGTGCGCCCCGGTGCCCAGCACCAGGTACTCGGCGCCCTCCTCGCGCGCGGCGCGGACGATCTCGCGCACCGCCTCTCCCTCCCCGACGCGCACGGCGGTCTCGGCGGGGCAGCAGGCGCGCACGAACTCCTCGACCCGCTCACGCACCTCGCGCAGCATCTGCTCGCGCACGCTCGACTCCTCGATACCGGTGGTGGTGGCGATCCGGGGGACGGTCTCGAGCTCCTCGGCGACGAAGCTCACGACCAGTGCTCCGCCGAGCTGCCGGGCGAGGCGGGCCGCGGCGCGCGCGGTGACGTCGGCGGGCGGGTCGAGGCGCGTGGCGAGCAGGATCTTCGCCCGCGGCGCGGAAGCCGCCTCAGCGGACATGGAAGGGGAAGAAGAAGGGGATCACAAAGGTCGCGAGCACCAGCAGGATCAGGTTGAGCGGCCCTCCCACGCGCATGAAATCGCTGAAGTGGTAGCCGCCCGGGCCATAGATGAAGGTGTTCGTCTGATAGCCGATGGGCGTGATGAACGAATTGGACGCGGCGATCATCACCGCGATCACGAAGGGAAGCGGTGAAAGCTCCATTGCCAGCCCGGTGGTGATCGCGATGGGCGTCAGCACGACAGCGGCGGCGTTGTTGCTGATCACGGAGGTCAGCAGCGCCGTGAGCAGGAAGAGAGAGCCAAGGACTCCGTAGGCACCCCAGGGTGCGGTCAGCTGGAGCATACCCGCGGCGATGAACTCCGCGGTGCCGGTGTTCTGCATGGCGATCCCGAGCGGGATGATCGATCCCAGCAGGATGAGCACCATCCAGTCCACCTCCTGGTAGGCCTCGTCGGGGGTGAGACATCCGGTGATGAACAGCGCGATCACACCCAGAATGGCGGAGACCAGTATGGGCATGATCTCGAAGGCGGCCAGCGCAACGACCATGGCCAGGATCGGCACGGAGAACTTGAGCTTGCGTGTCCGCCGGGCCGGCAGGTCCACCGCGCCCAGGAGCGCGAGGTCTCCGCTGGCGTGCAGCCGCCGCAGGTCGTCGTTCGAGGCCTGCACGAGCAGCACGTCGCCGGGCTCGAGCGCGATGTCGGCGAGCCGGTCGTGCAGCGGCACGCCGTGGCGCTGCACGGCGAGCACCGGCACGCCGTAGCGCCCGCGGAAGTTGAGCTCGCGCAGCGTGTGGCCGTTGACCGGCGAGCGCGGCGGCACGATCACCTCCGCCATTCGCGTCTCCCCGCTCTGCGCCGCGCCCTCGCCCTCCTCGCCCACGGGGAAGGCGGGCTTGGTGCCCGCGATCCGCAGGTGATCGATCTGCTCGATGCGCGCGATGTCGGGGATCCTGCCGCGCACCACCAGGTGGTCCCAGGGCAGGATGATGGTGCCGCCACGCGGCAGCTCGATCCGCTCGCCCTCACGCTCGACGGTGACGACCTGCAGGCCGTGCGACTCGCCGAAGCGCGAGTCGCGCAGGCTGCGCCCCGCCAGCGGCGACTCGGGCTCGACGACGAGCGCCGTCAGATACTCGCGCAGCTCGTAGCTCGCCACCAGGTCGGTGGTGGTTTCGCGGACGGGAGTGAGCCACCGCCCCACGGTGAGCAGGTAGGCGACGCCGACGACGGTGAGCACCAGCGCGGGCGGGGTGATGTCGAAGAGGCCGATGCGCTCGAGCCCCAGGTCCAGCACCAGCCCGGCGACCAGCAGGTTGGTGCTGGTGCCGATGAGCGTCAGCGTCCCGCCCATCTGGCTGCCGAAGGAGATCGGCATGAAGAGGCGCGAGGGGGCGAAGCCGAGCTCGCGCGTCAGCCCCAGGATCACCGGGATCATCACCACCACCACCGGGGTGTTGTTGATGAAGGCGCTCAGCGGGATGACGATGCCGAGGGTGACGACCAGCAGGCGCAGCTCACTCTTGCCCGAGAGGCGCGCGACCCACTTGCCGAGGATATCGATGGCGCCGGTGCGCACCAGCCCGGCGGAGAGGACGAACATCGCGGCGACGGTGATCATCGCCTCGTTGGCGAAACCGCTGATCCCCTCCCGAGGCGTGAGCAGCCCGGTGACGATCAGCGTGACCATCACGATGATCCCCACCACATCCACCCGGACGCGGTTCCACATGAAGAGGGCGAGCGCCCCCGCCGTGATGGCAAGCGTGAGGACGATCTCGGGGGTGAGGGTGGTCTGCGCTGCTTGCATGGGCCAGTGCTCCAGTGCCTATCCACGCGCCTCATCCTTGCACGGCGGGTCGTGCGGGAGGGCAGGAAGATGCGCCGGGGTGGCTGCCGACGCAAATCACCGGTACTTTCCCTGCGCGTCGCGCCAGCGGGGATTTTCCTGCAGGCGCTCCACGCCAGTGTGGGGCCGCCACTCCGAGCCCGGAGCTCTTCCTGAATCCAGAGACATCCACCTCGCCGCCCGCGCCCCAGGTGCCCTTCCGGGAGGCGCTCGCGGTCTGGATCCGCGTCGCGCTGCTCAGCTTCGGCGGCCCGGCGGGGCAGATCGCGGTGATGCACCGCATCCTGGTCGAGGAGAAGCGCTATGTGGACGAGCCACGCTTCCTGCACGCCCTGAACTACTGCATGCTTCTCCCCGGCCCCGAGGCGCAGCAGCTCGCCACCTACATCGGCTGGCTCCTCCACCGCACCTGGGGCGGGATCGTCGCCGGCGTGCTCTTCGTGCTTCCAGGCTTCCTCTCCATCCTGCTGCTCAGCGTGCTGTACGCGCTCTTCCGGGAGGTGCCGCTGGTGGCGGGGCTCTTCTATGGGATCAAGCCGGTGGTGGTCGCGATCGTGGTCGAGGCGCTCACGCGCATCGGCAAGCGGGCGCTGACCAACCGCCTGCTGCTCACTCTCGCGGCCGCGTCGTTCATCGCCATCTTCTTCCTCGAGATTCCCTTTCCGCTGATCGTGCTGGGCGCCGCGCTCATCGGCTTCGTCGGGCAGCGGCTGGCGGGGGAGCGCTACTTCCGTGGCGCGGTGAAGGTGGAGGAGGCAGACGAGCCGCAGGCGGCGGAATCCCGGTGGACGATCTTCTCGCGGGTGCTGCGCACCGTCGCGGTGTGGGGCGCTCTCTGGTTCCTTCCGCTCGGGCTGCTGGCGCTGCTGCGCGGCCGGGACGACATCTTCGTGCAGCAGGGGATCTTCTTCAGCACGGTCGCGGTCGTCACCTTCGGTGGCGCCTACGCGGTGCTCTCCTACGTGGCGCAGGAGGCGGTCGAGACCCACGGCTGGCTGCTGCCGGGGGAGATGCTGGATGGGCTGGGCATGGCCGAGACGACGCCCGGTCCGCTGGTGCAGGTGGTGCAGTTCGTCGGCTTCATGGGCGCCTTCCGCCACCCCGGCGGTCTCGATCCGCTCACCGCCGGCATCCTGGCCTCGGTGCTGGTGACCTGGGTGACCTTCGTGCCCTGCTTCCTCTTCGTCTTCGCGGGGGCGCCGCTGATCGAGGGGCTCCGCAGCAAGCGCGCGCTCGGCGCGGCGCTCTCGGCGATCACCGCGGCGGTGGTGGGGGTGATCCTCAACCTTGCGGTCTGGTTCTCCCTCCACACCCTCTTTGCCCGCGTGGAGACCGTCTACTATGGCCCGGTGCGCCTCTTCCTGCCGGTGTGGGAGACGGTGGACCCCTTCGCGGTCGTGCTGACGCTCGGCGCGCTCGTCGCCCTCTTCCGCTTCCGGGTCGGCATGCTGCCGACGCTCGGGGGGGGCGCCCTGCTCGGCCTCGCCTAGTTCCTCCTCTTCCTGGCCTGAGGCTGGCGATCGCGAGGTTGGTCAGCGGAAGGGGAAGAAGAAGGGGATCACAAAGGTGGCAACCAGGAGCAGGATCAGGTTGAGCGGTCCGCCCACCCGCACGAAATCGCTGAAGCGGTAGCCGCCGGGACCGTAGATGAAGGTGTTCGTCTGGTAGCCGATCGGCGTCATGAAGGAGTTCGAGGCCGCGATCATCACCGCGATCACCAGGGGCAGCGGTGAGACGCCGAGCGCCACGCCGGTGGCCACCGCGATGGGAGTGAGCACGACAGCGGCGGCGTTGTTGCTGATCAGCTCCGTCAGCAGCGAGGTCATCAGGTAGAAGGCGGCGAGCGTTCCGAGGAGTCCCAGCGGCTCGGTGAGGCGGAGCATGCCCCCCGCGATGAACTGCGCGGTGCCGGTGTTCTGCATCGCGATCCCGAGCGGGATGATCGAGCCGAGCAGGACGAGCACCATCCAGTCCACCTCCTCATAGGCTTCGTCGGGCGTGATGCACCCCGTGATGAACATGGCGACCACACCCAGAATCGATGAGACCAGGATGGTGGTGACCTCGAAGGCCGCCAGCAGCACGACCATCAGCAGGATCGGCACCGAGAACTTGAGCTTGCGCAGCCGCCGGGCCGGGACATCCACAGCGCCCAGGAGCGCCAGATCCCCGCTCTGATGGAGCTGGCGCAGCTCCTCGCTCGATCCCTGGACCAGCAGCACGTCGCCGGGCTCGAGCACGATCTCGGTGAGTGGATCGTGCAGCGGCTCGCCATGCCGCTGGATCGCCAGGACCGGCACCCCGTAGCGGCCGCGGAAGTTGAGCCGGCGGATCGTTCGCCCGACGACCGGCGAGCGAGGGGGGACGATCAGCTCGGCCAGACGGGTTCCGCGCTCCCGCTGCCCTCCCTCCCGCCCCAGGGGGAACACCGGCTTGGTGCCCACGATCCGCAGGTGCTCGATCTCCTCGATCCGTGCGATGTCGGGAATCTTGCCGCGCACGAGAAGATGGTCGCCGGCATGGATGATGGTCCCTCCGCGGGGGAAGTGGATCCGCTCGCCCTCGCGCTCGATGCCGATGACCTGCAGGCCGTGCACCTCGCCGAAGCGCGAGTCGCGCAGCGTGCGCCCAGCCAGCGGAGAGTTCTCCTCCACCACCAGCGCCGAGAGGTATTCACGCAGCTCGTAGCTGGCGACCAGATCAGCGGTGGCCTCGCGCGTGGGCATCAGCCAGCGGCCGACGGTGAGCAGGTAGAGCACACCGACGGCGGTGAGCACCAGCGCGGGCGGGGTGATGTCGAAGAGGCGGATGCGCTCCATGCCCAGATCCAGAACGAGCCCGGCGACTAGCAGATTCGTGCTGGTGCCGATCAGCGTCAGCGTTCCTCCTAGCTGGCTGCCGAAGGAGATCGGCATGAAGAGCCGCGAGGGAGCGAAGCCGAGCTCGCGCGTCAGCCCCAGAACCACCGGGATCATCACCACCACCACCGGGGTGTTGTTGATGAAGGCGCTCAGCGGGATGACGATGGCGAGGGTGACGACCAGCAGACGCAGCTCGCTCTTGCCGGCCAGCCGCGCGACCCACTTGCCGAGGATGTCGATGGCGCCGGTGCGCACCAGACCCGCCGAGAGGACGAACATCGCGGCGACGGTGATCATCGCCTCGTTCGCGAAACCGCTGATCCCCTGCTGTGGGGTCACCAGCCCCAGCACGATCAGCGTGGCCATCACGATGATCCCCACCACATCGACCCGCAGCCGGTTCCAGAGAAAGAGCGCCAGCGCGCCCACGGTGACGCCAAGCGTCAGCAGAACCTCGTGGTTGAGCTGCGCGCCCGCCATCTCCATGAGAGTTACGCCCTCTCCTGATCGCCGCCGGCCTTCCGGCCAGGATTCCGAGCCGCCGGAAGGGGGTTCCTGCGCTTCCGCCGTGTCTTGCGGATCGAGCGGATCAGCCAGCGGCCGAGGGGGGAGGGGACCTCGGACCAGTTCAGCATCCGCTCGGAGGGAGCCCGCACCCCCAGGAAAGTGGCGGCTGCTATGAAGGCGCCGACCACTCCAAAGACTGCGCTTCCCGGTACACTTCCCACCGCGGCGCGCAGGATCAGGTCGGCCAGGTTCTGCGCGGGGGCGGGATGGATCTCCAGCTTCAGCCCCCAGGCGAGCAGCGCGATGCTGTAGAGAAAGCCGTAGTTGCGGCGGATACGGAAGCCCACGGCGTCGGCGACGCTGAGGTGCGGCACGGTGCGCCCCAGGTCGGCGGCGATGCGCGCGTACTGCTCGCGGATCACCTCCGCCGACGGCTGCCTCCCCTGCAGCAGGGTAGGGGCGATCATGTAGCGGTTGAGCGTGCGGAAGCGGCGCCGCCAGAGGTCGTAGGTCTGGTAACGCCGCGACTCCATCAGCAGGAACATCGAGTCGAAGGCGAGCGCGATCAGCAGCACGAAGTGCGGCGACTGCGGATTCGAGAAGGTGAAGGTCATCATCACCGCCGTCGTCGCCACCGCCCAGTTGGTGGTCGCATCCATCCGCTGCCGCCACACGTCCGCGTGTCCGACCACCGCGCGGTAGAAGTGGACGAAGACCTGATCCGAGGAGGGGAGCGGATGCTTCAGCGGCGGCTCCGAGGAGGACATACGGCCTCTACTCCCGCGCCCGCCGCCGGGCCAGCCGCTCCTCGCGCCGCTGCCGCCCCTCCACGAAGCGCCGCTTCTCCTCCTCCGTCTCGGGCAGCAGCGGCGGGATACGCGTGGGGCGCCCGTCCGCGCCGAGGGCGACGAAAGTGGCGTAGCAGGTGTTGGTGTGCCGCTGCTCCCCGCTGATCGGGTGCTGCGCGTACACGTCCACCCCGATCTCCATGCTGGTGGTGCCGGTGAAGTTCACCATCGCGTGCGCGACGACCAGCTCGCCGATCAGGATCGGCTCGTTGAACTCGACGCTGTCGAAGCTCTTGGTGACCACCGGCCGGCCCGCGTGCTTCATCGCGCAGAAGGCGGCGGCGCGGTCGATGAAGCCGAGCAGCACCCCGCCGAAGAGGGTGCCGGCGACGTTCTGGCTCTGCGGCTCCGCCAGGTCGGCGAAGGTTACCTGCGAGTGGCGCACCGGCCGCGGGACGTCAGGGTCCGGGGCCGGGGTGTTCAGGTAGATCTCGACCGGCTTGATCATGGACGGAGAATCGGATGTTTGCACGAGAGATTGCCGAAGCGCCAGGTGCCGGATATCATAACGCCGTCCGTTCTCCACCGCACCGCCCACCGCGTTCGCTCCGAGGGATCGCTCATGAGGTATGTCGTCGTCCTGCTGGCACTGTTCACCGCGGGGTGCGCCACCGCACGCTCCGCTCCGGCCCCTGCGCCCGCGCCTCCGGCCACCGTGGTCATACCCGGCATGCCCGGCGACACCGGGCGTGCTGCCGCTCCCGAGCGCTCCGCAGGTCCCGGAGCCCCGGGCGAGGCCAGCCCGCGGCCGTACAGCCGGGTCATCACCCCCGCCGCGCAGACGCGCGAGGGGGTGTTCAGGACGCACCGGGTGGGCAGCCGGCTCTTCTTCGAGATCCCGCGCGCGGAGCTGAACAAGGAGATGCTCCTCGTCACCCAGATCGCGCGGACCACCCTGGGCGCGGGCTACGGCGGACAGGCGGTCAGCAACCGGGTGCTGCGCTGGGAGCGTCGCGACAACCGCATCCTGCTGCGCAGCGTCTCCTACGAGATCACCGCCGACACCACCCTGCCGATCTACGAGGCGGTTAGCGCGGCCAACTACGACCCGGTGCTCGCGATCTTCAACGTCGAGGCGTTCGGCCCCGACAGCGCGGCGGTGATCGAGGTGACCCGCCTCTTCACCACCGGCACCCCCGAGTTCGGGGCGGGCAACCGCATCCGCGGCAGCCTGGACAGCCAGCGCAGCTTCATCGAGCGGGTGACCGCCTTCCCGGAGAACGTCAACGTCGAGGCGACGCACACCTACACGGTGACGCCTCCCTCGCCGCCCAACGTGCCGGAGCAGTTCCGCCCCACGCCGACCACCGCCAGCGTGCTGATGCACTGGAGCATGGTGCGCCTGCCCGAGCAGCCGATGATGCCGCGCCTCCACGACAGCCGCGTCGGCTACTTCGCGGTGAGCAGGCAGGACTTCGGCACGGAGGAGCACCGCGCGGCGCGGCGGCGCTTCATCACCCGCTGGCGCCTCGAGTGCCCGCCGGGGGAGAGCATCCCCTGTGAGCCGGTCAAGCCCATCGTCTACTATGTCGATCCCGCCACCCCGGCGCAGTGGGTGCCCTGGATCAAGCGCGGTGTCGAGGACTGGCAGCGAGCCTTCGAGGAGGCAGGCTTCCGCAACGCCATCGTCGCGCGCGATGCGCCCAGCCGCGCGGAAGACCCGGACTGGGCGGCGGAGGACGCGCGTTACTCGGTGATCCGCTGGCTCCCCTCGACCATCGAGAACGCTTCAGGTCCGCACGTGCACGATCCGCGCACCGGCGAGATCCTCGAGTCGGACATCCAGATGTACCACAACGTGCTCAACCTGCTGCGCGCCTGGTACTTCGTGCAGGTCGCGCCGCTGGACCCGCGCGCGCGGCGGCTGCCGCTCCCCGACACGCTGATGGGGCGGCTGCTGCAGTACGTGGTGGCACACGAGGTCGGCCACACGCTGGGGCTGCCTCACAACCAGAAGGCGAGCGCCACCTACGCCGCCGACAGCATCCGCAACGCGGACTTCGTGCGGCGCATGGGGCACACCCCGACGCTGATGGACTACTCGCGCTTCAACTACGTCGCCCAGCCGGAGGACAACATCCCGCCGGAGCTGCTGGTACCGGACATCGGCCCCTACGACAGATTCGCCATCATGTGGGGCTACCTTCCGATCCCGGAGGCGACCACCCCGGAAGCGGAGCGCGCGACGCTAGACTCCTGGGCGCGCCAGCAGGACACCATACCGTATCTGCGCTTCTCCACCACCGGCAGCATGGGCGCGGACCCGGGCGACCACACCGAGGCGGTCGGGGATGCCGACGCGGTGCGCTCGACGCGTCTGGGGCTGCGCAACCTGCAGCGGGTCGTGCCGATGCTGATTCCCGCCACCGAGACGCCCGGGGAGGATTTCTCCGATCTGCGCGAGCTGTACGACCGGTTGATCGGCCAGTGGGCCACCGAGCTGAACCATGTGGTGACGGTGGTCGGTGGGGTGGAGTCGCAGGAGAAGTACGCCGGGCAGGACGGCGTGCGCTTCACCCCGATGCCCCGTCAGCGGCAGCAGGAGGCGGTGCGTTTCCTGAACGAGAACGCTTTCCGCACCCCGGAGCATTTTCTCGATCCGGAGATCCTGCGGCGCATCGAGGTGCAGGGGGCGATCGACCGTGTCGGCCGGGCGCAGGCGCGGGTGCTGAACGCGCTGCTGAACGACGTGCGGATGCAGAGGATGATCGAGTTCGAGGCGCTCGCGCGGCGGCCGGGGGAGGTGTACGCGCTCGGCGACATGTTCGCCGACCTGCGGCAGGGGATCTGGGGGGAGCTGTCGAATGGCTCGGTGCGGATCGATGCCTTCCGCCGCAACCTGCAGCGCACCTATCTGGACGTGGTGAATGGCAAGGTCAACCCGCCGGTCCGTCCACCCACCACCACCAGCCCGGCTCCAGGTGTGATCATCACCACCGGCGGCTCCCCCACCGCCTCGGACGCGCGGGCGCTGGTGCGTGGCGGGCTGCAGGCGCTCGACACGCAGCTCCGCACCGCCCTGGGACGCACTAGCGACCGCACCACGCGCCTGCACCTCGAAGATGCACGGGCGCAGATCGACCGGATCCTGAACCCCAGATAGAGGCAAGAGATACATAGAGGATACCGTATTCTCCTGTAGATAGCAGAGGGGTATTCAGCATGCACTGCGTGAGGAGAAACCGATACGCCCCTCGGGGACACCCCATCCGTCCCCGTTCCCTTCGACGTTACACCGGTATGGGGGAGCTTCGGACGCGCCGCCTTTCCGTCACGATCATACCGCCCCCTTCTGCAGCTCGATGTCCCTTCCCCTGCGCTTGGCCTTGATGGACCCATCGGGAGAGACTCGACGCCTGCGGAAACTAAGTCGGGAACGCACCCGTAAGTTGCGGCACCGTAATTGCCTATCCTCAATCGGGTAAGGTCGTGGAAAGATACAGCGGTGGTCGGTTACGTTCACCCTCGCGAGAAGAGGCCCTCATGCAAACGGGAATTCAGGACTGGACCGAGGCACTCATGACCTCGCTTGCCGCGGCGCTAGCGCTCTTCCTCGCGGCGATTCCCAGGATCATCGGCTTTTTGCTGGTCATCATCATCGGCTGGTTGATTGCCTCGGCGCTCGCCAAGGCAGTCGGCGCCATCTTGCGACGGGTGGACTTTGATGGGCTGGCACGGCGGTCTGGCTTCAGCGACTTCGTGCACAAGACTGGAGTCCATACCGATGCCTCCGGCTTCATCGCCGGGGTGACCAAGTGGTTCATCCGCCTCATCGTGCTGGTGGTTGCCTTCGACGTGCTGGGGCTGCCGGCGGTTTCGGCTGTGCTCCAGGAGCTTCTGCTCTGGCTGCCAAACCTCGTCGTCGCGCTCGTGGTGCTGGTTATCGGTGGACTCGTCGCTGGGGCGGTGAGCGGACTCGTCCGCGGCGCCACGGCAGAAGCGGACCTGGGTAACCCGGATCTTCTGGCCAAGCTCGCGAGTGCCACCATCTGGGCGTTCGCGATCATCGTTGCTGTCAATCAGCTCGGCATTGCGACCACGCTGGTGAATACGCTCTTCATGGCCACGGTCTTCGCCCTCGCGCTGGCAGTGGGCCTGGCATTTGGACTGGGCGGCCGGGAGACTGCGGGAGAGATCGTTCGGAACTGGTACAACCGGGGCCGGGCGGCTGCACCCAGGATGGCCAATGCCAGGGAGGCGGCGACGGATCAGGCGCGCGCGCGGGAGCGCGAGCGTGTACCAGCGAATCAGCCTATCAAGGCTCCGATCGTTGATGAGACCGAAGAGACTCGGATCGGGATCGAGCCAAAGGATCGGCGCGGCGACATCAGGTAGGAGCAATTGAGGAGAGCGGAGTGCGGAATATAGCCCCGCGGCTACCCCCGCGCTCTGCCTTCCACCTCCCACTAAGAGAGGGATGTCCAGCGTTGGATCCTTTCACCTCCGGCCGTGGGCTCGTCGCCTCTCCGCATCCCTCGGCGTGCCAATAAGCTCGACCACAGCGCTGACCACGACAAAGCCGAGGAAGCGGACGGAGGATCGCTGCATGGACAGCGCGATCCTCCGCGTCACGTTCGATGAGCAGAACGGCCTTGGAATCGAGCAGTGCATCCATCCCACTCTCCCGTCCGCTGATGCTCCATCTGTTTGTGCTTTGTTCACTTACATGCACAAGGAGCGAACCGCGTGCCCCTCGGCCGCATCGTTCGCCCGCTCGAGCATCATCGTGAGGCGATTGCGGCTCGACTGATTTGGATCACCTCAAC
>JBPCIT010000397.1:0-5809 GCA_051006015.1 Longimicrobiaceae bacterium
GTGGGTGCGCGGGTTGAGGCGCAGCCCCGCGAGCAGCAGCTCCGGCTGGGCCAGGTCGCTGAGCGGCGGGAGGTTGGGCAGCTCCATCAGCAGCAGCCAGTCCTTGTCCGGGCTGAGACTGACCGCCGGGGTGGGCGGGGCGTCCACCAGGTCCGCGATCGCTTTGGGGGGGACACGGTAGCCGGAGGTCATCGGGCGCTCCTGTGCAGCGGCTGGGACTGTTGCGAGGGTGAGGGAGGCGAGGAGGCAGGCGTAAGTCCGGCCCCCACCCCCTGGCCCCCTCCCCCAATTCTGGGGGAGGGGGAGCACTGCAGATCCTGCCACATCCGAGGAGCCGGGGCTTGGCAGGATAAAGTCCCCCCTCTCCCAGAATTGGGAGAGGGGGTTAGGGGGTGAGGGCGCTCCGGGCTTCCGCCTCTTCAACGGCTATGGCGGCTTCTCCGAGGACGGGAGCGAGTACGTGATCCGGCTTCAGCCGGGGCCCAACGGTCCGCAGTGGCCGCCGCTTCCCTGGATCAACGTCATCGCCAACGAGACGATCGGCTTTCTCGCCTCGGAGAGCGGAGCCGGCTACACCTGGAGCGTCAACAGCCGCGAGAACCGGCTCACCCCCTGGTTCAACGATCCCGTCTCCGACCCGCACGGCGAGGCCCTCTACCTGCGGGACGAGGAGGACGGCGCCTTCTGGTCGCCCACACCGGGACCGAGCCCCGACCGGGAGTCGTACGAGGTGCGCCACGGCTTCGGCTACAGCTGCTGCCGCCACACCAGCCGTGGATTGGAGCAGGAGGTCTGGCAGTTCGTTGCGCGCTTCGACCCGGTGAAGATCGTCCAGGTGCGACTGACCAATCGCTCCGACCGCTCCCGCCGCTTCTCTCTTTTCTCCTATGTGCAGTGGGTGCTGGGCAGACTTCCCCAGGAGACCCGCGGCCATGTCGCCACCGAGCACGACCCCGAGACCGGCGCGATCCTCGCCCGCAACCCGAACCGGGGCGAGTTCGCGCACCGGGTGGCCTTCGCCGCCGCCGTTCCCCCGGATGCAGCCGCCGAGGTGCACTCCACGACCGACCGTGCCGCGTTCCTCGGCCGCTACGGCAGCGTCGCGAACCCGGCGTGGCTGAGATCCCCCTCCCCCGGCGAGACGGCGCCCCCTCCCCCTGCCCCTCCCCCGAGTTCGGGGGAGGGGAGCACTGCAGTGCCGGCCGCAGCCCAGGAGCCGCGGCTTGGCAGGAACCAGTCCCCCCTCTCCCAGAATGGTGCTGCGCTTCGCGCACCAAATTACAGGGAGAGGGGGTTAGGGGGTGAGGGCGCAGGTGAGGGCTCCGACCCCTGCGCCGCCTTCCAGGTTCTCCTCGAAATCGGCCCGGGAGAGACGATCGAGTGTACCTTCCTGCTCGGCGAGGCCGAGACCGAGGACGCAGCCCGCGCCCTCATCCAGCGCTATCGTGATCACGGCGCAATCGCCGACGCGCTGGAGGAGGTGCGCACCTTCTGGCGGCAGACCCTCTCGGGCGTGCAGATCGAGACCCCCTCCCCCGCACTGGACCTGATGGTCAACGGGTGGCTCGCGTACCAGAACCTCGCCTGCCGCGTCTGGGGACGCTCGGCCTTTTACCAGTCCGGCGGTGCCTTCGGCTTCCGCGACCAGCTCCAGGACTCCTCCGCGCTCGTCTATCTGCTGCCGGAGCTGACGCGTCGGCAGATCCTCCTCCACGCCGCGCACCAGTTCGTCAAGGGCGACGTGCTCCACTGGTGGCATCCTCCGCTCAGCAAGGGGATCCGCACCCGCTTCTCGGACGACCTCCTCTGGCTCCCCTACATCGTCGTCTTCTACCTGCAGAAGACGGGGGACGAGTCGGTGCTCGACGAGGAGCCCCCCTTCTTGACGGCACCACAGCTAGAGCCGGGGGAGGACGAGGTCTTTCTGGTGCCGGAGGATTCGGGGGAGAGCGCGAGCGTCTACGAGCACTGCTGCCTCTCCCTCGACCGCTCTCTCACCAAGGGGACGCACGGCCTTCCCCTGATGGGTGTCGGCGACTGGAACGACGGGATGAACCGCGTCGGCCGCGAAGGGCGCGGCGAGAGCGTCTGGCTCGGCTTCTTCATCTACACCATCCTGGAGGACTTCATCCCGATCTGCGAGCGCCGGCGCGACACGGAGCGGGTCGAGCGCTACCGCGCCTACCGGGCGCACCTCGCCGAGGTGCTCAACGCCGGCGGCGCAGGCTGGGATGGCGCCTGGTACCGCCGCGCTTACTACGACATCGGCGCTCCGCTGGGCTCCGCACAGAACGACGAGTGCCGGATCGACACCCTGGCGCAGGCGTGGGCGGTGCTCTCCCGCGCCGCCCCGCCGGAGCGCGCGGCGCAGGCGCTGGATGCCATGGAGGAACAGCTCGTGTCGGAGGAGGAGGGGATCATCCGCCTGCTCACCCCGGCCTTCGACAGAACGCCGCACGACCCATGCTACATCAAGGGATATCTGCCGGGCGGGCGCGAGAACGGCGGCCAGTACACCCACGCCGCGCTCTGGGCGGTGCGCGCCCTCGCCGAACTCGGCCGCTGCGAGCGCGCCGCCCCGCTGCTGGAGATGCTCAGCCCCGTCAGCCACGCCCGCACGCCGGAGGAGGTCGCCGTCTACCAGGCCGAGCCGTACGTCATCGCCGCCGACGTCTACGGTGTCGAGCCGCACGTCGGCCGCGGCGGCTGGACCTGGTACACCGGCTCGGCGGGGTGGATGTACCGCGTGGCGCTGGAATCCATCCTGGGCATGGACCTGCAGCAGGGACGCGAGATCGCCCTGCGCCCCTGCATCCCCGCTGATTGGCCGGGCTTCACACTCCGCTACCGCCTCCCGGACGGCGAGACGAGCTACGAAATCGTGGTGCGGCGAGCGGAGGACTACGGCGGAGAGACGGTGGCGCGAGTGGACGGAGAGCCGCTGGAGATCGAGGACGGCGCCGTGCTGATCCCGCTAGTGGGAGACGGTGTCGTGCACCGGGTGGAGGTGGTGCTTGGGCAGGACGTGGGGCCGCGGTATGAGGCCCTCACCCCCTAACCCCCTCTCCCACGAGGGGAGAGGGGGACACTATGGAGCCAGGGTCCACATCAACCCCTCTCCCAAAGTTGGGAGAGGGGTGCGAGCCCCAGCGAGCGGGGTGAGGGCCAGCCGGGGGCGCTACAGCACAGCCCCGTTGCTGCGGATTACCTCGGAGTAGAAGCGCGCACTGGCCTTGGGAGTACGCTGCTGCGTCTCGAAGTCCACGTGCACGATGCCGAAGCGCTTCGCGTAGCCCGCGCTCCACTCGTAGTTGTCGAGCAGCGACCAGGCGAAGTAGCCGCGCAGGTCGACACCCTGCCCGATCGCCTCTTGGGCCTCGCGCAGGTGCTCACGGTAGTAGTGGCTGCGGAGCGGGTCGTCGATCCGCCCCTCGAGCGGCTTCGGCGGATCGTAGAAGGCAGCGCCGTTCTCGGTGATGTACAGCGGCATATCCCCGTAGCGCTCCTTCACCCAGAGCAGCGTGCGGGTGAGGGCGGGCGGGTAGACCTCCCACCCCAGCTCGGTGTGCGGGTGCTGCGGCTGCCAGACGTCCGCGGCATTCGTGGGCGGTTCGTCCGGATCGTGCCGTGCGACGCTGCGCTTGTAGTAGTTGATGCCGAGGAAGTCGAGCGGCTGGCGGATGAGGCGCAGGTCGTCCTCTGGAAGCTCCGGCCACGCCTCCCCGAAGATCTCGCGGAGCTCCTCCGGGTAGCGGCCCAGGAAGATCGGGTCGAGGTAGTGCCGGTTCATGTAGGCGTCGGCGCGGCGGGTGGCCGCCAGATCCTCCGCGCTCTCCGAGGCCGGGTACTTGGGCTCGAGGTTGACCACGATCCCGATCTGTCCTGCTCCCTCGGCCCGGTATGCCTGCACCGCGGAGCCGTGGGCCCGCAGCAGGTTGTGGGTGACGAGCGGCGCCTCGAAGTAGTTCCGGTGTCCCGGGGCATGAACGCCCTCCACGTGGCCGGCGTGCATCACCACCCAGGGCTCGTTCAGCGTGGCCCACATGCGCACGCGGTCGCCGAGGGCGCGGAAAACCACCTCCGCATAATCGGCGAACCAGCCGGCGATGTCAGGGTTCAGCCAGCCGCCCCGATCGTCGAGTGCCGCGGGCAGATCCCAGTGGTAGAGGGTGGCGTTCGGCTGGATGTTCCTGTCGAGCAGTGCATCGACCAGCCGACTGTAGAAGTCGAGCCCTGGCTGGTTGACGCGGCCCTGTCCCTCGGGTAGGATGCGGCTCCAGGAGAGGCTGAAGCGGTAGGCGCCGAGCCCCAGCTCGTGCATCAGCTCGACGTCCTCCTGCCAGCGCCGATAGTGGTCGCAAGCGTGGTCGCCGGTCTCGCTGTTCGTGGTATTGCCGGGTGTGTGCGAGAAGCGGTGCCAGTTGCTCGGCCCGGCGCCGTCGGCGAGCGGGGAGCCCTCGATCTGGTAGGCCGAGGTGGCGGCGCCCCACAGGAACCCCGCGGGGAAACGAATCGGATCACTCATAGCGTCGGAGAGCGCTCATGGCCCGTGTGAAGCTGGAAGGTGTGCGCAAGGTCTACGAGAATGGCTTCGTCGCCGTGCACGGGGCCGACTTCGAGATCCGGGATGGCGAGTTCGTGGTGCTGGTCGGCCCCTCCGGGTGCGGCAAGAGCACCATCCTGCGGATGATCGCCGGCCTCGAATCGATCACCGACGGCCGCCTCTACATCGGCGATCGCGTGGTCAACGATGTCGCGCCCAAGGACCGCGACATCGCCATGGTCTTCCAGAGCTACGCCCTCTATCCCCACATGTCGGTTTTCGACAACCTCGCCTTCGGGCTGAAGCTGCGCAAGCTGCCCAAGGCGCAGATCCGGGAGCAGGTACGTCAGGCCGCGGAGATCCTGGGGATCGAGCAGATTCTGGACCGCAAGCCGCGCCAGCTCTCCGGCGGGCAGCGCCAGCGCGTCGCCGTGGGCCGCGCCATCGTCCGCCAGCCGCAGGCCTTCCTCTTCGACGAACCGCTCTCGAACCTGGACGCCAAGCTGCGCGTGCAGACGCGCAAGGAGATCTCGAAGCTGCACCGTCAGCTCGACGCCACCATGATCTACGTCACGCACGACCAGGTCGAGGCGATGACGATGGGCGACCGTATCGTGGTGCTGAGCGCCGGCTACGTCCAGCAGATCGACACCCCGCTGAACCTCTACGACCATCCCGCCAACAGGTTCGTCGCCGGTTTCATCGGCAGCCCGGCGATGAACTTCATCGAGGGGGTGATCACGCGCGGCGACGGCCTGCACTTCCAGGCCACGGGTGACGAGCGCTTCGCCCTCTCGCTGGGCGAGCGGCCGGATGGGCGGGTGGCCGCTTATGAGGGCAAGAGCGTCGTAATGGGAATCCGCCCGGAGGACATCTACATCGCGGGAAGCCCCTACATCACCAACCCGGTTGCCGCGGCGAAGCTGGTGCTCGACGTGACCGAGCCGATGGGCAATGAGATCTTCCTCTACGCCCGGGCCTCGGCTCACGAGGTGGTCGCCCGCGTGGCGCCGCAGCCGCTGCCGGATCCCGGCCAGCCTGTCGAGCTGGCCTTCGACCTCACCCGGCTGCACTTCTTCGATCCGCAGACCGAGGAAGCGATCCTGGCTGGAGACAGAGCGGGGGCGGAGAAGATGCTCGCGGCGCGAGGTGTGGGCAGCCCGTAGGGGAGTCAATGGTGGGGATGCGCCACGGCGCAGACAGCCGGCGCTGACAGCGCGAACCCCCTCACAACCAACACCATGAGAGGGTTCGCGTCTGATGGAA
>JBPCIT010000398.1:0-5675 GCA_051006015.1 Longimicrobiaceae bacterium
ATGCAAGGGGAGACGCTGGAACAGTTCCCCCTCTCCCAATGTTGGGAGAGGGGGTTAGGGGGTGAGGGCCGTTGCCTGCTCATGCGAACACCTTGCGCGGCTGGAGCGATCCACCGCGCGCCTCGGCAATGGCGAGCAGCTCACCCGCCGCGGAGGCAAGCGTCACCGAAGCGCCGTCGGCGAGACCCTCGGGTGCGGGGATGGCGCCGCCGTGGCGAACGACGCCGATGCTCTCTTCCGCGACGGTTACGCGGCGGAGATGGTGGAGCGCCTCGAGCGGGGTGAGCATCGTACGCCGCACGCGCTCCGCGTCCTCCAGGATCTCCAGCGACAGGGCGCTCTCGACGGTGTGCTCTCCGATGCGAGTGCGGCGCAGGGTGCGCAGGTGCGCGCCGACAGCTAGCGCCTCCCCGACGTCGCGCGCGATGGCGCGGATGTAGGTGCCGCTGGAGCAAGCGACCTCGAACTCCACCTCGGGCGGGCGAAAGGCAAGCAGCTCGATGCGGTGCACCGTGACCTGAACCGGGGTACGCTCCGGCCGCTCGCCACGTCGCGCCGCCGCATACATCCGCTCTCCCTCGACCTTCTTCGCCGAGTAGAGGGGCGGGAGCTGCTCGATCGTCCCGCACTGCTGCGCGAGCGCGCTGCGCACCTCCGCTTCGGTGAGATCCCGCCACGCCTCGGTACGCTGCAGGATCTCGCCCTTCAGGTCGTCGGTGTCCGTCGCCTCACCGAGCCGCAGGGTGGCGCGGTAGCTCTTGGGCAGGGCGGTGAGGTACTCGGCCAGACGGGTCGTCGGTCCGATGCAGAGGAGGAGCAGACCGGAGGCGAAGGGATCGAGGGTCCCGGTGTGGCCGATGCGGCGGGTGCGGAGCGCGCGGCGGGCGATCGCCACCACGTCGTGCGAGGTCGGACCCTCGGGTTTGTCAACCGGGAGGACGCCGTTCACTCCGCTCCGTCCGCTCCGTCCGCTCCGTCCGACACGTCGGCCGCATCGGCAGGCACGTCCTCGGGGAGCACCTCGCGCAGGAGCGCGTTGATGCGTGAGGCCTCCTCCAGCACCCGGTCGAGCTGGAAGTGCAGCTCGGGAACGCGGCGGATGTGCAGCCGCTGGCTGAGCTGGGCGCGGATGAAGGGGGCGGCGCTGCGCAGCCCGGCGAGGATTTCCTCCTTCTCCGCCGCATCGCCGAGCGCGGTGAAGTAAACCTTGGCGTGGTCCAGCTCGCGGGAGGTCTCGACCGCCGTAATGGTGGCGAGCCCCACCCGAGGGTCCCGCACCTCATCGCGCACCAGCAGCGAGATCTCCTGCCTGAGCTGTTCGTTGAGACGATCCGTTCTTCGAAATTGCGGCATTACCGAATAGGGAACAGGGAGTAGTCCGGTGCGCCTAGCGCAGCATTACAGGAAACAGGGAACAGCGAGCAGGTGCTTGCCGTTCCCTGTTTACCGTTCCGTCAATAGAAGATCGTCGTGGTGTCGATGATGCGGGCGCGCCACTCCCCCTCCACCAGCCGGTCCGCCGAGCTGAGCACGGAGTCGGCGTGGCGCCGCTCGTTCGACACTACGCAGGCCGAGATCTCCGCCCGCTGCAGCAGCTCCTGGTGGGCGGTCTCCGCCACCGAGAGGTTGAACTGCCCGTGCAGCCGGTCCTTGAGACTCTTGACGACCTGCCGCTTCTCCTTGAGGGAGGAGCAGCCGGGAAGATGCAGCTCCCACACCCGTGCGCCGATGATCACGTCAGGGGCGCGGCGTTACTCCGCCGCCCCCGCCAGCGTGCGCGCCACCTCCTCGACACGATAGGCCTCGATGATGTCGCCCACCTTGATGTCGTTGAAGTTGGTGACGTTGAGGCCGCACTCGAAGCCCTCGCGCACCTCGCGTGCATCGTCCTTGAAGCGCTTCAGGCTCCCGAGCTCGCCCTCGTAGATCTGCACCCCGTCGCGGATGACGCGGATCTTGCTGCGCCGCTGGAGCTCGCCCTGGGTGACCATGCACCCTGCGACGGTACCCACCCGCGGCACCTTGAAGAGCTGGCGCACCTCCGCGGTGCCGAGCAGCACCTCGCGCTCCTCGGGAGAGAGCAAGCCCTCCATGGCGGCGCGCACCTCGCCGACCGCCTCGTAGATGATGTTGTAGAGGCGTACGTCCACATCCTCGCGCTCGGCCACCGCACGCGCGTCGGGCGAGGGTCGCACATGGAAGCCGATCACGATGGCGCCCGAGGTGGAAGCGAGCAGCACATCGGATTCGTTGATCGCGCCCACGCCGCGGTGGATGACCTGCACCTCCACCTCCGACGTCGAGAGCTGCTCCAGCGCGTCGGAGAGCGCCTGCACCGAGCCGTCCACGTCGCCCTTGATGACCAGGTTGAGCATGGTGCGCTCGCCGCGCGCGAGCATCTTCGAGATGTCGGTGAGCTTGACGCCACGGCTGCGGACACGCAGCCGCTTCTCGCGATCGAGACGCTGGCGTGTCTGGGCGATCTCCCCCGCCCGCACCGCATCCATCGCCAGCAGCTGGTCGCCCGCGCCCGGTACACCGGGCAGGCCGAGGATCTGCACCGGGATCGCCGGGCCGGCCCCGTCCACATGGTTGCCACGCTCGTCGAGCATCGCGCGGATGCGGCCGCTGTAGTGGCCGCAGACCACGTTGTCGCCGACGCGCAGCGTCCCATTGGTGACGAGCACCGTGGCGACCGGCCCTTTGCCGACGTCGAGCTGCGCCTCGATCACCACCCCGTGCGCCTCGCGGTTGGGGTTGGCCTGCAGCTCGAGGATCTCCGACTGCAGCAGTACCTTATCCAGCAGGTCATCGATGCCCATCCCGCGCTTGGCAGAGACCTCGGCGGACATCACGTCGCCGCCGAACTCCTCGAGCACGATGCCATGCTGCAGCAGGTCCTGCTTGACGCGCATCGGGTTGGCGTCGGGCAGGTCCACCTTGTTGACGGCGACCACGATCGGCACACCCGCGTTCTTCGCGTGGCTGATCGCCTCGATGGTCTGCGGCATCACCGAGTCGTCCGCCGCGACCACGAGGATGACCACGTCGGTCACCTCGGCGCCGCGGGCGCGCATCGCCGTGAAGGCGGCGTGGCCCGGGGTATCGAGGAAGCTGATCGCGCGGCCGTCCTCGAGCTCGACGTGGTAGGCGCCGATGTGCTGCGTGATGCCGCCCGCCTCGCCCGCGATGACGTTGGTCTTGCGGATGTGGTCGAGCAGCGAGGTCTTGCCGTGGTCCACATGGCCCATGACGGTGACGACCGGCGGCCGCGGCTCGAGGTCCTCCGCGCTGTCCGGCTCCGCTTCCTCCTCCATCTCGGCGCCGTACTCCTCCTCGCGGACGGCGCGGAAGCCGAACTCGTCGAGGAGCAGCTCGATCTGGTCGAAGTCGAGCCGCTGGTTGATGGTGACCATCAACCCGAGATTCTTGAATGCCGAGGAGACGATCTGCGTCGCGGTGACGTCGATCAGCTCAGCCAGCTCGGCAACGGTGAGGAACTCGTTGACGCGAACCGTGCCGGCCTCCTCCTGGCGAATCCTCTCCTGCTCCTCCTCGCGCCGCTCGTGCGCGGAGGGGCCGGTGTCGCGGGAGCGGCGGCGGCGGCGGCCTCCACTCTCCATCGCCGCCATCGTCTTGCGGAAGGTCTGGTCGACCGCCTCCTGGTCGACCCACCCCTTCTTCTTCTTGTCCTTCTTCTTGCGCTTCTGCCCACCGGCGGTGACTCCGTCCGCCTGGGGACGAGCCCTTCCCGTGTCGGCAGGTGCGGGCGGAGCGCCACGGCGCGCGGAGGGCGGCGGCGCCAGATCGGACGGACGCGGCGGGCGGGGCGGCACCCCGGTTCGCGTATCCGGGCGGGCGCTCCGCGGGGCGCGCGCATCGTCGCGTGTACGGTCGTGGGAGGGGACGTGCCGCTGGTGGTGCCGCTCCGAGGGGCGTACCGGAGGCGGACCGGCGGGCCGAGGCGGCGAAGCCGTGGCGACCGGTGTGGCCGGGACGGGAGCTGCCGGTGGCGCCGTCTCCTCGGGCGGGGCAGCCGCGCTCTCGACGACGACGGTGACATCCGTGGGCTCCGCGCCCCCATTGGTCACCAGGTCGGCGCCGCGTTCGGCAGCCTCCATCGCGGCCTCGGCGGCCATCGCCTCCGCGGCGTCCGCGACGGGCGAGGCGGTGGAATCCGCCTCGGCACTCACCCCCACTCCATCCGTGGCGGTCTCCTCCTCCTTCTCCGTCTTACGGCGGCGGCGACGGCGGTGGCCGGATTGAGCGTCCTCGATTGCAGCCTCGATCGCCTGCTCGCTGCTCTGCTGCCCCTTCCGCCGCCGCTCGCGCTCGAGCACGGTGCGCAGCCGCGCCACGTGCTCATCCCCGAGCTGCGTCATGTGACTGCGCACAGGAATCGCCATCTCCCGAAGGAGCTGCACCAGGGCCTCGGACGAGACGTCGAACTCCTGGGCCACCTCGTACACACGCATGCTTTCTCTCTTCCTCCTCGACTCAATCCTGCAGCGCCGCGGCCAATTCGACCACGCGCCGCGCAAAGCTCTCATTCGTTACACCGACCGCCGAAACCGGGGCCCGCCCCAGCGCCCCGCCGAACTGCTCGCGCCGCAGCACCACCTGATAGCGGATCTGGCGCGCGTCGAGCAGCGGAACCAGCTTTTCCCTCTGGGTAGGTGAGGCATCGGCGGCGAGAAGAACTGCTGCGATCTTGCCGTGCCGTACAGCCCTGCGGACCAGGTCGGTTCCCGCCACCACATTGCCCGAGCGCGCGGCCAGACCGAGCAGGTCCAGCAGCGCTTTCTCGGAAACTTTCGTGGGTTCATGTACCCCCAAGCGCACCCCCCGTGCCCGCTACGTCGTCGGCGGTCGTGAGGTCGCCCTCCTCCAGAGAAACGTCGCCCTCCTCCGGAGAAACAGCGTCTTGCTCGGGCGCGCCCGGCGCACTGCCATCCTCGTCCTCGACGGTGAGCTCCTCGATGAGCGACAGGACGTGGTCGGCCTCCGCCGGGCCGATTGCCGGAACCCGAAGCAGGTCCTCACGTTCCAGATCTATGACGTCGTAGAAGGTAGTATACCCCGCCGCCTCCAGCGCTGCCAGGGTGGCGGGCGGAAGCTGCAGTTCGCGCAGCGGGAAGTCGGAGGAGTCGTACTCCTCGTCTCCGCCGCCACCGAAGAGGGCGCGCTCCGCCCCGCGCTCGAGCCACTCGCGCGAGCCGAAGAGGTCGATCTGCCAGCCGATGAGCTGCGAGGCCAGCCGCACGTTCTGCCCGGCGCGACCGATGGCGAGCGAGAGCTGGTCCTCGTCCACGATCGCGGTGATCACGCGGCCCTCGTAGTCGGAGATCACCTTGGCGACGCGGGCGGGCGCCAGCGAGCGCTTGGCGAAGACCTCCGGATCGGGGTGCCAGGGGACGATGTCGATGCGCTCTCCACCCAGCTCCTGCACGACCGCGCGCACCCGGGAGCCCTTGAGCCCCACGCAGGCGCCTACGGGGTCGATCGATTCGTCGCGCGAGGTGACGGCGAGCTTGGTGCGTCCGCCCACCTCGCGGGCGACGGCGCGGATCTCGACGATCCCCTGCTGGATCTCGGGGACCTCGAGCCGGAAGAGCGCGGCGACGAAGAGCGGATCGGCCCGCGAAAGGATGAGGCGCGGCCCCTTGGGAGTATCC
>JBPCIT010000399.1:0-5582 GCA_051006015.1 Longimicrobiaceae bacterium
CACCACCCCTCCCGCTCCACCCGCGCCCGCATGCGGGCGATGTCCGCCTCCACCTCCGCCATGAGGCGGTCGTAGCGGGGATCTCCGCGCAGGGAGTTCAGGATTGGATCGTATGGCCAGTCATAGACGAAGCGCCAGCCCTTTTGTACCGCGGTTTCCATGACGCGCAGGGCATCTTCACGATTTCCCTGCAGCACTCGGAGCCTGACCAGATCCATGTCATGCTCGCTCTTGTTTGGCTGAGCACGCCGGTTCGCTTCGATTTCGCGTGCTGCATTCTGAAGGAGTTCGCGGACGCGCCCGGTCTCACCCGACTGCTTGAGAATCCAGGCTAGCGCGAGGGAACCACTCGGCCACGCCGACGGGAGCGCCGCACCTTGCTCATGGTAGCGCCGCGCCGCTGCGGAATCACCCAAGGCAGTCGCGAGGTTGCCCGCGTGGTAGAACTTGATGGGGACGGGATGCGGGGTGGCAAGGATCCGCTGAATCTGTGCTCTTGCCTCCTCCGGCCGATCCTCCAACAGGGAAGCGATCCCGAGGTTGTAAGCGGGCCACCAGAACTCCGGATTGAGCTCGAGTGACTTCGCCAAGTGCGGACGCGCCCGGGCGGGCGTCCCCAGCTCCAGATAGGTTCGCCCCGCCAGCCATTGGTGCCAACCGTTCGTAGGATCGGCCTTGAGTGCAGGACCCCACCAGCGTGCCGCCTCATCGAGACGGCCGAAGCTGTAGTGGTACAGGTTGGCTAGGCCGCCCGAGTGATTCGGATTGAGCTGCACGGCGCGGAGATGCGCCTTCAGCGCGCCCTGTGCATCCCCACGAGCCTCGAGCAGCCAGCCGAGCTCGGCATAGCCGGCGGCCAGTTCTGGATCCAGCTCGATTGCCCGCTGTGCGGCCGTCAGGGCGGAGTCGGACCACATGGCCGAAGAATTAAACTTGACGTAGGCGCCGAACGCCGATGCAAGGGCCGCGTGAGCCTCAGGATAGTTTGGATCGAGCTGACGCGCTCGGCGAAGCAGCGAGATCGCCGCATCCGCATCGTGGGGGGTTCCGCGTCTGTCGAACTCCTGCCCGCGAAGGACGTAGTCGTACGCAGTCAGGTTTGTCGTGGGGGCCCGCTCGATGCGCCGCTGCTCGGCAGGGCTGAGCTCGGCCTGGAGAGCTTGAGCGATCTGCTGCGCGATCTCGCTTTGGACGGCGAAGATGTCCTGGAGCGGCCGATCGAAGCGCTGCGCCCACAGGTGTACATCTGTCCTGGCATCGATCAGCTGCGCGTTGATGCGTACCTGGTTTTCCGCACGCTGAACACTGCCCTCCAAGATGTGAGCGACACCCAACTCCGAAGCGATCTGCCGCAGGGGCTTGTTGCTGCCCTTGTACTGCATCACAGAGGTGCGGCTGATCACACGGAGATCACTGACGTTGGCCAGCGTGGTGAGGATCTCGTCCGTGATCCCGTCGGAGAAATACTCGTTGTCCGGATCACGGCTCAGGTTGTCGAAGGGGAGCACGGCCACGGAGCGGCGGTCTGCCTCGGCGGCGGAAGCAGGCAGAGCCGTTCCACGCGCCTGCACAGTGCCCGATGGGGTCGCACCGGCATCGCGGCCGACCCACGCCACGCCAACTCCCGCGAGCATGAGGATCCCGCTCAGCATCAGCAGCTCGGGGCCGCTCACCCGCTGCCGTCCCTTCTCGCCGTGATACCAGGCCAGCACGAGGGCGGCAAGGAAACCCACGGCGAGGAGGACTGTAATGGCGCGCACGATTATGGGTGGCCAGGCGAAGGTGTCGCGCAGCTCGGCGAAGACCTGCAGCAGCACCCAGGCGCCCGCCAGGTAGGCGAGCGCCCACTGCACGAGCTTGCGCTCTTTCAGGCGATCAACCAGAGGTGTCATGCAATGGGAGCACCCACGGGCGACGCAGGGGAAGAGCGGGGGAAGGAAACCGCCACCGTCAATGTAACGGGTGCTCTGCGGGCGTCAAGCTGCCAGGGATCGAGGAAGTTGCCGTCGCACGACCCGCGCCGCGGAGAGGTGGCGCCAGCATGCTGGACACTGCGCTCTGGAGGGTAGCTGCAGTCCACGGATTCAGGATCGCGGCTCATGCAGTTGCCATACAGCTCTGATGATAGTATCGTATTTCTACGATCAACGATCACCAGAGAGACTCTCATGAGCCCGAAATGCTGTCCCCCGCCACCGCCGATCGACCCTACGCTCGATCCGGATGAGGAGCTTTCCCGGCTGGCGAAGGCGCTCGGCCACCCGGCGCGTGTCAAGATCCTGCGCTTCCTGCTGGAAGAGGAGGAGTGTATGGTCGGCACTATCGTCGACGAGCTGCCGCTGGCGCAGTCCACCGTCTCGCAGCACCTGAAGGTGCTGCGGGAGGCGGGGCTCATCCACGGGGAGGTGGATGGCGTGCGCATCTGCTACTGCGCGGACGCGTCTCGCATCGAACGGCTCCAGGGGCTGCTGGCGGATCTCACCTCACCTGTGCGCGCCTGACCCCTGCAACCCTGAACCATGACTCCTAAGCAGATCGAGCGGAACCGCCCGCCGAGGCACATACCGCAGAACCCGCTGGCCGCCGTTCCGGGGGCTCCGGACGAGCAGCAGGCCAGCGCCCGGGAGCTGGGCCTCTTCGGCCGCTACCTGACGGTGTGGGTGGCGCTCTGCATCGTCGGCGGGGTGGCGATCGGGCAGTGGGTGCCGGCGGTGCCGGAGACGCTGGCGCGCTTCACCTACGCGCAGGTCTCCATCCCAGTGGCGATCCTGATCTGGCTGATGATCTACCCGATGATGGTGCAGATCGACTTCGCCAGCATCCTCGGCGTACGCCGCCAGCCGAAGGGGCTCACCATCACACTGGTGGTGAACTGGCTGATCAAGCCCTTCACCATGTTCTTCTTCGCCTGGCTTTTTCTGCAGGTGCTCTTCGCGCCGCTGATCGAGGCGGGGCTGGCTCGCGAGTACGTAGCGGGGGCGATCCTGCTGGGCGCGGCGCCCTGCACGGCGATGGTCTTCGTCTGGAGCTACCTGACGCGCGGCGACCCGGCGTACACGTTGGTGCAGGTGGCGATCAACGACCTGATCATGCTCCTCGCCTTCGCGCCGATCGTCATCTTCCTGCTCGGCATCAGCGACATCATGGTGCCCTACGACACCGTGCTGCTCTCGGTGGTGCTCTATATCGTGATCCCGCTGGTCGCCGGCTACCTGTCGCGGATCTGGCTGATTCGTGCGAAGGGTGTCGAGTGGTTCGACAACGTCTTCCTGAAGGCGCTCGGGCCGATCACGATGGTGGGGCTGCTGCTCACGCTGGTGCTGCTCTTCTCCTTCCAGGGAGAGGTGATCCTGAACAACCCGCTGCACATCGGGCTGATCGCGGTGCCGCTGATCGTGCAGACCTTCTTCATCTTCGCCATCGCCTACGGCTGGGCGAAGGCGTGGAAGGTCAGGCACAACGTGGCCGCGCCGGCGGCGCTGATCGGCGCGAGCAACTTCTTCGAGCTGGCAGTTGCCGCGGCGATCGTGCTCTTCGGCCTGAACTCGGGGGCGGCGCTCGCCACGGTGGTGGGCGTGCTGGTCGAGGTGCCGGTGATGCTGCTGCTGGTGCGCTTCGCCAACTCGACGCGGCACCATTTCCCGGCTGCGTCGCGACCGGCGCCGGCCACCTGACGCTGCGCAGATGAGTGCGGAGGCGTTCGGCCAGGTCGAGATCCGCATCGAGCCGGGTGCCCGCGATCACATCGCCGAGCAGGGCGGTGCGGTCACCCTCCGCGGCTCGCGCCGCCACGGCTGCTGCGGCGGTACGGCTTTCGTACCGGTCGCGGAGATCGGGCGGCCGGGCGAGCCGGAGGGATACCGCGCACTCGAGGTGGATGGCATCACCGTGTTCCTGGAGGCGGACGTCGAAACCGGGGCGGAGCCGCTCGTCATCGGTGCGGACGAGCTATGGCGCTGGCGGCGCCTGTGCGTCGAGGGCACGGCCATCTGGATGTAGGTGGGGATCGAACCGCGGCGAACCCTGCGCGATCAAAGGCGGATCATCCTCAACGATCACCTTCATGCTCATCGGGATCCGTGTCCTCTCTGGCCTTCGTGGGACCCGGGACCGCTGATCCCCTCAGCCGGAGGACAGACCCATGCGCTACGCACTCATCTCGGACATCCACGCCAACGTGCCCGCGCTGCAGGCGGTGCTCGAGGACATCTCCCACCGCGCGGGAGGGGCGGCCACCTACCACCTGGGCGATCTGGTGGGGTACGCGCCCTGGCCCAACGAGACGATCTCCCTGCTGCAGGGCTTCCGCATCGAGGGGATCGCGGGCAACTACGACTCCACGGTGGCCACCGACTACAAGCACTGCGGCTGCAAGTACGAGGACCTCCGGCAGGAGGAGCTCTCGCATCTGAGCTACGAGTGGACGCGCCGGCACGTCCGTCCCTCGGCGAAGCAGGTCCTCGGCGCGCTTCCCTTCCGCATCGATCTGCGACCGCACGGCGGGCACCTTCCGGGACCGAAAGTGATCCTGGTACATGGCACGCCTACGCTCAACACCCTCTACTGGACGGAGGACCGGCCGGACTCCTTCTGCCTGAAGATGGCCGAGCATGCCGGCGCTCAGAAGGGCGATGTGATCTGCTTCGGGCATACGCACAAGCCGTGGCACCGCGAGGTGGAGGGGATCCACTTCGTGAATACCGGCAGCGTAGGGCGTCCGAAGGACGGCGACTGGCGGGCGGGCTACGCCATCCTGGAGATGAGCGGAGATCAGCCCCGGGTGGAGTTCGTCCGGGTGGAGTACGACCTGCAGCAGGCGATGGAAGCGATCCGCCAGAGCGAGCTGCCAGACGACTTCGCCGAGTACCTCGCGACGGGCGGAATCCCGAGGCCGGTGGAGAGCGCTGCAGACGCGGAGTGAGGCGATGCTGTTGGAGCTGCACCAGGACGGTCAGACTCCTCCGGGCTGAGACCGGGGCAACCCCGCGCGGGTATGCGATCGGGTTAGGCTGAGCGGAAGAGACGAGGATGTGTTATCTTCACACCATCCATCGAACTCTCCCTTTTCCGGAGGTTGCCGTGAACCCAGCAGATTTTGCCCGCGAGATGGCAGCCGCGCGCCAACGTCATGAGGAGAAGACCGCCCGCCAGCTACGAGAAGCACGGGCGCACGCGATCCGCTCGGGAATGCGTCCGGGATCCACACGTGAGGCAATCGAGGAGCGTGCCCGCAGCTTTTATCCTCGACTCAGCACCGAGCTCCTGGATGAAGCGGTCGCTCTCGTCTGCGGCCCACCCAGAAGCGTTTCGCCCGAACTCCCGGTGTAGCTTCCGTCAGGCTCCGGACCGGCGGTGCATGAAGCCATACGGCAGGCGAGCGGCCGCAGCGAAAGGCCCCCGATCATCCGGGGGCCTTTCGTTGCTTGCTCCGTCCCGGGATTCGTGAGACACTCAAAGCTCGACTTTAGCCATTACGCGGCGTAGGCGAGCACGTCGGTGAGCCGCTCCCAGAGTGCTCTGGGGATTTTCAACGTCTGCGTTTCTGGCCGAGAGATCACCAAATGCTCCATGGCCCAAAGGTC
>JBPCIT010000400.1:0-10238 GCA_051006015.1 Longimicrobiaceae bacterium
ATCTCCTCGCGCGTCAGCTTCATCGCCTCTCCACCACGTTCGACCGGAGCGGGAACGTGAGATCACGCATCAACTGTGCTCAACCTGGGTAGTAACCGGGTGCCGCTGAATCTGCCGCAGACGCGAGTTCTGGAGGTCAAGCAGACCGAGCGCGGGGAATGGCTGATCCGCGTGGAGAGCACACAGAAGGGCACGAGGTGCCGGCAGTGCGGCCGGGAGATCACCGAGGTGCATGGCATGGATGAGCCGATCCGCCTGCGGCACCTGCCGCTCTTCGAGGTGCCGGTCTACGTGGAGATCCGTCCTCGGCGCTACCGGTGCCGCTTCTGTGCCGGGGGACCGACGACGACGCAGCGCTGCAGTTGGTACGAGCCGAAGAGTCCGAACACGCGCGCCTACGAGGAGTGGCTCCTGCGCCTGCTGATCAACTCCACGGTGGTCGATACGGCGTGCAAGCTGGGGATCACGCAGGAAGTCGTCGAAGGCGTGCTCGATCGCTGGATCGCGCAAAAGGTGGAGTGGCAGGAGTACGGGGAGCTACCGACGTTGGGGATCGACGAGATCGCGCTGAAGAAGGGGCATCGCGACTTCGTGGTGCTCCTGACGACGCCCACGACGGCGGGCGTGAAGGTGCTCGCCGTGCTGCCGGATCGGAGGAAGGAGACCGTCCTGGGCTTCTTTCGCTCCCTTCCGGAGCGGCTGCGCGCCACGATCGAGACGCTGTGCACGGACATGTGCCGCACCTATGCGGATGCCGCGCGCGAGGTCCTGCCCGAGATCCGGGTGGTGGTGGATCGCTTCCCTGTAGCCCGGAGCTACCGCGAGTGTGCCGATGCGGTGCGCAAGAGGGAGATGCGGCGGCTGAAGAAGGAGCTCAGCGCCGAGGAGTACCGCGAGATCCAGGGGCTGCTGTGGCCGTTTCGCCGCCGGGGCGAGACACTCAGCGATGAGGAATGGAAGCGGCTGGATCGGCTGCTCGCGTATTCGCCCAAGCTGGAGCGGGCGTACCGCTTTCGGGAGGAGTTGACGGAGATCTTCGGGCTCTGCGCACACGAAGCAGAGTGGGCAGGCGGCGCTGGAGAGTTGGGCGACGCGGGTGCGAAGGAGCGAGTTACAGGAGTTCGCGAGCTTCCTGGCTACGCTGGAGCGCTGGAAGGAAGAGATCAGCAACTACTTCGTGGAGCGGCAGACGAGTGGGTTCGTGGAGGGCTTCAACAACCGGGTCAAGGTACTGAAGAGGCGCTGCTACGGGATCTTCGATGTGAGGCGGATCTTTCAGCGGCTCACGCTGGATCTTCACGGCTACGCTCGCTTCGCACCAACATGAGCACACCACAACATCTTGGGGTCCCCACGGCAAATCCGGAAGAGCCTGCATATCGCGGCGCCCGTCGGCGATGAGGGTGATGAAGACCTGCTGGTCGATTACACGGTAGATCACCCGGTAGGGCTGAAAGAAGAGCTGGCGGTACTCGCGGATGCCGAGCGCCAGCAGCTCCTTCGGGTACGCGCCGCGCTCCGGAAACTCGGCGAGACGTTCGCTGACGTCCAACAACTGATCCAGCACGTGGTCCGCCCTGGCCTGCCCGTCGGCCTCTGCGATGTAGTCGTAGATTGCTTCGAGGTCACGCTGCGCGCCCGCCGTGAGCAGCACCTCGTAGGGCATCAGCCCTCCGCACTTCTGCGTGCGCGCAGGCGCCGCACCACTTCGCCGACCGGAGCTACGTTACCTGCCTCGAGATCACGGTTGCCCAGCGCCAGGAGCTTCAGCAGCGCCAATGTCTCCTGCGTCTCCTCGTACGAGGCGATGTCCTGGATGACGGCACGAGCCTCGCCGTTCTGTGTGATCACCAGTGGCTCCCGCCGTTCCGCGAGCGTTCGCAGCACCTCGGCGGCGTTGGCCTTCAGGTAGCTGATGGGCTTGATCTGGGATGAATACCGCACGACGACCTCCCGGAGAGTGTGGAGACCGAATTTAGTCCCTATTCGGTCGCTGCACCAGCCGCCGGGAGCGCCTTGTACTGCGCGGTGCGGATGCGCTCCTTGCTCTGGCCGAGCGGACCGGAGTAGCCGTTGGAGAGGATCTCGTTCATGGGCAACTCACGTAACTTCCTCCTCCGCCTGCCCCCGCACCCGCGAGCTGCAGCAACAGACGCAGGTCATGGGTGCGTGGGAAATGGATACCATGCCGGACGAGCAGCGCCTTCAGGTACTTCTCGGTGCACTGCTGAGCATGGAAGGCGACCCTGTCGAAAGGACAGTCCGACTCGAGGGTGAGAGTGTGCTCGGCGTTGCGCAGATCGGTCTCGGCTTTCTCCACCCACCGCTGTGTCGTGCGCGCGCGGTCACTTGCCTCGCTCAAACAGCACCCTCCCCCCGGCATGTGCGGGATGGACGATAGTGCCGATCTGATCGCGATCACGCTCGTACTCGTCCGGGTTCACCACGATGATGTCTGCCGGCACGGGGAGCCCCCAGAGCGCCAGGTCCATCTCCGTCGCGAGCTGACGTCGCGAGCCGTCCACCTGCTTCACCACCAGCAGGTCCACGTCACTGTCCGGCCCTGCAGTACCACGTGCATGGGAGCCGAACAGGATGATTCGTTCGGGGTCGAAACGCTCGACGATCCGCCGGACGATCTCCTCGATCTCTGTCCGGAACGGCGCTCCGGACGCATGACCGATCGTGCCGGACGCATTCCGGTCGGGGTGGGCAGGGAGCGACAGTCAGGCATCTACATCCGCGGCCTGGCTGGCCAGCGGCCCGCCGTCTCCACCAACCTGGAGCGGCTGGAGGAGCGGGCGCGCGAGAAGCTGTCGCCCGAGGCGTTCGCCTATGTGGCAGGTGGCGCGGGGATGGAGAGCAGCATGCGCGCCAACCGGGCGGCGTTCGAGCGCTGGCGCATCCTGCCGCGGATGCTGCGCGACGTGTCCGTGCGCGACACCTCGGTCGAGCTCTTCGGCGAGACGCTGCCCGCCCCGCTGCTGCTGGCGCCCATCGGGGTGCTGGAGATGGCGCACGCAGAGGCGGATCTGGCGGTGGCGCACGCCGCGGCGGCCGAGGGGGTGCCGATGATCTTTTCCAGCCAGGCGTCGCACTCGATGGAAGCGTGCGCCGCGGTGATGGGAGAGGGGCCGCGCTGGTTCCAGCTCTACTGGAGCCGCTCGGACGAGCTGGTCCGAAGCTTCGTGCGCCGCACTGAGGGGTGCGGGTGCCGCGCCATCGTGCTCACCCTCGACACCACCATGCTCGGCTGGCGCCCGCGTGACCTGGACCTGGCGTATCTGCCCTTCCTGCACGGCCGGGGGATCGCGCAGTACGTGAACGATCCGGTCTTCCGCCGCAGCCTGGCGGAGCCGCTGGAGGGCACATCCGCGGCAGCGGCGCCGGTCAATCTCTCGACGCTGCGGGCCTTTGCAGGGATGGTGCGCAGGTACCCCGGCAAGCTGCGGCAGAAGCTGCGCTCGGGCGAGCCGCGCGCGGCGGTGCAGCGTTTCGTCGCCACGTACTCGCGTCCCTCGCTCACCTGGGACGACCTGCAGTTCCTGCGCGACCTCACCCGGCTGCCTCTGCTGCTCAAGGGCATCCTCCACGCCGATGACGCCCGGCAGGCGCTCGAGCACGGAATGGACGGGATCATCGTCTCCAACCATGGCGGTCGGCAGGTGGATGGGGCGATCGGTGCGCTCGATGCCCTGCCGGCGGTGGTCGAGGCTGTGGATGGCCGCGTGCCGGTGCTCTTCGACAGCGGCATCCGCGGCGGCGCGGATGTCTTCAAGGCGCTGGCGCTCGGCGCGCGGGCGGTGTGCCTCGGACGGCCCTACGTCTACGGCCTGGCGCTGGCGGGGGAGGAGGGGGTGCGGGAGGTGATCCGCAACCTGCGGGCGGACTTCGATCTGACGCTGGGGCTGGCCGGCTGCCGCTCCCTCGCTGAGATCACGCGCGAGATGCTGGTGCGAGCCGAGTAGCGCCGGCTCGCCGAGTGCTCCCCCATTGTCAGCGGGAGAAGCATGGAAGCGGTGATCTTCGTCGGAATCCAGGCATCTGGAAAGTCCACCTTCTACCTCGAGCGCTTCTTCCAGACACACGTCCGCATCAGCCTGGACATGCTGCGCACGCGCCACCGCGAGAGGCTCCTGGTGCAGGCGTGCGTCGAGGCGAAGCAGCCCTTCGTGGTGGACAACACCAACGTGCTGCGTGCCGAGCGCGGGAAGTACATCGAGGCAGCGCGGGCGGGGCGCTTCCACGTGGTGGGCTATTACTTCGTGCCGGAGGTGCGCCGCGCCCTGCAGTGGAACAGCCAGCGCTCCGGCCACCGCGCAATCCCCATCCAGGGAGTGCTCGGCACCTACAAGCGGCTGGAGCCGCCGCGCCGCGAAGAAGGCTTCGACGCGCTCTGCGCGGTGCACATTGACGCCGCCGGCGAGTTCGTGGTGCGGGAGTGGATGGAGGGAAGCTGACCTGTTCACAAGGGGCTAATCCCACATCGGCCGGAACCTGTGATGCTTCAGCCGACGAGACCCTCCTCCCCCGGCCCCTCCCCCGCAAGGGGGGAGGGGAGCACTTCAGATCCTGCCGTAGCGCCAAAGCTTCGGTTTGGCAGGATGGAGTTCCCCCTCTCCCAGAATTAGGAGAGGGGGCTAGGGGGTGAGGGCCCCCCGCGGACAGCACAATCATGGACCTAGTCGCAACGGGTCTGACCTCGGATCACTCCGCCACCATCCGCTCCGATCCGAGCGGCACCGGCGGATACCCCAGGGCGCGGCGGAAGACCTCGCGCCGCAGCGCCGGCATGTTCTCCGGGGCGCGCACGTCGTAGGAGCGGTTGGTGAGCAGCACCGCCCACACCCCGCGCTCCGGCTCCACCCAGAGCGAGGTGCCCGCCCAGCCGTTGTGGCCATAGGCGAGCGGCCGCTCGCAGGGCTGCTGCTGGGAGGGTGGCTCGTCGGGGCAGAAGGCGACCCACCCCAGGGTGCGGCGCCCGGCGCGCGGCTGCTGGCGCAGGATCTCGCGCACACTCTCGGGCCGGAGGACGCGCACCCCCTCCAGCTCCCCCCCGTTGGCGATCATCGCCGCGAAGCGGGCAAGGTCGTGCGCGGTGGAGAAGAGCCCGGCGCTGCCGGTCACGTCCCCGATCTGGCGGGCGAGCAGGTCGTTGGGCCGGCCGCGATAGAGCTGGCCGGTGCTGAGGCGCATGGTGGGTGCGCACGCGGTGCAGTCCATGCCGGGCGCGAAGCGGGTATGGTGCATCCCCAGCGGGCGCCAGACGCGCCGCTCGAGCAGCTTCGGCAGCGGCTCCCCCGCGGCGCGGGTGGCCGCCTCCCAGAGGACGAGGAAGCCGAGGTCCGAGTAGAAGACCTGCTGCCCGGGCGCCAGGCCGATGCGCGTGCGCAGCAGCCGTCGCGCCCGTTCGCGCGGGGTGCTGCCCCGGATGTTCGCGCCGACGGGCAGTCCCGAGGTGTGGGTGAGCAGGTGCCGCCAGGTGACGCGCTCCTTCAGCTCGCCCTCGAAGGCGGGGAGGTGGCGCTGCACCGGATCGTCCAGACCGATCTTGCCATCCTCTACCAGCAGCAGCACGGCGGTGGTGGTGGCGACCGCCTTCGTCACCGAGGCCAGATCGTAGAGGGTGGTGTCGGCCGAGACCGGTGCGGCGGAATCGCGCCAGCCGATGTAGCCCATCGCCGCCAGGCGCTCGACGCGCTCCCCGATCCCGAGGGCCAGCGCGGCGCCGGGGACCGCGCGCCGCTCCAGCTCCGCGCGCACCAGAGCCTCCGCGGCGTCGAGCGCCGCCGGAGCGATGCGGGTGGGATCGAACGGCTCCTCCACCGGAGCGGGCGGTTCGGCAGCCGCAGCGGGCCCGGCCTGCGGCGCGCGACGGATCGCGACCGCGAGGAGAATCGCGGCGAGGATCAGTCCCAGAGGAAGCAGCGCCAGCAGGCGGAGCACGCGCGCGCGCGGCGGGCGAGATGTAGAGCGGTGTGTGGGTTTGGCGCGCATCGGTCGGGCTGGCGATCCGTGAGGCCAGGGGGAGCAGGGCGGGGAATCAGCCCCCGGTTGTGTGCCTATCGCATACGCATCTCACCCGCGACTCCCTGCAGGAGGAGTGCCGCTCGCTCGGTCATCGGCGCTGAGGTCGCGCCGCCTTTCCTCCGCCGGCGGACGGCCCGTGCCGTTCGCCCGCCGAGCGATTAGATTGCCCGCCGCCGCGGCGCTCGCGGTGCCGCTCTGCTCCTGCGACCGGGATGACGGTTGAGCAAGCTTCTGGTGCTGATGATCACGGCGTTCGTGGACATGGTGGGGCTCCTCATGGTGCTCCCCCTGCTCCCCTTTTACGCCATGCAGATGGGCGGCGGCGGGCTAGCGATCGGCTTCCTGGTCTCCTCGTACTCGGTTGCGCAGCTCGTCAGCGCGCCGCTCTGGGGGCGGGTCTCCGACCGCTACGGTCGGCGCCCGGCCCTGCTGATCGGCCTCGGCGCCGCGGCCATCGCCTATGTGATCTTCGGCTACGCGACCTCCCTCTGGCTGCTGCTGCTCTCGCGGCTGGTGCAGGGCGCCGGCGGGGGCACCGTCGGCGTTATCCAGGCGTACGTGGCCGATGCCTCGGAGCCGGAGCAGCGCGCCCGCAGCCTGGGCTGGCTCTCGGCCGCGACCAGCATGGGCGTGATGATCGGTCCGGTGATCGGCTCGGTGGCGCAGCGCTGGGGCAACGAGGCGCCGGGGCTGATCGCCGCCGGCCTCTGCGTGCTCAACATGCTCTTCGCCTGGCGCTACCTCCCCGAGTCGCACGACGTGCATGCGATGCGCACGAGCGGCCTGCGGCAGGCGCGGCCGCGCGAGGTGATCTGGCGCGTGGTGCGGCACTCGAGCGAGCCGGCGCCGCGCCTGATCTGGATCTACGCGATCGCCATGGGCGCCTTCCAGGGGATGACGGCCATTCTCGCGCTCTTCCTCGCCCTGCGCCACGGGGTCACGGAGGATACGATCGGCTTCTTCTTCCTCTACATCGGCTTCATCTCGGTGGTCACGCGCGCTGGCATCCTGGGGCCGGCGGTGGACCGGCTGGGGGAGGCGCGGCTCTCGCGCGTCGGGACGCTGCTGCTGGCGCTGGGGCTGGCGGGCCTGCCTTTCACCCATAGCCTGCTCGCGCTCGGGGCGACGGTGGCGCTGGTGCCGCTCGGTACTGCCTTCACTTTTCCCTGCGTCACCTCGCTGCTCTCGCGGGTGATCGGCAGCCATGAGCGCGGGCTGTACATGGGGGTTCAGCAGACCTTCGGCGGCGCCGCCCGCGTGCTCGGTCCCATCGGGGCAGGCTGGGCGTGGGACCACCTGGGTGTCGGGGTGCCCTTCTGGGTCGGCGCGGCGCTGGTGGCGGGAACGATCTTTCTGGGGATGGGGATGGAGCACTACACCCGCCCGAAGCCGGATGCCGAGACCGCACCCGCGGTGGTGTGAGACGGCGGGTGTGGCTTCACACCAGGATTGACCCTGCGCCCGGGGCGCGCTAGCTTGCGCTCCATTCCCCAAACGTCTGCGCCTGGCCTGGCGGTCCACGCATGCGAGACCGTTCCTTGCTGGAGGGAGTTATGAACCGTCTCTTCGTTATCACCGCCGCATTCCTGGTCGGCTGCTCGGCCGGCACCTCCACGTCCTCCTCCGGGGGGCAGCCGAGCACTACGGCGATCGCCATGGAGACCGGCACCAGCGTGGTAACCCTTCACCGCGAGAGCGGCACGTCCGTCCTGCGGGTTGCCGCGCCGTCCGACCAGGTGTGGACGCTGCTGCGGCAGGTCTACTACGAGCTGGGCATCCCTACCTCTACGCTGGACCCGAGCGCGCGCGTGCTCGGCAACGGGCAAGTGACATCCGCTAGCCGGATCGCCGGCGAACCCGCGCACCGGTTCCTGGACTGCGGGACCGACGGTATGGGTATCCCTGTCGCGAGCAACTACACCATCAACCTTTCGGTGCTCACCTCGGTTCGCCCCGGTACGCAGGGGGATACGCAGGTAGAGAACCGCGTCACGGGAACCGCAATGAGGCGCGGTGTGAGCGCGGATGTCGTGCAGTGCGCGAGCACCGGCCGACTCGAGAAGCGGATAAGTGATCTGCTCACCAAAAAGCTTGGGTCCTGACCAGGTGACGGTGGCGATCTACCGGGATTGACGGAGCGGGCCGAGGGCCTTGGCAGCGCCGGGTGAAACCCCCCGGCCCCGGCGCCGTACGGATCGGTGCTTCCGAAGTGCAAGACCCACAACCTGTGAGGAACCATGGAACATGAGAGCGAGACCGGCCGCCCGAGCGACGAAGGCGGACGCCGGCGCGATCCCCTCGAGGAGCTCCAGGCCCGCATCGAGGCGGCGATCGAGGAGATCCGCCCCAAGGTGAAGCGAGCATTCGAGGAGCTGGACTCCCGCGTCGATGCCGCGGTGGACGAGCTGAGGCCGAAGGTCGATGCGAAGATGCGCGAGGCAAGGCCGAGGATGGAGCAGTTCGTCGCCGACATCCAGCCGCGCATTGACGAGATGCTGCGCCGGATGCAGACGAAGCTCGAGGAGCTGCGGCAGGACCTCGAGTCCCGCGCGCACCGCGGTCCGGCTTCCGAGGAGCCAACCACGCCCGGTGCGGGTGACACTACCACGACTCCGGAGCCCGGCGAGCCGACCGTCTGAGCAACCGTATGGATGCAAAACGGGGATCCCGCGGTGGGATCCCCGTTGTGCATGGCCTACGTTCGGGCGAGGCTTCTCGCGCTAGCGCTGCCTATGCGTGGTCGAAGTCGTCGTGTCGGGGGAAGAAGTAGCGCCAAACCTTCATCAGCAGCCAGACCGCGATGATGATCGGCACCAGGTTGAAGAGCAGGTAGAGCGACAGTCCGAGCAGCGTCCCCAGCAGCATGGTCGCCACTTTGAAGGCGACCAGCGCGAGCAGGATCATCACGAACCAGGTCAGCAGCTTGCCCGCGGGCGAAGAGTCGTTTGGCATATCGGCCTCCAGGACGGTGAAAGGGTGCTCCCTAGAGTTCACTACGGGATGCGGGAGGAGGAGTTTCACTCGCGCTCTGCCACACCCGATCCCTTTCCTCTACACCTCCCGCTGCACATTATAGCGGCACACGATTCCGCGGCGGCCGCCGCTCGTTCGACCCTCCTCGCCGAAAAGCAATGGACCGTCCCTTCTTCCCGCGCCTATGCCCGGTGCCCGGAGTCCTCCACACCGGCAGCCGTCTGCGTGGCTCCATGCTCCTGGCCGCGCTGCTCACCGCCAGCGGCTGCGCGGGCGCCGCGACCGGCACAGGGATGCAGGCGCCAGCGGGAGCCGCCCCCGCCCGCGAGGTTTCCGCCCCCACTCCCCCGGTCGCCACCGTCACACTTCGGGTGGACACGCTGCACGGCGAGGTGCGCACCGACGACTACTTCTGGATGCGCGACCGCAATCACCCGGAAGTGATCCCCTACCTCAAGGCGGAGAACCGCTACACCGAGGCGATGATGCGGCACACGGAGCCGCTGCAGGAGAAGCTCTTCCAGGAGATCCGCAGCCGCATCAAGGAGACGGACCTGACGGTGCCGCAGCGGATGGACGACTACTACTATTATTCGCGCACCGAGGAGGGGAAGCAGTATCCGATCTACGTGCGCAGGCGTGGCAGCCTCGAGGCGCCGGAGGAGCTGCTGCTCGACGTGAACCGCCTGGCTGAGGGGACGCGCTTCTTTCAGCTCGGCGCCTTCTCCGTCAGCCCCGACCACCGGCTGCTCGCCTTCAGCACCGACACGGTCGGCTACGAGGACTTCACCCTGCAGGTGAAGGACCTCACCACTGGCGAGCTGCTCCCCGACCGCATCGAGCGGATTTACGGGGTGGCCTGGGCGAACGACAACCGCACCCTCTTCTACACCACTCCCGACGAGGCCAAGCGTCCCAACCGTGTCTGGCGCCATGCTCTCGGCACACCGCAGTCGCAGGACGCGATGCTCTTCGAGGAGCCCGACGTGCTCTTCCGCGTCTGGCTCTCGAAGACGCGCAGCCGCGAGTACATCCTGGTCGGCTCCAGCAGCTTCACCTCTTCCGAGGTGCGCTACCTGCGTGCGGACCGCCCGGCGGAGGCGCTGCGCATCCTGCACCCGCGCGAGCCGAACCACGAGTACAGCGTCGATCATCACGGCCAGCACTTCTACATCGTCACCAACGCGGAGGGCGCGACCAACTTCAAGCTGATGCGCGCGCCGGTGAGCGATCCC
>JBPCIT010000401.1:0-4812 GCA_051006015.1 Longimicrobiaceae bacterium
CTGATGCTCAACGCCCTGCAGCACGCCCCGCGCGGCGGCGCCGGCCAGCTCCTCGCTCACGAGACCTGGAGCGCCGTCGAGATGCGGGTGCGCGACAGCGGCCCAGGCATCGCGCCGGAGGAGCGCGAGCGTATCTGGGAGCCCTTCCACAGCGCGTCGGGTGGGACGGGTCTGGGCCTGGCGGTGGTGCGGCGGCTGGCGCGCGAGGAGGGGTGGAGCACGGAGGTGGGAGACGCGCCGGGGGGTGGGGCGGAGTTCCGCATCCGGATCCCGGCGCCCGGTCAGGCCGACGCAGAAACCATCATGGCGCCGCCGACGTACCTTCCCCAGCCACAACCGCGGTGATCTGACCCTCAACCGGAGCGCACCATGATGATACTTCGCCCGTTCGAATGGTTGATCCGTATTCCGGTCCTGCTCGCCATTGCCGTTGCAGCCCTGGGCGCTCCCGCCGCCGCACGCGCGCAGGAGCCCGGCACCGTAGTGATCCGCGACGTGCGCGTCTTCGACGGCGAGCGCGTGATCCCGCGGACGACGGTGGTGGTGCGCGAGGGGAGCATCGTCTCCGTCGGGCGCGGGGCGCGGGTGCCGCGCGGGGCACGGGTGGTGGATGGACGCGGGCACACGCTGCTGCCGGGGCTGATCGATGCGCACGTGCACACCTTCGCGCCGGAGATGCTCGAGCAGTCGCTGGTCTTCGGCGTGACGACGGTGCTGGACATGCACACCGAGCCGCGCTTCGTGCAGGATCTGCGGCGGCAGCCGCCGGGCGAGCTGCGTAACCTGGCCGACATCCGCGCCGCCGGCTTCGCGGCCACCGCGCCGGGCGGGCACGGCACCCAGTACGGAATGCAGGTACCCACCCTGACCTCGCCGCAGGAGGCGAGCGCCTTCGTGGAGGCGCGCGTCTCCGAGGGCGCGGACTACCTGAAGATCATCCACGAGCCCGGCACCGCCTACGGCATCCAGCGGCCGGCGCTGGACAGCGCCACCGTGGCCGCGCTGATCCAGGCGGCGCACGAGCGGGGCCTCAGGGCGGTGGTCCACGTCAGCACCGAGGCCGCCGCCCGCATGGCGATCGCCTCCGGCGCCGACGGTCTGGTCCACATCTTCGCCAACGAGCCGCCCAGCCCGGATTTCGGGCGCTTCGCCGCTCGGCACGGCGTCTTCGTCATCCCCACCCTGACGGTGCTCGAGAGTGCCTCGGGGGTGCCGAGCGGCGCCTCGCTGATCGAGGACGAGCGCCTGGCGCCGCTGCTGCTCGAGGCCACGCGGCGCAACCTGCGGCAGGCCTTCGGCGGACAGCGCCCCACCTTCCCGAATGCGCAGGCGGCGGTGCGGCAGCTCCACGAGGCGGGAGTGCCGATCGTGGCGGGGAGCGACGCGCCCAACCCCGGTACCACCCACGGCGCCAGCGTCCACCGCGAGCTCGAGCTGCTGGTCGCCGCCGGCCTCTCGCCGACCGAGGCGCTGGCGGCGGCGACATCCAGGGCGGCAGCGGCCTTCGGGCTGGAGTACCGCGGGCGGATCGCGCCCGGCCGCCGCGCCGACCTGCTGCTGGTGCGCGGCGACCCCACCGCCGACATCCGCGCCACGCGCGACATTGCGACAGTCTGGAAGCATGGTTACGAGCTGGACCGCGAGCCCTTCCGCGCGCGGGTCGTGCGCGAGCACGAGGTCGCGCAGCAGCGCCGCGCCGCGCCGCCACCTCCCGGCTCGGAGGCCGGGCTCGTCAGCGACTTCGGGAATGGCGAGCTCACCGCCGCCTTCGGCTCGGGCTGGATCGCCTCGACCGACCAGATGATGGGCGGCCGCTCCACCGCCGAGCTGCGCGTCACCGAGGGGGGCGCCGAGGGAAGCACGCACTCGCTCTCGATCACCGGCGAGGTCGCGCCTGGCCTTCCTTTCGCCTGGGCGGGTGCGGCCTTCCTTCCGGGCGAGCAGCCGATGCAGCCGGCGAACCTCTCCGGATGGCGGGAGATCGTCTTCCAGGCGCGCGGCGACGGCCGCAGCTACCGGCTGATGCTCTTTGCCGAGAGCCTGGGGATGGCGCCGGCGACGCGCCCCTTCGTCGCCGGCCCCGACTGGCGCGAGTACCACTTCCCTATCGCCAGCTTCCAGGGCGTCGAGGGCCACGACCTGACGATGCTGCTCTTCTCAGGGGGTCCGGAGCCCGGCGGCTTCGCCTTCCAGATCGATCAGGTGCGCTTCCGGTAGTGTAGCGCAACTATCCCGAGTAGACGGTGATATACGAGAATGTTCTGAAGCGGCTCCGGGAGCGGATCCGAACCCGCGAATATGTGCTCACGCTTCATGCAGAAGAGGAGATGAACGAAGACGGCTTCACGATCTTCGACGGGGAGCGGGGAGTCCTCACGGGTACAATCCTGGAACGGCAGCGTGACCGTGAAACGGGTGAGAGCAAGTACCGGATCCGGGGACGTACGGTTGCTGGCGATGAGATCGAGTTGCTCGCCAAATTCGGGTCCACAGGTTGGATGGTGATCATTACCATGTATGAGCCATGAACATGACAAGGGAAACGGCCGGCAACGACGAAGTGATGCGGTGCAATCTCTGCGGAGCTGCCGGGGTGCGCGTTCGCAGGGTCAGTCGCAGCTACGGAAGAGGCGATGACCTCCTCGTGATCGAGAACATCCCGATCGTGAGCTGTCCGACGTGCGGCGAGAGCTACCTCACCGCTGAAACGCTGCACGAAATCGAACGCTTGAAGCTGCACCGCCATAGCCTTGCCG
Source organism: Longimicrobiaceae bacterium (assembly GCA_051006015.1). Taxonomy (GTDB): domain Bacteria; phylum Gemmatimonadota; class Gemmatimonadetes; order Longimicrobiales; family Longimicrobiaceae; genus JBPCIT01. The sequence goes on from JBPCIT010000401.1 coordinate 2,757, forward strand.
TTGGCCGCACCGTCGAGGTGGTGAGCTTCGCGGCGTGATGCGGATCGTGTCCGATAGCCATGTGCTCCTCTGCCTTTTGTCTTCGCTCCCCGGGCGTTCCCGGATTCGCTCATGAGTCCTGCATCCCGCCGGCTCGCCGGTATCCTGATTATCGTTCTGCCCACGGTCGCGTTCGGGGGCGTGAGCATCCTGACGCTGCTGATCGGGGACCCGGAGTACATGGCGAATCCGCTGCGGCAGGACCTCTGGCGCGCGGGGCACGCGCACGCGGGGGTTCTCCTCATCCTCTCGCTGCTGGCGCTCCGCTACGTCGATGAGGCAACGCTCTCCGAGGGTGCGCGGAAGCTGGTGCGCTTCGCCATCCCCGCCGCTGCCATGCTGCTCCCCGTCGCCTTCTTCTTCTCCGTGCTCACTCCGGACGCTACGGAGCCCAACGCCATGATCTATCTAGCCTACGTGGGCGCGGTGGTACTGACGGTAGGGTTGCTGACGCTCGGGGTCGGGCTGGTTCGCCGGCCGCCCGGGTCCAGCGGCCGAGCCTGAGCCATCACCCTTTCACTCGCATCGGCAGCTCTCCCGGCGCATGAGGATCCTCGTGGTGGACGACGAGCGCTCGATCCGCTTCTCGCTGGTCGAGCTGCTCGAGAGCGAGGGGCACCAGGTACGCGAGGCGGAGCACGCCCCCGCCGCGCTGGCCGCGCTGGAGGGGCAGGCGGCGGATCTGGTGATCTCGGACCTCAGCATGCCCGCGATGAACGGGATGCAGCTCCTCGAGGAGGTCGTCACACGGCATCCGGGGACGCTATTCGTGCTGATGACGGCCTTCGGCGACGAGCGGGCGGCGGTGCGTGCCCTCAAGGCAGGTGCCTACGACTACGTCCCCAAGCCCTTCGACAACGAGGAGATCCGCGCCATCGTGCGGCGCGCGCGCGAGGTGCTGGCGCTGCGCGCCGAGAACGTGCGGCTGCGCGAGGAGCTGGCGGGGGAGTTCCGCGGCCTGATCGGCGACTCGCCGGCGATGCGGGAGGTGTACCGGATCATCCGCCGCGCCGCGCCCGCCGACGTGACGGTGCTGATCACCGGCGAAAGCGGCACCGGCAAGGAGGTGGTCGCCCGCGCATTGCACCTGGAGAGCCGGCGCGCGAAGCGGCCATTCGTTGCCCTCAACTGCTCGGCGCTCCCCGGCGAGCTGGTCGAGAGCGAGCTCTTCGGGCACCTGCGCGGCGCCTTCACCGGCGCGGACCGCGACCGGGAGGGGCTCTTCGAGGCGGCGGACGGAGGTACCCTCTTCCTCGACGAGATCGGGGATCTGGCCCTTCCGGCGCAGGCGAAGCTGCTGCGCGCGCTCGAGGAGCGACAGATCACGCGCGTGGGCGCCACTCGCCCCACAACGGTGGACGTGCGGGTGATCGCCGCCACGCACCGGCCGCTCGATCGGTTGATCGCGGAGGGTGCCTTCCGGGAGGATCTCCTCTATCGGCTGCGAGTGATCACCCTCGAGCTGCCGCCGCTGCGCGACCGGCGGGGCGACATCCCCGCCATCGCCGCGCACTTCCTGCGTGACTTCTCCGCCCGCCATGGCCGCGGCTCCCTGGGAATCGCCGAGCCCGCGCGCCGGGCGCTCCTCGCCCACGACTGGCCCGGCAACGTGCGCGAACTGCGCAATGCTCTCGAGCGTGCCGTGGTGCTCGCGGAGGGCGACGCCATCGAGCTGAGCGACCTCCCCGCGTCGATCGCCGGTGCCTCGGCGCCGCTCCGGCCGGCGGACGCAGCACTCGCCGAGCTGCCCTACGCCGAGGCTCGCGCCCGCGCCGTAGAAGCCTTCGATCGCTCCTTCCTCGCCGCCGCCCTCGAACGCCACGGCGGCAACGTCTCTGCAACTGCACGCGTGCTCGGCCTCCACCGCCAGAGTCTGCAGAAGCTGCTGCGCCGCCTGGAGATCGGCTCTAGGGACGATTAGGCGCCGAAGCGGGCGTCGGCAGCAGCCGGGCCGATAAACGACCCGTCTGGAGTAGTCCGGTGCACGCAGTGCAGCGCCACTACGGCCGTCCTCCGG
>JBPCIT010000402.1:0-7417 GCA_051006015.1 Longimicrobiaceae bacterium
CGCCGCCAGGCATCGGGAAGCCGAGCACCCGCGCGTCGGGCGTGGTGGTGGTAGGGTTGAACTCGTAGTCGGCGAGCAGCTCCTCGAGCATCGCCTCGATACGGGGGAGCTTCTCGACCGGCAGATCCAGTGTGTAGCCGGTGCCCTTGAGCGAGTGCGCCAGCGCGCGCGCATCCGGCTGCGAGGTGCCGGCCGCGAGCGGACGGATCGAGAGGTCCACCCCGTCGCACCCCCCGTGGATCGCGGCCATGTAACACGCCACGCCGGTGGACGCGGTGTCGTGGGTGTGCATCCAGAGCGGCATCTCCGGCGGCATCCGCTTCTTCAGCCCCACCGCGGTGCGGTAGATGGTCACCGGGTCGGTCGTGCCGCTGGCGTCCTTGAGGCAGATGCTATCGACGTGCATCCCGCTCTCGAGGATCTGCCGGCCGATGTCGATGTAGAACTCGGGCGTGTGTACCCGGTCGGAGTGGAAGGGCAGCCCCATCAGCGCGATCACCACCTGGTGGTGCATCCCCGCGTCCACGATTGGCTGGCCGGTGCGCACCAGGTTGCGCACGTCGTTCATGTAGTCGAAGTTGCGGTCCACCGTGGTGCCCGCGCCCGCCATCAACCGCGCCTGCAGCGCCAGCGCCTCGGGCGACTGGTTGGTGAGCGTTACACCGGAGACGGAGCGGGTGAGGATCTGCAGGTCGGCATCCGCCCCTACCGCGTCGCGTATCCGCCGCATGTTGTCGAAGGGGTTCTGCCCCAGGTAGAAGAAGGGCGCCTGAAAGAGCGCGCCGCCGCCGAACTCGAAGTGGCGGATCCCCAGCTCGGCCGAGGCCTCCATCGCGGGGAGGAAGTCCTCGAGGCGGACCTTGCCGCCGAAGGTGCTCTGCAGGCCGTCGCGGAAGGGGGTGAACATCACCCGGATGCGCCTGGGCTTCTCGGTGAAGATCATCGCATCTCCTCGATTCTCGTGACGCGGGTGCCGGGATGGGCGAGCGACGCCGCGGCGTGGATCGCCGCGAGCAGCGCGCCGTCGGGACCCGCGGCGTCCGTTTCAGGTGAGACCGCCACGTCCGGAAAGATTGCCGTCAACGCGCGGATCACCCCCGCCAGCAGCGCGAGCAGCACGATGACGGCAATGAACGCGGTGACGGAGATGGTAAGCAGGTCGGGCTCGGTCATGGCGAGCGTCGAGCCGGGGCGTTCTCGCGCCGCGCGCCGGTGGGATCGCCGGCGAGCATCTCCTGCGCGGCCGATCCGAGGATCAGCCTGCCTTTCGTAATCGGCTCCGCTCGGCCCGCCAGCCGCAGCTCGAGCCCCTCGCCGATGGCGACGACGCGGCCGGCGGCCAATACGTGCGGGACCTCGGCGGCATCGTCGGAGCTGATGACGACCTCCTCGCCGAGCACCGCCGAGCGCTCACGGTAGCGCTCGACCAGCGGGCGGTACCCCTCCTCCAGCAACAGCCGGTAGTTGCGCTCGATCGCGCGCAGCACACCCCACAGCACAGCAGGCAGACCGACCGCATCGGGAGCGGCGGCAAACTCGCGGAGCGAGCCGGCGGCGGGGACGAACGCCGTCGGGGGGACGACGGGCGTGCTCTCGACGTTGATGCCGATGCCGAGCACCACCGAGGTCACCGTGGCGCCGCGCGTCTGCGTATGGGCCAGCACCCCCGCGACCTTGGCGCCGTGCACGAGCATGTCGTTCACCCACTTGATGCGCGCGAGCCCCTTCATTCCGGGAACGGCGTCGAGCGCCTCGATGGTCGCCAGGGCGGCGAGCGCAAGGAAGACCGACTCGAAGCGCTCGATCGCGCGCAGCGGCGCCAGGTGCACCGCCAGGTGCAGGTTGCCGGCCGCTCCCTGCCAGGAACGGCCGTGGAATCCCTGGAAGCCGCACCCGGTTCGGGCCACGCACGCTACTCCGTGGGGAATCCCGGCTGCAGTGCGGGCGAGGCGGATGAGCCGCTCGTACTGCGAGGCGGCGGCGAAGCCGGTGACCAGCAGGTGGCACCAGAACGAATCGTCGGTGGGGGCGGCGTGAACGGAGGTGGCTTCGGCGAAGAAGGCGGCCAGGAGCGGTTCGGTCGCAGGCTCCGTCGTATGGTACGGAGTCAGGGCGGGCGCGGTGCCGGCGGGGAGCAGCGTACGCGCGAAGTCCGGATCGTCCGTGAAGAGCGCCAATTGCTTTCGCTTCCTCCAGGGATCGTGGATGCGGAGCCGGGACGCGCTCCCCGACATCCTGCGATGCGCGAGACGCGGAAGAATAGCACGGTCACGCGCTCCAGGACATATCGCCGTGTGGCAGAGCTCCGCGAGCGGTCAGAAAAGGGTGGAGGTCAGCAGCTCGACGACCGCGTCCGGGTTGTCGGTGTTGATCCAGTGGCCGCCCTCGAGGTGATGCAGGAAGACGCGGCCGTTCTCGCGCTCCGCCGCCTCCAGCCGCCGCACCGCCTCCTCGTCCAGCGTGTCCGACGCGGTCGCCTTCACGAAGTGGAGCTCAACCTCGCCGGGTGGGTTCTCGACGGCCTCCCACAGCTCGGTGCGGAAGAAGTCCTCGAGCAGCGCCTCCATCGCGTTCCAGTTCAGCGTCCAGCGGTAGACGTCGTCGTCCACCTCGAGGTTCATCGTCATCCACTGCGACAGCCCCTTCGCGTAGCCGTGGGATTGCAGTGCCTCGACCGCTTCCGCGCGCGAGCCGAACTCCTCGGGGAGCGTGCGCACCGTCTCGATCATCCGCCAGGCCGCGCCCGAGGGCACCTTGATCGCCGGAGTCGAATCGATCACCCAGAGCTGTGCGAGGCCCTCGGGACGCTCACGCGCATAGGCGAGCGCCACCTTCCCGCCGAACGAGTGGCCCAGCACCCCGGCGGCGGGAAGTTCGAGGTGGTCCACCAGCCGGTGCAGGTCCTCCGCCGAGGTCTCGACCGTGTGCGGCGGTCGGAAGTGGCGCGACTCGCCGTGCAGCCGCAGATCCACCAGCAGCGCTCCCCACTCGGGGCGCGCCTCGACCACCCGCCGCGCGATCGAGCTCCAGTTGCGGCCCTTGCCGAAGATGCCGTGCAGCACCAGCAGCCAGCGCTCGGGCTCGCGCTCCGGCGCGGTGACGCGGGTGTGATTCAGGAGCGGCGCCTGCTCCTGCGCCGCAGTATTCGCGCTCATGGCTCGTAGGGTCGGTTGCGGTGGCGAAGTGATGCTCGTTCTTCCTCGCCGGCTGCGCGATCCATGCCACTTCGATCAGCGTGAAACTGTTCCCCCTCTCCCGCATGCGGGAGAGGGGGCTACGGGGTGAGGGCCTACTGCACCTGCGCCAGCAGCGCTCGCAGCGAGTCGGCGGGGAGCGGCGCCCTGGCGGTGATGCGGTACCCGTCGCGCCGGATCTCGATCGTGGTGAGGCTTTCAGCGGCGGCCGCATCCATCGCAAGGGGCACGGGGGCGGCGGCCTCCCGCTGCGCGCGCCTCGCCGGCTGCCGCGCGAGTGCGAGGGCTTCATCGCCGGCCGCTTCCCGGCGCTGCAGCAGCTCGAGGGTGCCGCCGCCCTCCAGCTCCTGCAGGGTGCGGACGAGCGTCGCGCCCTGCTCGACCGTTGCGGCGATGGCGACCACCCGCAGGCCGGGCACCAGGCGCAGGCGGCCACCAAGGCGGCGCTCCGCCTCCGGGCGCTCGACCGGCTCCCAGCGCAGCTCTCCGGCGGCGGCCGCGAGCGCGGCGGCGCGGGCCGTGGGTGGGGGTGCTTGCCGCTCCAATGTCGGCCTTGCATCGCCGGTGACGACGATCTCCTCGAGCGCGAGTGTGGCCGGGCGCAGCTCGAAGTCCTGCGCGACCTCCTCGCCGGGCTTCAGCACCACCTGCTGTGTCGCCGTCTGCATGCCGATGACTGTGGCGCGGATCGCTAGCTCACCGGAGGGGGGAATGTGGCCGGCCGGAACCTGCAGGGTGTAGCTGCCGTCGGCGCGGGTCAGCGTGCCCGCGTTCGCCGCGGGAATGTAGACCTGGACGTTGGGAATCCCTGCTCCGGACTCGCCGATCACCCGCCCGCGCGCGACCGCGGCGGCGCGCGGCTCCGGGAGGCGCGCAGGTGGGGTGGACTGAGCGGCAGCCGTTGGCGCCGCGGCATCAGACTGTGCCGGTGTTTCGACCTGCGGGGGCGCTGCCGCGGCGAGCGGCCGGGTATCGGACTCCGCGGCTTCGGCGGCGCGCGTCTCGGGAAGCGAGGCCGCATCTGCCGAGGTCGCCTCGGCCGCTACCTGCAGCTCGGAAGGGCGCAGCAGCAGCTCGCGTCCGAACCAGCCGAGCCCGAGCGCCAGCACGATGCTCGCCGCCCAGGCGAGCGCCGCGGCTGGACGCACGCGCCGTGAAGCCGACCGCGGCGGGACAGCGGCGGCGGTGCGCGCTGCGAGTGCTTCGAAGGCGGGCTCGCTCAGACCGACCGGTCCAGAGCCGCGCAGGATCGCGTGTGCCCGCTCCCGCGTGGCGCGCTCCTCCTCGAGCCGCGCGCGGCACTCGGCGCAGGAGGCGAGGTGCCGCTCGATCTCGGCCGCCCTCGCCGCATCCAGCAGGGCCAGCTCTCCATCCAGATATGCGTGCAGCTGCCCGTCATCCACGTGCAACATGCTTCTCCTCCAGGGCAGTATGGGCTTCGACCAGCCGCTTGCGCGCGCGTGCCAGGGTGGTCCCGATGGCACCGGGGCTCAGCCCCGTCTGCTCCGCGATCTCCGTGTAGCTCAGGCCCGCGTCCCACAGCAGCAGCACCTCGCGGTCGCGCTCGCCGAGCTGCTCGAGCGCGCGGCGCACCCCCTCCATCCGCTCGCTCTGCTCGAGCGCCTGTGCGGGGGCGGGCACCGGCGGCTTGATCGTTTCGGCCTCGGTGCGCAGCAGCGCCAGGTGCTTCTTGCGGCGGATCACCAGGCGCGCTTCGTCGCGCGCCAGGTTGGTGGCGACCCGGAAGAGCCAGGCGCGCGGGTTGTCGGGCTCGTGGCTCATGGCACGCACGAAGGTCTCCTGCGCGAGATCCTGCGCCCGGTCCGCATCCCACACCTTGCGGTGGAGGAAGCGGACCAGCTCGCTATAGCTCGCGCGGTACACGGCTGCCCAGTCTACGCTCACGGCTCTCCCTCACCGGCCACGGAAGTCGCGCACCAGCGCCGCCAGCTCGGCCGCGCTCAGCTGCTGCCGCCCGCCCGGCGCGACACGGAGGCTCGCACGGCTCCCCGCCACCAGCACCCGCTCGAAGCTGCCGAGGTAGGGCCTGAGCTCGGGCGCGAGCCGCAGCAGGTCGAAGTAGGCGCGGCTGAACGGCTCGATATGTACCACCCGCTGCGAGGCGGTGTGCCCCTGGTCCGTCCAGATCCCCTCCCGCAGGGTGAAGTGCCGCCCCGCCACCGTGCGGGCCTTCGCCGGCGCGGGCGCGGACGCCGACAGGCTCGCCTCCGCGGCCGCGACGTCGGCGGCGGTGCGGGTGTCGCGCTGGCGGCGGGCGCGGTCGGCCGAGCGCACCGCGGCGGCACCGGTGACCACGAGCCCCTCGAGGGCGACCGCCTGTGGCTGGCGATGCAGCACCGGCCGCCCCGCCGCGGCCTCCAGCGGCTCCTGCACCAGGTAGGAGGTGAACTCGCTCAGCAGCCCGTAGCGCAGCGCGGTCTCGCGGATCTCCTGCTCGAGCTCCGGGTTGCGGCCGTTCAGGCGGATCTGCTGCGCCAGCACGCCCAGCTTGCGCGAGGCCCAGAGGCGGGGGATGAAGTCGTTCGCCAGCTCGTGCGCGGGGAAGCGGCCCTCGACGCTGAAGCGCTCCTCGCGGCGGTCGCGGCGGCCGGTGACCACCAGCGGACCCTGGCTCGACTCCGCTCGCCCGGCGGCGAGCGCAGTCGAGTCGTAGCGGCCGAAGATCACCAGCTCCTCACCCGCGAAGAGGTCGGGCAGCGGGCCCGGGTAGACCTCCTTCAGCCGCACCGGCGCCTGCGCGATCTCCAGATCGGTGAGCACCGGGTGGCGGATCTTGGCGGCGAGCGTGCCGAGCGCCACCTCGACGTCCTCCTCGGGGCCCACGTACTGCGTGCTGCCGCGCCCGGCGGCGCTCAGCCGATCCAGCAGGTAGGTGTTCACGTCGTAGCCGACGCCGAAGGCGAAGACCCGCGCCCGGCCGCGTGACTGCTCCGCCTGCTGCGCGATGCGCTCGGGGTTCTGCTCGCCCACCGAGGGCAGGCCGTCGGTGATGAAGACCACGATCGGCAGGTGCGCGTCCGAGTTGCGCGCGCGGAACGCCTCGGTCAGCGCGCCGGAGATGTTGGTGCCGCCGTTCGCCTCGAGGTCGTCCACCCAGCGCCGCGCGGCGCCGATCTCCTCGCACGTGGCCGGCGTCCACTCGGGCCGGTAGGCGGTCACGCCGCTGCTGAAGGAGATGAGCCGGAAGCGATCCCCAGTGCCGAGCGTGCCAAGGAGCTGCCGCAGCGCCTGCCGCGCCTGCTCCATCTTGCTCCCGGACATCGAGCCGGAGACGTCCAGCACCACCGTCAGGTCGCGCGGCACCGTCGCGCCGCGCGCCTCGGCGGGCGAGAGGGTGAGCATGAAGTAGCCGTCCTCGCCCGGCGCCGGGCTGTGCGTGGCGAGCGTCATCCCGACCAGCCCGCGCGCCAGCGGGAGGAAGAGGTCGAAATCCCCCTCCAGTGAGCCGGCAGGTCGCACGGTGAGGCGACTCCCGTCGCGCGTCACCCGCACCTCGTGCGTGGGCGAGAAGGGATCGCGGAAGCTCGCGCCCTCCTCGGCGCTCAGGGTGAAGGTGAGCGGCGCCCGCTCGGCAACGCGCCGCGGGCCGATCGCGCCCTCGGCGGAGCGGTCGAAGCCGGCGTGGCGGGCGCCCGCCGCGTAGCGGAAGTGCAGCGCGTCGCCCGCGCGCGGCATAAGCTGCGTGTAGCGCAGGGTGATCTTGCGGGTCTCACCGGGATTGAAGGGGAAGACCCGGGCGCGGATCAGCCCGTGGCCCACCAGCTCGATCAGCGCGGGATCCAGCTTGCGGCGCACGATCTCCTCGTAGATGGCGCGAGCCTGGCTGGCATCCATCGTCTCGCCGCGCAGCTCCTGGTCGCCCTGGAAGAGGGAGAAGTTGCTGAAGACCGCCTCCCCTGGTAGCGGGTAGAGGTAGTCCCCCTCGCCCAGGCCGCCGCCGCGGTTCTGGAACCACTCCTCGACCTCGACGCGGGCGACGCGGTCGCTCACCCGCACCGACACGGCGGTGCGCACCTTCACCACCCCGCTCTCCTGTGCCGATCCGGGCCGCGGCTCGATCCACCCCTGCGCGAAGAGCGCGGCGGGGATCAGCGCCATCACGAGCGCCAGTAGCACGCTTCGCATCGTCTCCTCCGGAGCAGCTGCCCGGCGCGCGCCGCAAAGGCGGCCGCGCCGGAGCAGTGAGGCTGCACGAGGCATGG
>JBPCIT010000403.1:0-14772 GCA_051006015.1 Longimicrobiaceae bacterium
CCCGGCCGGACACGCACGACTACTCCGAGGCCGCGACCCGCGACTACTTCATCGATCTGCTGCTGAAGGAAGCGGGGTGGGCGCTGGACCAGCCGCGCGACCGCGAGTTCGAGGTCGCCGGCATGCCCAACCAGCGGGAGACCGGGTTCGTGGACTACGTGCTCTGGGGCGACGACGGCAAGCCGCTGGCGCTCGTCGAGGCCAAGCGCACCCGCCGCGATCCGCGGGTGGGGCAGCAGCAGGCGAAGCTCTACGCCGACTGCCTGGAGCGGCAGTTCGGCCAGCGGCCGGTGATCTTCTACTCCAACGGCTACGAGCACTGGCTGTGGGACGACGCCAGCTACGCGCCCCGGCAGGTCCAGGGCTTCTACAAGCAGGATGAGCTGGAGCTGCTCATCCAGCGGCGCGCTAGCCGCAAGCCGCTCGGGCAGGCGGAGATCAACCCGGAGATCGTCGAACGCTTCTACCAGACCCGCGCCGTCCGCCGCGTCGCCGAGGCCTTCGAGCGCGGCCGCGAGCGTAAGGCGCTGCTGGTGATGGCCACCGGTGCCGGCAAGACGCGCACGGTGATCGCGCTCGCCGATCTGCTCATGCGCTGCAACTGGGCCAAGCGCGTCCTCTTCCTCGCCGACCGCAAGGCGCTCGTCACGCAGGCGGTGAACGCCTTCAAGCGGTATCTCCCCGATGCCGCTCCCGTGAACCTCGTCGAGGAGAAGGATGTGGAAGGGCGCGTATTCGTCTCGACCTATCCGACGATGATGGGGCTGATCGACGAGACCCGCGACGGCCAGCGTCGCTTCGGCGTCGGCCACTTCGATCTGGTCGTGATCGATGAGGCGCACCGCTCGGTCTTCCAGAAGTACCGCGCCATCTTCGACTACTTCGACGCACTGCTCGTGGGACTGACCGCGACGCCGAAGGACGAGGTGGACCGCAACACCTACGGCCTCTTCGACCTGGAGGACGGCGTGCCGACGGACGCCTACGCGCTCGAGGAGGCGGTGCGCGACGGCTACCTCGTGCCGCCGAAGGCGGTGTCGGTGCCGCTGAAGTTCCACCGCCACGGGATCCGCTACGACGATCTCTCGGAGGAGGAGAAGGAGCTGTGGGACGCGCTGGAGTGGGACGAGGAGGGCGAGATCCCCGACCGCGTGGAGGCCGAGGCTGTCAACCGGTGGCTCTTCAACCAGGACACGGTGGACAAGGTGCTCGCGCACCTGATGACGCGCGGGCTCAAGGTCGCGGGCGGCGACCGCCTGGGGAAGACTATCGTCTTCGCGAAGAACCAGGCTCACGCCGACTACATCGCCGAGCGCTTCGACGCCAACTACCCGCACTACCGGGGCGCATTCGCCCGCGTCATCACCTTCGAGACCAAATACGCGCAGACGCTTATCGACGGCTTCTCGAACAAGGAGAAGCCGCCGCACATCGCCATCTCGGTAGACATGCTCGACACCGGCATCGACGTGCCGGAGGTGGTCAACCTGGTCTTCTTCAAGCTGGTGCGCTCGAAGACCAAGTTCTGGCAGATGGTCGGGCGCGGCACGCGGCTGACCCCCGACCTCTTCGGCCCGGGGCAGGACAAGGAGTTCTTCTACCTCTTCGACTACTGCCAGAACCTGGAGTTCTTCAGCCAGAACCTCGACACCACCGACGGTGCGGCAGGCGAGCCGCTCGGTAAGCGGCTCTTCCGGACGCGCCTGGAGCTGATCGCGGAGCTGGACAGGAAGCTCGCCGCCGAGGGCACGGGCGGCGCGGTCGGGGAGTCGCCGGCCCCGTTCGGCGATCCGGAGAGCGAGGAGGAGCTTCGCCGCGCGCTCGCCGAGCGGCTGCAGCGCGAGGTGGCGGCGATGAACCTGGAGAACTTCGTCGTCCGTCCCCGGCGGCGGCTGGTCGAGAACTACGCGAAGCCGGAAGCGTGGCTGAAGCTCTCGCCCGAGAAGCTGACCGAGCTTTCCGAGGAGGTCGCGGGGCTACCCGCGGAGCTACCCTTCGAGGCGGAAGAGGCGAAGCGCTTCGATCTGCTCCTCCTCTACCTGCAGCTCGCCCTCCTGCGCGCGGAGCCCGGCTTCGAGCGCCTGCGCACCCTGGTCGTCTCCGTAGCAGGGCTGCTGGAGGAGAAATCCGCCATCCCGATGGTGCGCCAGCAGCTGCCGCTAATCCAGGATCTGCAGACGGAGGCGTGGTGGGCGGACGCGACCCTGCCGATGCTCGAATCGGTGCGCCGCCGGCTGCGTGATCTGGTGCGGCTGATCGATAAGCGGCAGCGCAGACCCATCTACACCGACTTCGAGGACGAGATGGGCTTCGAAGCGGGCATAGAGCTACCCGGCCTGACCCCGGCCACGGATTTCGAGAGGTTCCGCGCCAAGGCGCGCAGTTTCCTGCGCGCGCATCAGGATCACCTCGCCATCCGCAAGCTGCGGCTGAACCATCCGCTCACCCCCACCGACCTCGCCGAGCTGGAGCGCATCCTCGCGGAGAGCGGCATCGGCTCGCCGGCAGACGTGCAGCGTGCGAAGGAGGAGAGCCAGGGCCTCGGCCTCTTCGTGCGCTCGCTGGTCGGGTTGGACAGGGCGGCCGCGAAGGAGGCGCTTGCCGGCTTCCTCGATGGCAGGACCCCGAGCGCGAACCAGATCGAGTTCGTGAACCTGATCGTCGACCACCTGACCGAGCGCGGCTTCATGCCCGCCGCGCTGCTCTATGACTCCCCCTTCACGGACCTCAACCCCCACGGCGTTGAGGGCGTATTCCCTTCCGAGCAGGTGGATGCGTTGATCGAGGTGCTGGAGGCGGTGCGGCGGCGGGCGGTGGCGTAGCGGTCCGATGTGAGAGGAAGACGAACGAAAGCCCGGCATCCAAGGAGTTGCCGGGCTTTCGCTTGTCCGCCAAGGCATCTCAAGAAGGGCCGGCTCCATCCACCTCGACCTCTACCGGTGCCAGCTGGGGCGCACCATCTGGAGGCGCCGTGGGGGCTGTGGGTATCTCTGAGGAATCGAGCGGAGCGTATTCGTCGGCGAACATCTCCCACATTACCAGAAAGAGCGCGGCGACGATCGGCCCTGCCACGAAGCCGGCGAGCCCGAAGACGGTAAGGCCGCCCAGGGTGGCCAGGAGCACCAGATAATCCGGCATCTGGGTCTCACGCCCGACCAGTAGTGGTCGGAGGACATTGTCCACCAGCCCGATGACCAGGGTGCCGCCCACGACGAGCACGATCCCCTGCCAGATCGCTCCGGTGGCGAACAGGATCACGGCTGCCGGAACCCAGATCAGTGCGGATCCGATGGCGGGGAGCAGGGACAGGATCCCCATGGCCACGCCCCAGAAAACGGCAGCCTCGATGCCGACCAGGGAGAAGAGTAGTCCGCCAATTACACCCTGCACCGCCGCCACCACCAGCGTTCCCTTCACGGTCGCGCGCGAGACCTCCGCGAACTTTCGCATGAGACGCTTCTCCCGGTCATCTCCCATCGGCAGGGCGCGGACGACGCCCCGGAGGATGCGATCTCCATCCCGGAAGAAGAAGAAGAGGAAGTAGAGCATCAAACCGAAGAGAACCGCCACAGCCAGGACATTCTGCCCCACGGCGAGTGCACGCGCGGCGATGTACTGTGAGCCGGAGACCGCCGCGGTCTGCAGGGAGGCTCGCAGCTGCTCCATTCCGATCCCGTACTGCGCGAGGGTACCCGTGAGTGTGGGAAGCCACCGTTCGACCAGGGCGATCGGAGCGTAGAGGTTGATGTCGCCCTCTGCGATGCGCTGATAGAGCGAGAGTGCCTGTCGCGCTACCGCCGTCACGAGCAGTGCGAACGGAAGCACGACGACGAGAATGACCGAAAGGGTGGCGAGGAGAGCGGCCAGGCTGCGTCGTCCGTTGAGGCGCTCCTCCAGGCGCAGGAAGAGGCGCTGAAAGAGCACTGCGAAGACGGCCGCCCAGAACACCGGCTGCAGGAAGCTCCACACCATCCAGAGGAAGAACGCCGTCGTGGCGAGCACGAGGACGACGAAGAAACGGCTTTCGAAGTTGCGCAGGCGCATATCACGGGCTAGCGGTCGAGGGTACATGGAATACGGAGGTGGCGACGCTCGGGCATGGCTCGTACGACCGGTTTTCCTCACCGGGAGCTGTCACCACGACCGGGCGTCGTCCTCAGCGCGCGGATGCGCCAGCGAAGCGAGCACCGGAGGACGCTCCCTCGTTCGGGTGCGCCGGTCCCGCGCCCGCTCCCGTAGCCTGGATCGCCCGGGGGATTTCGTCAAGATCCTCCTCCGCGAGCTCCAGGCTGGCGGCGTCGATCCAACCATCCACCTGCTCCGGTGCGCGCGCCCCCACGACGGCACCCGTCACGCCGGGCAAGGCGAGGGCCCAGCCGACGGCCACGCTGGCGATGCTGGTGCCGTGACGCTCGGCGACCGGGCCGAGCGCGTCGCGCAGCGCGAGGTTGCGCTCCACGTTCGGCGACTGGAAGTGGGAGGAGCCGCGCCGCCAGTCGTCCGGCGCCAGCGAGTTGACGCGGTCAAGGGTCCAGCGCTCCGTCAGCAGCCCCGACTGCATCGGGCTGTAGACGATCACCCCCGTGCCGTGCTCGGCGCACCAGGGAAGCTCGGCCTTTGCCACCTCCCGCCGGATCAGTGAGAAGGGGGGCTGGAGCGAATCGACGTGGCGCATGGCTTCGCAGCGCTCGAGCAGCGGCACGTCGAAGTTCGAGACGCCCGCCCAGCGCACCTTGCCCTCCTCGACGAGGCGGAGCATCTCGCCCCAGGAGTCCTCGATGGGGGTGCCGGTCTCGTCCGGCCAGTGGAACTGGTAAAGGTCGATCGTCTCCACGCCCAGGCGCCGCAGGGAGTCCTCACACTCGCGCCGGATCGACTCCGGCCGCAGGTCGAGCCGCGGCTGCGCGGTCGGGTTCTTCTCGTCCCACACCATGCCGCACTTGGTGAAGATGTACGGGCGCTCGCCGGCAGGCAGCTCCCGCAGCAGTCGGCCGACGACCTCCTCCGAGTGGCCGAGGCCGTACACGGCCGCGGTGTCGATCCAGTTGATGCCGCGCTCGAAGGCGTGCCGCATTGCCCGCAGCGAATCCTCGTCGTCCTGCGGCCCCCAGCCGAAGGCGTAGCCGCCTCCACCGGCGGCCCAGGCACCGAATCCGACGCGGGTGATCTCGGGTCCGCTGCTGCCCAACCTGCGTGTAGCCAGAGATGTCATGCTCTTCTCCCCTCATCGTAGAACAAAGGAACCGGCTGGACCGGCACGATCACCGCCGGTGCAGCCGGTACACAGATGTTGTTGCAAGTTGTATGCGCGCAGTCACTTACGGGGCTGCGCCCGCTCGTACTGGGGCGGCCAGCGGATCTCGGCGCCCAGCCGGTGCGCGGCGAGCAGCGGCCAGCGCGGCTCGCGCAGCAGCTCGCGAGCGAGGAAGACCAGGTCGGCCCTGCCCTCGCGGATGATCGCGTCCGCCTGCTCCGGCTCGGTGATCAGCCCCACCGCGCCCGTGGGAATGTCGGCTTCCCTGCGGATGCGCTCGGTCGCCGCGGCGACGTGCGCGATCAGGATCTCGGGGGAGGAGCTGGCGATGCTCGGGATGCTGTGGTGCTCGGCGAACCAGTAGCGGGCATAACCCCGCCGGTCGGCCAGCCGCGCAAGCTCCACCGTCTCGCGTAGCGCCTCACCCGCGGTGGCGCCGGAGCCGACGGGAACCAGATCGAGAACGGAAAGCGGAGGTCCCATCCCTTTCTTCGCAAGAGTATCCGACTGCTGGCTCCCTATGAGCCACGCCACGTGCATGGGCTATCTTCTCGCCGCCCGCGGAAGGTATCCCGCATCCGACCGGCGGGGAAGCCACTTGCCTTCTGCCTGTGGCTGCCCGGGCGCCGGTCGGGTAAGGCAAGGGGTGCTGGCAATCCTCTTGCCGTGACTCGCCACCCGGCGTCGCTCCGGGCAGCTGTCCGGCGGCAGATGCGAGGATCGTGCAGGGGGAGGGGAAGCGCATGGAGACACGGATGCTGGGGCAGACAGGGCTGCAGGTCCCCGTCGTCGGGATGGGGACGTGGCAGACCTTCGACGTGCGCGGAGACGCGGCGGAACGGAGCGCGCGCGAGGTGGTGGACGTGGCGCTGCGCGAGGGAGCGACCTTCTTCGACTCCTCCCCGATGTACGGCGAGGCGGAGCGCGTGCTGGGGCGGACGCTCGAAGGCCGGCGCGAGGAGGCGATGATCGCTACCAAGGTGTGGACGCGCAGCGCCGAGGAGGGCGAGGCGCAGGTGGAGCGCGCGCTGCGCTTCTACGGCGGACACGTCGAGCTCTACCAGATCCATAACCTGGCGAGCTGGCGCACTCACCTGGAGATGCTCGAGCGGCTGCGGGAGGAGGGGCGTATCACCGCCATCGGCGCCACGCACTACGCCGCTTCGGCCTTCGGCGAGCTGCGCACCGTGATGGAGACGGAGCGCATCACCGCCATCCAGATCCCGTACAACCCGCTGGAGCGTGAGGTCGAGCAGGTGATCCTTCCTCTGGCAGAGGACCTGGGATTGGGCGTTGTCGTGATGCGCCCCTTCGGAGAGGGGAGCCTCCTGCGCCGTCGCCCCCCGGAGCGGGATCTGGAGCCGCTGCGAGCCTTTGGCGCGGAGAGCTGGACGCAGGCGCTCCTCAAGTGGATCCTGAGCGATCCGCGCTGCCACGTCGCCATTCCCGCCACCGCGAACCCGCGGCACATGGCAGCGAACGCCGCCGCCGGTGCTCCCCCCTGGTTCGGGCCGGAGGAGCGCCAGCTGGTGTCGCGGCTGGCAGCGTCGCCGGGCCGATAAACGACCCGGCAGGGAGTATTCCGGTGCACGCTTGCGTGCAGCGCCACTGCGGCCGCCCTCACGGGCGGAAAACCGAGCAGGGTCCGCGTCCGGAGGACGCCCGCCATTTTCTGCCGGGGGTTTCATACCCGCGGCATGGCGGCAGCCGCCCTACCGCGGCCGGCTGTGCCTGTGCTCGCGCGGCGGGTGGCTCCGGCGGTGCACCTGAGGCGGCCGGCGCCGGCGCTTCGGCCGGCCGGATCTGGAGCCGAGCAGCGCACCTGCCACGACCGCGGCGCCGAGGCCGAGCAGCGCCAGCCGCGTTGGATCTGAAGGCGCCGGTGGGACGAAGGTGACGCCGCTCGCATCGGCGCGGGCGGGATGGGTCACGTAGCGCCCGCTCTCGGGCACCGCGAGCCGGTCGAAGTCACGCGCGAGCACCCGCAGCTGGTGCAGCATCGCCTCCCCTTCCAGCGGCGGACCGTGCCCGGTGGCCGCAACACGCGGCTCGAGGGCGGCGAGCTGCTCGACAGAGCGCCGCGCCGCGCCCCAGTCGGGCGTGTAGTACGCCGGCGGGCCATGCACCTCGGCGCGCTGCGCCATAACCGAGAGCGCGGACTCCTGCTTGGTGGTGACGAACGCATCGCCCGCGATCAGCGTGCGGTCCTCATCCCGGAAGAACGCCACGTGCCCGGCGGTGTGACCCGGCGTGTGGATCCATCGCCACCCCGGCATCCCGGGCACCGAGCCGTCCTCCGGTAGCGCTCGCACCCGCTCGCCGAGGTCGATCGGGCCGCGGGGGTAGAGGAACGAGAGCGCCGCCATCGCGCCGCCGCCGACGGTGGGGTCCGGCGGAGGGTACGAGGAGCGGCCGGTCAGATATGGCAGCTCCAGCGCGTGCGCGTAGACCGGCACGTCCCAGGTCTCCGCCAGCTCCTTCAGCGCCCCCACGTGGTCGAAGTGCCCGTGCGTCACGACGATCGCCGCGGGACGGTTGCCGGTTCCGAAGCGCTCCTCCGCCGCGCTGGCGATCTGATGGGCGGTGCCGTAGAGTCCGGCGTCGATCAGCACCCAGGCGCGGTCGCCCGCGTCCGCCCGGCCGTAGAAGAATACGTTGACGATCGCGGTCCGCAGATATGCCAGGTCTCCGGTCAACGGACGCGGCCATCCATCCTGCTCCTGGGCTGCGCGTGTGAATTCCATTGTGCATCTCCTTGCTGCATCGAGTAGATCCAGACGCCTACGCGTCCTGCCACGGCCGGCGCGCTGGCTTACCTGCCAGCTCCGGGGGAATCCGGGGCGGCCTGTGTTCTGCAAGCGCCAAGCCAGGGAAACAGTTGGTGAGAGCATCACACCGGGCCTATGGAAGGCCCGGCGGAGCGGCTGCGCCGCTCGCAGGAGGCTCGCCGCTACAGCCGAAGCCACCGCGCTTTCCACCACATCCACGACCGTTCGAGGTGACGAATGCCGGCCCCGCTCCGCAAGCCGACCCGCGAGGAGATCCAGGCCGCCGAGGGCCGCACCATTCCCGACGTGATCGCGCCGGGGCTGCGGGCGCTCTTCTGCGGCATCAACCCGGGCCTCTACTCGGGCGCCGTCGGCCACCACTTCGCGCGGCCGGGGAACCGCTTCTGGCCGACGCTGCACGCAGCCGGCTTCACCGACCGGCTGCTCACCGCCTCCGAGGAGCACGAGCTGCTGCCACGCGGCTATGGGATCACCAACCTGGTCGAGCGGGCCACCGCCACCGCAGCCGAGCTGTCGGCGCAGGAGCTTGCCGCGGGCGGAGGGAGGCTCGAGCTCAAGGTGCGGAGCTACCGGCCGCGCGTGGTGGCAGTGCTGGGGATCACCGCGTACCGCAGCGCGTTCGGCCGACGCGGCGCCGTGCTCGGGCCGCAGGAGGAGCGGATCGGCGACGCACTGGCCTGGGTTCTGCCGAACCCGAGCGGCCTGAACGCGCATTACAGGCTGGAGGACCTCGCACGGATCTTTCGCGAGCTGCGGATGGCGGTCGAGGCCGACGACGCATAGCTTTCCTCCCGCTTGGAAGTTCGAACCTCAACGAGCGGAGGAATCATGACGGAGTTACGGCGGGAGAGGGAGCGAGAGCGGGAGCGGGAGGAGCAGCTTCCCTCGGATGGCATGCTGCCCTCGACCATCACGGATCCCGTGCGGGAGCGGCTCTTCAAGTCGCGCACCCTGATCATTAGCGGCGAGGTCAACCAACGGCTGGCGGCGAACGTCATCGCGCAGCTCGTCGCGCTGGCATCGGAGTCGGACGAGCCGATCACGATGTTCGTCAACTCGCAGGGCGGCCACGTCGAGTCGGGCGACACGATCCACGACGTGATCCGCTTCATCAAGCCGCGCGTGCGGATGCTCGGCACCGGCTGGGTGGCGAGCGCCGGCGCGCTGATCTACATCGCGGTGCCGCGCGAGGACCGCTTCTGCCTGCCCAACACCCGCTTTCTGCTGCACCAACCCGCCGGTGGCGTGGGTGGCACCGCGGCGGACATCGACATCGAGGCGAAGGAGATCCTCAAGATGCGCGATCGCATCAACCGGCTCTTCGCCCGCCAGACGGGGCAGCCGCTGGAGCGCATCGAGGAGGACACCCGCCGCAACTTCTGGCTGGACGCCGAGGCGGCGCGGGAGTACGGCCTGGTCGGTCAGATCGTCCACAGCGCGGACGATCTGGACGGAATGTAGTCGGCAGGTGTGGTGAGGAAGCGGCCACTGGGTGGAACCGGGTTTGCAGCTACGGCGGAACCCTTTGTCCCACCCGGTCCGCATTCCTCTCGTACTACATGATCTTTTCTCTCCCGTCTCTGCTCATCCTGATCCTGCTGATCGTCGGCGCCATCTTCGATCCCGAGGATGTGCGCGGCGCCCTCCAGTCGCAGATCGAGAGCCTGATGGGGCCGGGCGGCGCACAGGAGGTCGAGGCGATGCTCGAGCACGCGCAGCGGCCGGACATGGGGGCACCGCTCGCGGCCCTCCTCGGCATCGGTGCGCTGCTCTTCGGCGCCACCGGCGCCTTCGCCGAGCTGCAAGCGGCGCTGAACCGCGCCTGGGAGGTGAAGCCGGATCCGGAGAAGGGGGGGCTGAAGAACTTCATCCTCAAGCGGGTCTTTTCCTTCGGGATGGTGCTCGCGATCGCCTTCCTGCTCCTCGTCTCGCTCGCGCTGAGTGCCGCGCTCAGCGCCTTCGGTGATGCGGTCGGAACGATGGTGCCGGGCGGTGTCTCCGACATTCTGCTGCACGCCATCAACCTGCTGATCTCGCTCGGGGTGTTCACCCTGCTCTTCGCCTCGATGTTCAAGGTTCTGCCGGATGCGGTGATCGCCTGGCGCGACGTGTGGGTGGGTGCCTTCGTCACCGCGCTGCTCTTCGTCATCGGCAAGTTCCTGATCGGCCTCTACCTCGGCCAGAGCGATCCCGGCCAGGCGTACGGCGCCGCCGGCTCGCTGGTGCTGATGCTGGTCTGGATCTACTACTCGGCGATGATCCTCCTGCTGGGCGCGGAGTTCACCCAGGCCTGGGCGGAGAGCCGCGGTCAGGGCATCGAGCCCGAGGCGGGCGCGGTACGTTTGGAACCGGAGACGCCACCGGCGCGCGAGCCGCAGGCACAGAGTTCATGAGGGAGCCCCCTCCCCCGGCCCCTCGTGGGGGAGGGGAGCACTGCAGATCCTGCCACGGCTGAGGAGCCGAGGCTTGGCAGGATCATGTTCCCCCTCTCCCAGAATTGGGAGAGGGGGCTAGGGGGTGAGGGCGCCGTTCCGGAGAGGGGGCCAGGGGGTGAGGGCGCCGTTCCGGAGAGGGGGCTAGAGGGTGAGGGCCCTGCATCCGTCAGACCCTCATCTCCCGAATCGTTACAGCAGCCAGAAAGAGACTCGCCCTTCGTCACTGTTCTTTACTGGCTGGAGATCCAATGCGACTTCTTGCGATTGCCGCGGCAAGCCTGCTGGCGCTTCCGGCGTGCGACAGCCTCACGACCGAGGCTGCCTCCCCGCTCGAGGCGATTCACGTGGAGACGGACGCCTCCTATTACGTGCGTCCCTCGGCCACCATCCCCGTGTCGGTTCAGTTCACCATCGAGAATCGCGGCACCCGCGAGGTGGCGATCCACCGCTGCGGGGAGCGGGTGATGGCGGCGCTGGACCGCAGGGAAGGAGCGGGATGGGAGCAGTTCAGTGGCGACGCCTGCCCCGGCAACCAGATGATGGTGCCGCTGCAGCTGGCTCCCAGCGCCCGCGTCGCCGGGGTCCAGATGGTGCAGCAGCGCGGCGTCTTCCGCCTGCGCCTGGGGATCGATCGAGGGGGCGGGGCGCAGGTGATGTGGACGGTGACCTCGAACGACTTCACCGTCGAGTAGCTCCGGGACACCACACCGTCGGCGGCAGGAGGCGATGACCGCCCGCCGATTCGCGAGGAGATGACCAACGGGAGACCGGACACGCCCCCGCAGGTGGCGGTGGGGATGAACGTGGTGGTGGTGGCGGTCACCGAGGGCGATCCGCGCATCCTCACCCTCGCCGCTGCCTTGGAGGGAAGCGCGCGCGGCGCGCCCGTCGACGCGCTCCCTTTCGCCCCGCTGGAGCCGGAGCGCCACCCCACCCTGGAGCTCGGCCTGCGCACGATGGTGCGCGAGCAGGCCGGCCTCGAGCTCGGCTACGTCGAGCAGCTCTACACCTTCGGTGACCGCTACCGGGATTCCACGGAGCGGCACGGCGGAGCGCGCGCCATCTCGGTCGCCTACCTGGCGCTCGTGCGTGAGGGGGAGGGCGGCCGCGGCTCCGCCCGCTGGACCGGTGCCTACCGATACCTGCCCTGGGAGGACTGGCGCGAAGGGCGCCCGGCCATCATCGAGCGGGAGATCGCCCCTCACCTCGGCGAGTGGACGGAGGCAGGCGAGGGCAGCTCTCGCCAGCAGCGGCGCGAACGGGTCGAGATCACCTTCGGCCTTGGTGGCGCGCCCTGGGATGCGGAGCGGGTGCTGGAGCGCTACGAGCTGCTCTACGAGGCGCGGCTGGTGGCGGAGGCCGCACGCGACCGGGCCGATACCGAGCCGGCGGAGGGGCGAGGATTCGGTAGACCGATGGCGCTGGACCACCGCCGCATGCTCGCCGCCGCGCTGGGGAGGCTGCGTGGCAAGCTCAGGTACCGTCCCGTGGTCTTCGAGCTGCTCCCACCCACCTTCACCCTCCTCCAGCTCCAGCAGGTGGTCGAGGCGCTCGCGGGGGTGCGGCTGCACAAGGCCAACTTCCGGCGCCTGCTCGAGAACGCCGGCCTGGTCGAGGGAATCGGTGAGTTCGACACCGCCACAGGCGGCCGTCCGGCGGAGCTCTTCCGCTTCCGACGCGACGTGCTGCGCGAGCGGCCAGCGCCGGGCGTAGGGCTGCCCGGCACACGCACGGAGGCGCGCGTGGGCAGCGGGGGTTGACCCGGGTTATAATCAGTTTTAGAATAAGTCGCGCCGGTGAAGGCCGGCTACTTTTTTTGCTCGGTATATACTCAGATTGAGTATAAAGGAGGAAGCATGATCGTACCCGCTCGCTCGCTCCCGGTGCTCGAGCCTTTCGAGGCGCAGTACACCGAGGAGGTCGCCCGCGCCACCGCGCCGCTGTACGAGCGCGTGCAGAGCTTCATCCCCGAGTTCGAGTGGGCGGTGCACGCTCCATACATCGCACGGATCAACGAGCTGAAGCGTGAGCGGAACGCCGTCATCCTCGCGCACAACTATCAGACGCCGGAGATCTTCCACGGCGTCGCCGACCTGACCGGCGACTCGCTGGCGCTCGCCCGGCAGGCGGTGGAGACCGAGGCGGATGTGATCGTCCTCTGCGGCGTCCACTTCATGGCCGAGACCGCCAAGATCCTGAACCCCGAGAAGACGGTGCTCATCCCGGACCTGCGGGCCGGGTGCTCGCTCGCCGACTCCATCACCGGCGCGGACGTGCGGCTGATGCGCCAGCGCTATCCTGGCGTGCCGGTCGTCACCTACGTGAACACCTCGGCGGAGGTGAAGGCGGAGTCCGACGTCTGCTGCACCTCCGGCAACGCCGTCGAGGTGGTCGAGTCGCTCGGCACGGAGCGGGTGATCTTCCTCCCCGACGAGTACCTCGCCCGCTACGTGGCGACGCAGACGGATGTCGAGGTGATCTACTGGCGTGGCCACTGCGAGGTGCACGAGCGCTTCACCGCCGCGGATGTGCGCGGTTTCCGCGAGAGCTACCCGGACGTGGTGGTGCTCGCCCACCCGGAATGCCCGCCGGACGTGCTGGCGGAGGCGGACTACGTCGGCTCGACCGCCGGGATGAGCGGCTACGTCGGCGAGCACCGTCCGCAGCGCGTGGTGCTGATCACCGAGTGCTCGATGAGCGACAACGTGGCCGTCGAGTACCCGGAGCTGGAGTTCGTCCGCCCCTGCAACCTCTGCCCGCACCTGAAGCGCATCACGCTACCGCGCATCCTGCACGCGCTCGAGAGGATGGAGCATGTGGTGGAGGTGGAGCCGGAGATCGCGGCGCGCGCCCGCGTCGCGGTCGAGCGGATGCTGGCGGTCGGTCGCGGCAAGGGCCGATGAGCGAGCTGCCCCGCCTCTACCCGCTGCTCTACGAGGAGCTGATCCGCCGCGCCCTGCAGGAGGACCTCGGCCGCGCGGGCGACCTGACCACCGACGCCATCGTGGCGTGGGGATCCAGGGCGACGGCGCACGTGGTGGCCCGCGCCGCCGGCACCGTGGCAGGGCTGGAGCCCGCGCTGCACGCCGTCTGCCTGCTCGACCCGGAAGCGGAGCTGGAGCTGCACGCGCCGGACGGCACAGAGGTGGAGCGCGAAGACCTGCTTGCGGTGGTGCGGGGAAGCGCCCGCGCGCTGCTCTCCACCGAGCGCACCGCGCTCAACCTGCTGGGCCGCCTCTCCGGCATCGCGACGGCCACGCGCGGCATCGTCCGCCTGATCGAGGGGACGGGCGCACGCGTCGTCTGCACCCGCAAGACGACGCCGGGGCTGCGCACGCTGGAGAAGCACGCGGTGCGCGCGGGCGGCGGGATGAACCACCGCTTCGGGCTGGACGACGGGGTGCTGATCAAGGACAACCACCGCGCTCTCGCCGGCGGCATCCGCCCCGCGATCGAGCGGGTGCACGCGGCGGTTGGCCACATGGTCAAGGTGGAGGTCGAGGTGGACACGCTGGAGGAGCTTGCCGAGGCGCTGGAGCTGGGCGTGGATGCCGTGCTGCTGGACAACATGTCTGTCGATCAGCTCCGCGAGGCCGTCTCCATGGCACGGGGCCGCGCCCTCACCGAGGCCTCCGGCGGCATCACGCCGCAGACCGCCCGCGCCATCGCCGAGACCGGCGTGGACCTTCTCTCGCTCGGCTGGCTCACCCACAGCTCCCCGGCGCTCGATGTCGCGCTGGACGTGCAGCTCTGAGAAGTACCCGGTATGAAGTACTCAGTCTGCCCCGCCCGCGCTCCCTGCCTTTGTCACGCCCGCCATGCGCGCAGTCTACTCGTTCAGCAACAACGGGCGAAAGCCCGCTTGCCGGAAGTGGTCATCCGCGGTTAGTGCCTCTGTGATGCTCCGCTCCTGCATCACCACGAAAGAGACACAGTCGGTCAACCCCCACTCCTTGTCCGGCCGCTCCCGGTACAACTGCATCGCCCGTGCATAGAGCCCCTCCGAAAGAGGGATGATCTCGACAACAGGATCGTTCTCCAGCGCCTTCAGCAGTCTCACGGCTGCCGCACGATACCGCTACTTTGCCAGTGCGTTGCCGATCTCGAGCACCACCGCACACGTCCTGACGAGCCCACTCTTCTGCCCCTCTATCTGCTGGGCAAGCGCAATTGCCCGCTCATGGTACCGGTCCGGCGGTGAAGAACGAGCAATGGCGTAGGAGGTGTCGAGGAAGAGTTCAGCCACCAGGTTCCGCCTCTCCATAGAGGTAGTCCTCTATGCGAGCCGACCAGT
>JBPCIT010000404.1:0-22069 GCA_051006015.1 Longimicrobiaceae bacterium
CGAGGTGACGGTGACGGTCGAGGTCAGCCCGCCGGTGCGCCGCACGCAGCGGATGCGGCTGCTGGTGAGCACACTCGAAGTGCCCGCCGATCCCTTTGCGGGTGAGAGCACCGACACGCTCGAGTTCACCTCGACCGCCTTCCCCTCGGGAGACCAGTGGGTGCGCCTGCGGGTGGACGAGGCGGAGAGCCTGCTGGTGGACCGCTCCGTTACCCCTCCGGTGTTCGACACCACCCAGCAGGTGAACATCCCATGAGCGCGCAACAGGACTGGACCGAGGCCAACCAGGCACGGCTGCTCGCCGGGCTCGCCGAGCTGCGACTGCTGCTCGAGCGCCGTGCGCGCGGCGAAGCGGCGGATGCGCCGCCGGACGAGGCGCTGACGCAGGCTGAAGCCGATGAGCAAGCGGCGCTCGCCGCGCTCCCGGCGCCCTCCGCTCTGGACAGCCTCTGCGCCGCCTTCGGCCTCTCGGCCTTCGAGCGGCGACTGCTGCTGCTCTGCGCCGGGCTCGAGCTGGATGGAGAGTTCGCGCGCCTCTGCGCCGCCGCGCAGGGCGACGCGCAGCGGCCCTTCCCGACCTTCAGCCTGGCGCTGGCCGCGCTGCCAGAGGCGCATTGGAGCGCGCTCACTCCCGCCGCCCCGCTGCGCCACTGGTGCCTGATCGAGGTGGCGCCGGGCGATTCGCTGGTCGCCAGCCCATTACGCATCGACGAGCGCATCCTGCACTTCCTGACCGGCATCTCCTACCTGGACGAGCGGCTGCGGCCGCTGCTCCGCCCCGTCGAGGCGCCGGCCGCGCTGGCGCCGACGCAGCAGGTGGTGGCCGAGCGGGTGATCGAGCTGTGGGAGGGGGAGACGGGCGAGCTGCCGGCGGTGCAGCTCTGCGGGCCGGACGCCGCCGCCTGCCAGGGCGTGGCTGCGGCGGCGAGCGCCGCCTTGGGGTACCCGCTCTTCGTCCTGCGCGCGGCGGAGATCCCGACCGGTGCCGCCGAGCGGGAGCAGCTGCAGCGGCTCTGGGAGCGCGAGGGGGTGCTGAGCGGGTGGGCGCTGCTGGTGGACTGCCACGAGGCGGAGAACGAGGCACGGCGCGCCGCCGTCGAGCTGCTGCGAGGGCTGCGCGGCCCTGTCTTCGTCGCCGGCCGCGAGCCGCTGCACCTCGGCGGCCCGCGCCGGGTGCGGCTGGACGTGCCCCGCCCGACGCGCGCCGAGCAGATCGGCCTCTGGGAACGCGCGCTCGGCGATGCCGCCGCGGAGCTCAATGGCCAGGTGGCCACTGCGGTCGAGCACTTCCAGCTCGGCAGCGAGGGGATCGAGGCGGCGAGCGTGCAGGTGCTGGCGCAGCTCCGCCATCGGGGTGCCACAGCGGAGCCTGCCCCGGCGGAAGCCGGGGGCGCCCCGCGGCTGCTCTGGGAGGCCTGCCGGGTGCAGGCGCGCCCGCGGCTGGACGACCTGGCGCAGCGCATCGAGCCCGCCGCGGCCTGGGACGACCTGGTCCTGCCCGCACCGCAGCAGGAGATCCTGCGGCAGATCGCCGCCAACGTCGCGCAGCGCGGCACCGTCTACGAGCGCTGGGGCTTCGGCTCGCGCGGCGGGCGGGGGCTGGGGATCAGCGCCCTGTTCGCCGGCGCCAGCGGCACGGGAAAGACGATGGCCGCCGAGGTGCTGGCAGCTGAGCTGGCGCTCGATCTCTACCACATCGACCTGAGCCAGGTGGTCAGCAAGTACATCGGCGAAACCGAAAAGAACCTCGCCCGTGTCTTCGACGCTGCCGAAGAGGGCGGCGCCGTGCTGCTCTTCGACGAAGCCGACGCGCTCTTCGGCAAGCGCAGTGAGGTCACGCGCGGCCACGACCGCTACGCCAACATCGAGGTCAGCTATCTGCTGCAGCGGATGGAGGCCTACCGCGGCCTGGCGATCCTCACCACCAACATGAAGAGCGCGCTGGATACCGCCTTCCTGCGCCGCATCCGCTTCCTCGTGCAGTTCCCCTTCCCCGATGCCGTGCAGCGCGCCGAGATCTGGCGCCGCATCTTCCCCGCAGCCACGCCTACCGAGGAGCTGGACGTGGGGCGGCTCGCACGGCTCAACGTGGCCGGCGGCAACGTCCGCAACATCGCGCTCAACGCCGCCTTCCTCGCCGCGGCCGCGGAGCAGCCCGTGCGGATGGAGCACCTGCTGCGCGCCACCCGGGGCGAGTACGCCAAGCTCGAGCGGCCGCTCACGGACACGGAGGTGGCGGGATGGCGGTGAACCCTGCGCGGATCGAGCTCGAGATCGGCGAGCTGGTGCTGCACGGCGTCGCGCCGGGCGACCGCCACCGGATCGGCGCTGCCGTGGAGCGCGAGCTGGCCCGGCTCCTCGCGGAGCGGGGCTTGTCGCCGTCGCTGACGCAGAACGGAGAGGTCGCGCGACTGGACGCCGGCGCGCTCCACGTCGCGCCGGGAGCACGGGCTGAATCGATCGGGAGGCAGGTGGCCCAGTCGGTACACCGAGGGTTGGCCCGATGAGTACCCACGTGCAGGCGCAGGCAAGAGCCACATTGGCGACGCCTCCGTCCTTTACGCCCGTGCGTACCGGTCTCCTGCAGCGGAAGTGCGCGTGCGGCGCAGCGGGTATGTCAGGGGAATGCGCCGCGTGCCGGAAGAAGCGGTTGGGGATGCAAACCAAGCTGAAGGTGAACGAGCCGGGAGACGTCTACGAACGGGAAGCGGACCGGATCGCCGATCGCGTGATGAGCGCACCCGCGCAGCAGGCGGTCAGTGGCGCGCCACTGCGCATCCAGCGTTTTTCCGGACAGCCGGCCGGGCAGGTGAATGCGGCGCCCGCCAGTGTGGACCACGTGCTCGCCGGTCCCGGCAGGCCGATCGAGCCGCAGTTGCGGCAGGACATGGAGCAGCGATTCGGTTACGATTTTTCCAGGGTGCGGGTGCATTCCGGTGCGGCGGCCGAACAGTCGGCGCGGGATGTGGATGCCCACGCCTACACCGTAGGCCAGGACATCGTTTTCGGCGCTGGCCGCTTCGCACCGAATGATTTCTCGGGACGGCGCTTGATTGCCCATGAGTTGACGCACGTCGTGCAGCAGACCGGGTCGAATCCGTCCCCAGCGCGCTCGCCACAGATGATCCAGCGCCAGCGGGCCAACTACCACGCCGGCGGCTGCGCCACCTGTACGTCGGCGTCAGCGGCGGGCTCTATGGCACACCCGTATGCGCAAGGATTGTTCATCGACGCCTACGGCCGGGAGATCATCCCCGAAGCACCGATCAACAATCCTTTCGACGAGCAGAACGGGCGGCTCGACCTGCTGAGATACGACAGATTCAGCAAGCACCCGATCGTCATGGAGATCGGCGAGCTGAAGCCCGATAACGATCGCGGGGTCGCTCAGGGCCGGAGAGACCTGGATTGGTACGAGGGCGAGATGACTCGGATCTTTCGGCCGCCGACATATCTCGTTTCCCGGCTCGATGCCCTAGCACCAACCGGCACGGTACAGTTCAGGGACAACACGCTACCCGGATGTTCATCACAGACGCTCTCGGTTCGTAACGCCGGCATCGGTGGAGCGCGCGGCCTTTTTCTCTACCGCTGTGATCCTCCCGGCCGCGCGCCGCGGACCAGCCTCGCCCCATGCTGCACGCGCAGGCGCGACGATGAGCCACCCGATCCGCCGATCGTCGTCGACGAAAAGCCCCGCTTCGACGTAAAGGGTGATCGGAAGCCGCTATCCGAACCAAAGGGAAAGGGCGACGGCAAAGACAAGCATCCTGCAAGACCGGGCAAACCACCGCGATGGGCTCCGGAGATCAACCCGGCCGTGGCAGCCATCATCATCGGCCTTGCCGCCCTGGTGCTCCGCGCCGCGAAGTACTTCAAGCCCCTGCGGCTCGCCGCCATCCTAGGAACTCTGCTTGGCATGCTGCTGAAAGGTCTGGGTCTCGGCCCGGCGGTCGCTGGAGGCGCCGCAGCGGACTCCGCCGACACCCAGCCCGATGGTCCAGGCGGACCGCCCACAGTGAAGCCGGTGCCCGTTCCAGGTTCCGGGCCCGGGGATGCGCCAGGCCGGAAGGGTGGCGCACGGGGACGCAACGAATCGTCGACCGAGGGGGCTCCTGCACGGCAGGCGCGGGCAAAACGGCAAGTGGTCAAACTGGACGTGATCGAGGGGCTGAACGTGGACCGTGTGTCGAAAGGGATGGTGATTCCCGTCCTGTTGAGCGATCTGAAAAGCAACAAGCACGGGGTGGCGATCCTGCAGGTAGAGAGCGTGGTCAAAGAGGGAAACGACACGACGGCGGAGTTCAGGCCCTTGCAAGAGCGGATGGTTGGCGCAGAAGGCGGACCGAACGCTCGCACCGTGGGCGGCTACAAGGTCTACACCGTCACCCACCCGTACCGTGGTTCCGAACCCGCGGGCTTCATGGCCTCCGTCCTGAGAACAGGAAATGACCCCCGGTGGTTCGCGACCTACCTGGAGAACGTCGCGGCCCAGCTGGAGGGCGTGGGGCAGAAGAGCGAGGCACAGCAGGTCCGCACGGAGGTGCAGCGGCTGAGGCAGCTGGCAGAAACCGCTGGCCGCTGAGCAACCAGGGCCGGCGAGGAATCGATGAGGAGGAGCAAACGGTTTCAGGAACCGCATCGACGGCGAAATCCATGACCACCTTCCCCAACTCCCCGCGCCTGGTCAAGGGCGGCATCGTCCTGCTGGACCCTCGGAGCGCGGAGATCCGGCGCATCATCGTGTTGCAGTACAACCCGGACTCGCTCAGCCGCACGCTGCAGTCGCAGGCGGTCGAGCTGGGGGGGCAGAACCGCTCGGAAGCGATGCGGCTCAAAGGGCCACCCGTCGAGACGATCAAGCTGGAGGCGGAGCTGGACGCCACCGATCAGCTCGAGGTCTCCAGCGCCGCGGCGGGCCAGGTGGGTGTCCTCCCGCAGCTCGCCGCGCTCGAGTCGCTGGTCTACCCCAGCAGCCAGCAGCTGCTGGCCAACGACGCGCTGGCGCGGCAGGGCAGGCTCGAGATCACCCCGATGGAGGCGCCGCTCAGCCTCTTCATCTGGAGCAGGAGCCGCATCGTCCCGGTGCGGGTGACGGACTTCAGCGTCACCGAGGAAGCGTTCGACCCGGCGCTCAACCCCATCCGCGCGAAGGTGAGCCTGGGGTTGCGGGTGCTCAGCGTCGACGACCTCGGGTTCCAGCACCGGGGCGGCAGCCTGTACATGGCTTATCAGCAGCAGAAGGAGCAGCTCGCCGCGCGCAGCGCCGCGGGCGCGCTCAGCACCCTGGGCATCGAGAGGATCCCATGAGCACGAACCCGCTCGAGGCGCTGCTCCTGGTGGGCGCGGCGGCGAGCCGCTTCCCGCCGAACAGCCGCTACCATGGCGTTGCCACGGCGACCATCACGCTGCCAGACGGGCGGCAGGTCGCCTATCTGCGGCGCCGCTTCGTGCCGCCGCCCGAGGCGCTGGCGCTGCTGTACACCGTGCGGGTCGCGGAGGGGGATCGGCTGGACAATCTGGCGGCCACGCACCTGGGCGATCCGGAGCTCTTCTGGCGCATCGGCGACGCCAATGCCGCGCTGCGGCCCGACGAGCTGACCGAGGAGGTCGGCCGCGAGCTGCGCATCACGCTGCCCGAAGGCATTCCTGGTATCGAGAATGGTTAAAGGAATCCAGCTCACCCTGATGATCGGGCCAGCGGTACCGGTGCCGGTTTCGCGGGACGTCATCGATGATCTCAGCAGCGTTCAGGTCACCACCGCAACCGGGGGGCCGAGTGGCTTTCAGCTCCGATTCACCCTTGGAAACCGGTCGCGTCTGCACACGCTCTTCCTGCTGTCCGCCGCGACCGCGATTCCCGTGGTGCGCGTCGTGATCATCGTCACCATCAACGGCACCTCGGATGTGCTGATGGACGGCGTCATGACGAATCACGAAGTGACCCCGAGCACCAGTGCCGGTCCAGGAACGCTGACGGTGACGGGCGAAGACCTGACCCGCATGATGGACTATCTGGATTTCAGCGGCACCCCTTTCCCGGGTATGGCGCCGGAGGCGCGCGTGTTGTTGATCGTGGGCAAATACCGTCTCTTTGGCGTCAGGCCCCTGATCGTTCCCAGCGTGCTGATCGATGTGCCGGTTCCGACCGATCGGATTCCCCGGCAGCAGGGCACGGATCTCTCCTACGTCAGGTGTCTGGCCGACGAGGTCGGGTATGCATTCTACCTCGAACCCGGGCCGGCGCCGCGCAGGAGCGTCGCCTACTGGGGGCCGCAGATCAAGATCGGCATGCCGCAACCGGCGCTGAATGTCGATATGGCCTCGCATACCAATGTCGAGTCCTTCGGCGGCACTTTCAACTCGGACGCGAAGAAGCTGCCCGTCGTCTTCATCCAGAATCCGGCGACAAAGGCTACCATACGGATCCCGGTGCCGGACATCACGCCGCTGAATCCACCCCTGGCTTTGATTCCGCCGATTCCGAAGGCCATCGAGCCGATCGTGGGAACGGCCAAGCTCTCACCCGTACGGGCGGCGCTGATCGGGCTGGCCCACGCGGCACAGACGGCGGATGCGGTCGAGGCCTCGGGCACCCTCGACGTGCTGCGCTATGGTCGCGTCCTGAAGGCGCGGCGATTGGTCGGCGTGCGTGGCGCCGGAACCGCCTTTGATGGCCTTTATTACGTGAAGAGCGTCACCCACGACATCCAGCGCGGCGCGTACAAGCAGAACTTCACCTTGAGCCGCAACGGTCTCGTTTCTACACTTGCGAGGGTACCGGTATGAGCGCCTGCAATCTGACGTACTTCGGCAAATATCGAGGCACGGTTCTCAACAATGTAGACCCAATGCAGAGGGGCCGCATCCAGGCTGCGGTGCCCGACGTGTCCAACCTGGTACCGACCAGCTGGGCGATGCCGTGCCTTCCACTCGCCGGCCCGCAGATGGGCATCTTCATGGTGCCGCCGGTCGGCGCGGGAGTCTGGATCGAATTCGAGCAGGGTGACCCCGACTTCCCGATCTGGGTCGGCTGCTTCACGGGAACCGCGGCCGATGTTCCAGGTCCGGCCCGCGCGGTTCCACCGGCAGTATCGGGAATCACGCTGCAAACCACCGCGCAGAACGGCATCGCGATCAGTGATGCGCCCGGGCCGCAAGGCGGCATCGTGATCAGGAGCAGGACGGGCGCGACGATCATCGTCGACGACACCGGCATCTACATCCGCAACGGCAAGGGCGCTTCCATCGAGATGACCGGGAAGACGGTCAGGATCAATCAAGACGCGCTGGTCATCGATCCGGTTCCATGAATGACGTTGCCCCAGCGAAGTGGAGAGAGAAGGAGATAGCGCAATGCCGGGATTCATAGTCCATGAGGGAGCGACGGTGTCATGCATACACCCGCCGGGCAGAGCGCAGCCGAACACGCCGTTTCGGCGCGTAACGGTCGGTGGTCGGCCGGTGGTGACGCAGGCCAGCCTGTACACGATCGCCAACTGCGGCCTGAGCGGCACGCAGAGTCCGCCCTGCGCCACCGCGCAGTACGTCACCGGCGCGACGCGTGTCTTCGCCGGCGGCGCTCCGCTGTTGCTGCAGGACAGCCAGGCGTTCTGCGTTCCCACCAGCACCGGACTGAGGGTCGAGGCCACGCAGGTGCGGGTGAGGGGGACGTGAGATCAGCCGAGACGGGGCATCATGCACATTGATTATCCCTTCCACTTCGACGGACGCGGCCGCACGGCGGAGACCGGACAGGACGACCACATCCGCGACCTGATCGAGCAGCTCCTCTTCACCTCGCCCGGCGAGCGGGTGAACCGCCCGGACTTCGGGAGCGGACTGCTGCAGCTCGTCTTCGCCCCGGCCGGCACCGAGCTGGCCGCCGCCACGCAATTCCTGGTGCAGGGCGGCCTGCAGCAGTGGCTCGGCGATCTGATCCAGGTGGAGGCGGTCGAGGTGACGGCGGAGGATGCCACACTGCAGGTCTCGGTGCAGTACCTGGTGCGGCGCACGCAGGAGCGGCAGGTGGCCCAGTTCAGCCGGACGGCGTGACCGTGAGCACCCAGTATCGCTGCGGCACGGAGCAGCGCCGGCTGGCGGTGCGCACCACACTGGGAGCAGACGGCCTTCCGGTGCGCAACGGCATCGACTACCTCGAGGTGGCCTCGGCGGACCAGCGGACGCTCGAGCTGGTCTTCCTCCACCCGCTGCCGGGCGAGCCGGACGGCGTGCCCGCTGCGACCGATCCGGCCAATCCGCCGGTGCTTACGCCGAACAACCTGGTGATCGAGGGCGGTGTGCGCGTGCGCGACATCGCCGTCGAGTCGGTCGCCGCCGCGGGCAGCGTGCTGACGGTGACGGTGGACAGGGCGGGGGACTTCTCGACCTACACGCTGCGGCTGGTGGCCGGACTGGGGAGCGAGGAGCCGCCCAGCGGATTCGATCCGCAGCTCTCCGAGGTCGCTTTCTCCTTCAAGGCTGATTGCCCGGCCGACTTCGACTGCGCCCCGGTGGATGCCTGCCCGCCCGAGCGCCTCCCTGAGCCGGACATCGACTACCTGGCGAAGGACTACGCCAGCTTCCGCCGGCTGATGCTCGACCGGCTGGCGCTCACCCTTCCCCACTGGCAGGAGCAGAGCGCGGCGGACCTGGGGATCGCGCTGGTCGAGGTGCTCGCCTACGCCGCCGACCACCTGAGCTACCAGCAGGACGCGGTGGCCACCGAGGCATACCTGGGCACCGCCCGGCTGCGCACCTCGGTGCGGCGGCACGCGAAGCTCCTCGACTACGTGATGCACGAGGGCGCCAGCGCCCGCGCCTGGGTGGCGCTCGAGGTGGAACAGGGCGCCTCGATGCTGCTCCGCGGCCCGCGCACGCTCGAGGGGGGAGTGGTGGAGGATACGCCCGGCACGCTCTTCGTCACCCGCGCCGTGGGGCTTCCGCCGGTGCTGGACAAGGCGGGTACGGACGAGGCGCTGCGGCAGGGCGCCCGCGCCTTCGAGGCGATGCACGACCTGACACTACGCTCCGTCTTCAACGAGCTGCGCTTCTACACCTGGGGGGACGAGGACTGCTGCCTCCCCCGCGGCGCGACGCGCGCCTCCCTGCGCAACCCGGGAGACGCGCTGGCGGATCTCGCCCCAGGCGCCGTGCTGCTCTTCGAGGAGGTGCGCGGTCCCGACAGCGGCCGGCCGGAGGACGCGGACCCGGCGCAGCGCCACGCCGTCCGCCTCACCGAGGTCGCCTTCACCGAGGACCCGCTCTACCCGGAGAGCGCGGGCGATCCGTCGGACGCGCAGCGGCTGCGCCTCGCCGAGATCCGCTGGGCCGCGGCGGACGCGCTCCCCTTCCCCCTCTGCCTGCGTGAGGTGCCGGACCCAGGCGGCACCGGCGAGCGGGTGCCGGTGAGCGTCGCGCGTGGCAACGTGCTGCTGGTGGACGAGGGACTCACCCTGCCGCCCGAGCCACTCCCGCCGGTGCCGGAGCGCGGCCGCTACCGCCCGCGGCTGAGCGCTGGTCCTATCGTGCGCGAGGGGCAGGTCTCCACCGCGGAGGGGAAGCGGGTCCCCTTCGACGAGGAGGCGCCCGCGGCCTCCGCCCTCGAGTGGGACGTGCGGACGGCCGCGCCCGCGGTGCGGCTGCACGAGGCCACTGCGAGTGGGCGCCTCTGGGAGCCCGCACCGGATCTGCTGGACAGCGACGGCTTCGATGACGACTTCGTGGTCGAGACCGAGGAAGACGGCACCGCCCGACTCCGCTTCGGCGACAGTGTACACGGGCGCGCCCCCGCCCCCGGCGCGGTGTTCACCGCCATCTATCGAGTCGGGGGTGGGCTCGCCGGGAACGTCGGCGCCGAGGCGATCGCCCACGTGGTGACGCCGGACCCGGCCATTCGCCGGGTGCGCAACCTGCTCCCCGCGCGCGGCGGCGCCGACCCGGAGCCCCTCGAGCAGGTGCGGCTCGATGCGCCCCAGGCCTTCCGAACCCAGGAGCGCGCGGTCACCGAGGCCGACTACGCGGCTGCCGCGCAGCGCCACCCCGCGGTGCAGCGCGCGGCGGCCACCTTCCGCTGGACCGGGAGCTGGCACACGGTTTTCCTGACGGTGGACCGGCAGGGCGGACTGCCGGTGGATGCCGACTTCGAGCAGGAGCTGGCCGGCTTCCTCGAACGCTTTCCGCTCGCCGGGTACGACCTCGAGATCGAGCCGCCGCGCTTCGTTCCCCTGGACGTCGCCTTCACCGTCTGCGTCGCGCCCGGTCACGTGCGCGCGCACGTCAAAGCCGCCCTGTTGGAGGCCTTGGGCAGCCGCGATCTGCCGGGCGGCGGCCGCGGCCTCTTTCATCCCGACAACCTCACCTTCGGCCAGCCCGTCTATCTCAGCCAGCTCGTTGCCGCGGCGATGGCCGTGCCGGGTGTGCAGTGGGTGGACACCGAGGTCGCGGCGGGCAAGAAGAACCGCTTCCAGCGCTGGGGCGAGCCGCCGCGCCGCGAGTGGGAGGAGGGGGTGATCCGCACCGCGCGACTGGAGATCGCGCGGCTGGACAACGATCCCAGCCTGCCGGAGAACGGACGGCTCGAGCTGTTCCTGGAGGGGGGAGCATGAGCGAGCCTCCTCTCACCGCCGACGGCACCCCACTGGATCCCTGCGGCTGCTGCGAGACGCCCGGGCTCGACGGGACAGTGGCGAACCGGCCCGGGCTGCCGGCGCTGCGCTACCGAGTGGGGACGTACGCCACCTTCCTGCGGCGGATGCTGGCGCGGCTTCCGCTGCAGGCGATCCCGACGGGAGAGAACGAGGGGCTGCGGCCGCTGCAGGGGCTCACCACGCGCCCCAGCGACGATCCCGCCATCGCGCTCCTGGACGCCTGGGCGACGGTGGGCGATGTGCTCACCTTCTATCAGGAGCGCATCACCAACGAGGGCTTCCTCGGCACCGCGAGCGAGCGGCGCTCGCTGCTCGAGCTGGCGCGCGCCATCGGCTACGAGCTGTCGCCCGGGGTGGCGGCGAGCACCTACCTGAGCTTCACGGTCGAGGAGCCTGTCATCGTCCCTTCGGCCGCGGTGCCGCCCGAAAGGCGGGCGTTCCAGGGTGGACCGGGCAGCGCCGCGCCTACCCTCGCCATCGTTCCGGCCGGCGCGCAGGTGCAGAGCATCCCCGGCCCCGGCGAGAGCGCGCAGACCTTCGAGACCTCCGCGGAGCTGGAGGCGCGCGTCGAGTGGAACGCGCTCCGCCCCCGCCTCACCCGGCCGCAGCCGCTGGACCCGGGGGCGAGGAGCGTGTGGGTGGAGGGAATCGTCAACGACCTCAGGGCCGGGGGCCGCCTCCTCTTCATCACCCGCGACGCGGAGAATCAGGTCCTCGCCACCCCGAAGCAGGTGGTGGCGGTCACCCCGGAGGACGCGCTGGGCCGCACCCGGCTCGACCTGGCGGAGGCGCGCACCACCCCGACCTTCGTGCCGCCCGTCCGGAGCGGGCTGACCTTCGAGCGCCCCACGCTGAGCGCGGCGAACCTCAGCGCCGCCGCGGCCGGGCGCCTGGTACTGAACAGGAGCTGGCGGGAGAGCGATCTCTCGGCGTTCCTGGGCATTCAGCGCTGGGACGTCCGCGCGCTCCACACCTTCGCCCGCACGCTGCGCCAGCAGCGAGCCTCGCTGGCGCCCGCCTCCTTCGACCTGGAGCCGCCGGAGCCGGGGCTGTTCGCCCTCACGGTGAAGAGCAGTCCCTTCGGCCACAACGCGCCACGCTACAAGTCTCTGCCCGCGAATCAGCGGAAGGGTGGAACGGACGTGGTTTACCCGGAGGACTGGGACCAAGACCCACCCTCCATCGCCCAGGACTCGACGCGTACCGAATACCGCCGCCCCACCTCGATGGGCGGCACGGCGGACGACGCCCACTTCTTCTTCGAGCGCGTCGTCCCCGAGGTGCTCCCCGGCGGCTGGGTGCTCCTCGAGGGAGGCGGCACCCCCAAGGTGGTGCGGGTGGCGGAGGTGAAGGAGGCCTCGCTGGCCGACTTCGCGCTCAGCGGCCGCGCCACAGGCGTCCTGGCGGAGAACCACGACGGGACCGACCTGCAGGACAGTGCGCTCGCAGGCTTCAAGCTGCGCTCGACGACGCTGCACGCGGGCAGCCGGCCGCTCGCGCTGGCACCGCTCCCCATCGAGGAGGACGTCGGCGAGGGCACGGCGGAGGCGGGGCAGCTCACCCTGGATGGGCTGGTGCTGGGGCTCCCCTCCGGCCGCCCCGTGGCGCTCACCGGCGAGCGCGCCGACCTGCCGGGGGTGATCGAGAGCGAGGTGGTCGCCATCTCCGAGGTGATCCACAGCGAAGGCTTCACCACCCTCGTCTTCGCCAGCGGGCTCAAGCAGCGCTATCTGCGGCGGACGGTGACGTTGAACGCCAACGTGGTGGCCGCGACGCACGGGGAGTCGGTGACGGAGGTGCTGGGCAGCGGCAGCGGCGCGGTGCCCAACCCGCGCTTCACCCTGAAGAAGCCGCCGCTGACCTACGTATCGGCGGATGCGCCCTCGGGCGCCGCGAGCACCCTCGAGGTACGGGTGAACGACCTTCTCTGGGAGGAGGTGCCCTCGCTCTACGGCCTGGCGCCGCAGGAGCGCGGCTACACCATCCGGATCGATGACGAGGCGCGGGCCAGCATCATCTTCGGGGACGGCCGCCAGGGCGCGCGGCCGCCCACGAGCATCGAGAACGTCGTCGCCCGCTACCGCAGCGGGATCGGTCTGCAGGGGGAGGTGGAGGTCGGCGCACTCAGCCTGCTGCTGCACCGGCCACTGGGGATCCGCGAGGTCACCAACCCGGTTCCCGCCACCGGCGCGGCCGATCCGGAGACGCTCACAGATGCCCGCGACAACGCGCCGCGCACCGTACGCACTCTCGAACGCATCGTCTCCCTGCAGGACTACACCGACTTCGCCCGCGGCTTCGCCGGCATCGGCAAGGCGGAGGCGGTCGTGCTCTGGACCGGGCGCGACCGCCTGGTGAGCCTCACCATCGCCTCGGCGAGTGGCGCGCCGGTGGCGGAGACGAGTCAGCTCTATGCGAACCTGGTCGCAGGCATCCAGGCCGCACGGGCGCCGCTCGAGGCCTTCCGCGTCTCCTCTTTCCAACCGGTCTTCTTCAACCTCGAGGCGAGCGTCCGCATTGAGCGCGCCTATCTGCCCGAGAAGGTGCTCGCCGCCGTAGAGGCCGCGCTGCGCGAGGCCTTCTCCTTCGCTCGGCGCCGTTTCGGCCAGGCCGTTACCGCCGCGGAGGCGGTGGCGGTGATCCACAGTGTCGAGGGGGTGGTGGCGGTGGATCTGGACGCCCTCCACCTCGCCACCGAGGCAGGCACCGGCACCGGATCCTTGAGCACGCTGCTCCCCGCCCGGGGCGCGCGCTGGGAGGCGGGCGAGGTCGCGCTCGCCGAGCTGCTGCTGCTCAACCCCGCAGGGATCGAGCTGACGGAGATGCAGTCATGACCACCCCCCGCGAGCGCCTCTACCACCTGCTGCCCGCCGTCTACCGTCTGCGCGACGCGGAGCAGGGCAGCCCGCTGCGCGCGTTG
Source organism: Longimicrobiaceae bacterium (assembly GCA_051006015.1). Classification (GTDB taxonomy): domain Bacteria; phylum Gemmatimonadota; class Gemmatimonadetes; order Longimicrobiales; family Longimicrobiaceae; genus JBPCIT01. Next base: position 13,570 of record JBPCIT010000404.1, read on the forward strand.
CTGGCGGTGATGGAAAGCGAGCTCGAGACGGTCGAGGCGAACCTCGAGGAGCTGTACGAGAGCTGGTTCGTCGAGACGGCGCCCGAGTGGGTGATCCCCTACATCGGCGAGCTGGTGGGCAACCGCCTGCTGGCGGAGGTGGCGCACAGCCGCCGCACCGATGTCGCCCGGACGCTCTACTACCGGCGGCGCAAGGGCACGCTGCCGATGCTCGAGGAGCTGGCGCGCGACGTCACCGGCTGGGGCGCGCACGCCGTCGAGTTCATGGAGCTGCTCGGCTGGACGCAGAACCCGAACCATCTGCGCTACACCTTCTCGCCCAATCCCAGCCTTGCGCACCCCGCCGTTGACCGGGTGGGGACCGTGAACCTGCGCAACGCCGACCTGCTCGACCGCCTAGGTGGGCCAGGGGACGTGGTGGCGCACACGGTGGATGTGCGCCGCGCGCCGCCTGGTGCATATGTCCCGTATCGCAAGGCACCCGCACGCACCGAGGAGGGGTGGTACGGCACACGCAAGGTCGGCCTCTTCCTCTGGCGTCTGCGCAGCTTTCCGCTCGCGGGCGTGCCCGCCCGCCGCGCCGATGCGCCGAACGCGCACGGCTGGCACTTCAGCCCGCTGGGCGCGCCCGCCCCGCTCTTCACCGACACCCCCGCCGAGCGCGACCCGGCGCGGCTGGCGCGTGAGATCCACGTTCCGGCACCGATCCGGCCCCTGGCCTTCCGCACGGATCTGGAGGCGTACCGTGCCGACTACCAGCCGCTGCCGTCCGACCAGCGCCCGGCGCACAGCGAGTGGTACGGTCCGAACCGCAGCCTCAACGTCATCGCCGACGGCGAACCCGTTTTACCGGAGGCAGTCCTCTGCAAGGACCTGGACGACTGGGCGCGTCCACCCGCGAAGAAAGTTGCGATCGACGTGCGGCGCGGGCGGATCACCTTCGCCGCGGGAGAGGAGCCCGCGGTGGTCGAGGTCGCCTTCGCCTACGGCTTCGGCGCTGATCTCGGCGGCGGTCCCTACGACCGTCGCCGCTCGCTGGCCGATACCGCCACCGCAGAGTGGGTCCAGAGGGTCGCCAAGGGAAGCATGGTCGCGACGCTGCAGCAGGCACTCGCCTCCTGGGAGGCGGCGGGGAAGCCGCGGGGCGTCATTGAGATCACCGACAGCGGCGTCTACGGCGGCGCCCTCGCGATCGAGCTCCCCGCCGACGGCTCACTGGTGATCCAGGCGGCGGCGGGACGGCTGCCGAGCGTGCGGCTGATCGGCGATCTGGCGGTGAGTGCGCCCGAGCCGGGTGCACGGCTGCGGCTGAACGGGCTGCTCGTCGAGGGCACCCTGGTGCTGGACGGACCCGTGGCGCTCGAGGTCGCCCACTGCACGCTGGTGCCGGGTCGGGCGCTCGACAACCAGGGAGAGCCGCGCTCCCCCGACCGCGACAGTCTGAGGGTCACCGCGGCCGGAGTACAGACCCCCGAGGTGACCATCACCTCGAGCATCACCGGCGCGATCCGGCTGCCGGACACCACGCGCCAGCTGACGATCCGCGACAGCATCGTGCAGGCCCACGAAGTGGGCGGCATCCCGCGGGCGGCCATCGCCGCCAGCGACGCGGGCGACGAGCCCGGCCCGCCTGCCACGCTCGAGCGCGTCACCCTCTTCGGCCAGGTCAACGTGCGGGAGCTGACGCTGGCCTCCGAGGTGATCTTCACCGCGCCCGTCATCGCGCAGCGCCGGCAGGCCGGGTGCGTGCGCTTCAGCTACGTCCCGGCCGGCTCTCAGACCCCGCGCCGCTTCCAGTGCCAGCCCGACCTGGTGCTGGCGGGGGTCACCGATCCCGCGGAGCAGGCCCGCATCCGCGGCCGCCTCGTCCCCACCTTCACCTCGGAGCGCTTCGGCGACCCGGGATACGCGCAGCTGCGGCTGAGCGCCGCGCTGGAGATCCGCGCGGGCGCGGAGAACGGCTCGGAGATGGGCGCCTTCAGCGCCCTGATGCAGCCCCAGCGCGAGGCCAACCTGCGCACCCGCCTCGAGGAGTACCTCCCCTTCGGCCTTGAGGCCGCCCTCATCTACGTCACCTGAACGGAGCCGACCCATGAAGGGTGATTTCACGCGCATCCCCGCTGAGCGCGCCCGTCGCTACGCCGCCGTGCTCATGCAGCAGGGCCGGGTCCAGTTGGATGCGGACTGGAACGAGCAGGTCGCCATCCGCGACCGCCTCGAGCAGCTCGCCGCCACCGACCTTATCGGCCCCGCGGGCGCACCCGAGGTGGGCGGCGGCTTCGCCGTCGGCATCAGTGCCGATGGGCAGGACCTGACCCTCTCCGCCGGACGGATGTACGTCGAGGGGCTGCTCTGCGAGCTGGAGGAGGAGGCGACCTACACCACGCAGCCGTATCTGCCCGTCCCGGAGGCGCTGACGGAGGGGGATACGGGCGTGGACGGGCGCACGGACCTGGTCTACCTCGACGTCTGGCAGCGCCACGTCACCGCGGTTGAGGACCCCGAGCTGCTCGATCCCGCACTCAACGGCCTGGATACCACCACCCGCCTGCAGACGGTCTGGCAGGTGCGAGTGCTCAAGGGCGTTGGCGACGTGACGTGCGATGCGGTGGCGGGCTTCCCCCCCACGGCGAGCGGTGCGCAGCTCACCAGCGACGCCGTGGCCACGCCCGACGAGGCCGACCCCTGCGAGGTTGTGGCGGCGGGCGGCTACCGCGGCGTCGAGAACCGCCTCTACCGGGTCGAGATCCACAATCCAGGCGACATGGGCGCCGCCACCTGGAAGTGGTCGCGCGACAATGGCGCGGTGCTCTTCGCCGTCGAGGAGTTCATCGCGGCGCCCGCCGATCAGCTCCGCCTACGCAGTCTCGGCCGCGATCTGGTGCTGACGCTGCGCCCCAAAGATTGGGTCGAGATCCTGGACGATGCCTCCGAGCTGGGGTTCGCGCCTGGCTTCATGGCGCGCGTGGAGGAGGTGAATCCCGCCACGCGGATCGTCAGGCTGGACCGCGACCTGCCCGCCGGCACCTTCGCCGTGGCGCGGAACGCCCGAGTACGACGCTGGGACCAGGTGCTGGACGTGGATGCCGACGGCCTGCTCACCACCGGCACCGGCCCTTTCGACCTAGAGGACGGGGTGCAGGTGCGCTTGGCGGGCGGCGATTACCGCAGCGGCGACCACTGGAGCTTCGCCGCGCGCACTGCGGGCGGCACCCTCGATCAGCTGACGGACGCGCCGCCGCAGGGCATCCGGCACCACTACGCGCCGCTCGCCCTGATCCGCTGGGCCGACGCGGGCGACGGCAGCTTCACTGCCACGGTGGTCGAGGACTGCCGCGCGACATTCCCGCCACTCACCGGCATCTGCGCGGACGATGTCTGCTACGACAACACCGTCTGCGACCTGGCTGCCGGCACCGTTCAGGAGGCGATCGAGGCTCTCTGCCAGCGCGAATCCCCTGCGACAAGAGGCGGCCTCTGCACGGTCACGCTCGGCGTAGACGGAGTCGACGACCTCCAGCAGGCGGTGGATCAGTTGCCAGTGGAACAGGGTGGGTGCATCTGTATCCCCGCCGGGGTGTTCCTCCAGCGTGAGCCGGTGTTCCTGAGGGGACGGAAATCGATCACGATCGAGGGGTGTGGACCGGCTTCGGCCATCGAGTACGAGGGGACGGATCTCCCGCTCTTCACGCTCGAGCGCTCGAGCGACATCCTTCTGCACCGCTTCGCCATGCGCTGTTCGAGCGGAGGCGTCGCTACCCTGCGGGGTGGCTCGCGGATCCGCACCGTCGACTGCACGATCGAGTGCCGGCAGGGTATCGCGTTCGAGGCGCTCCGTGACATCGACCATCTGACCGTGGAGGGCTGCTTCGTTTCGGCACGGCGAGCGCTCGTATTCGGGGAGGGCTCGTCGCTGAACGGGGTATTCGTGCGAGGCAATTTCCTGCAGGCGTCGGAGCAGGTCGTTCAAAGCGTGCAGAGGGTGGACGACAGACTGGTCCACGTACGGATCGAAGGCAACACGATCGAGGGCTCGGGCGTGCTCTTGGAATCTCTGCCCGTGGGTGCCGACGTCACCATCGCAGGCAACCGCATCAGTCAGCGAGACAAACCGGCGGTTCAGCTCATGACAATGGGGGATCGGGCCCTGCTCACCGTGACGGAGAACCAGATCGGGACCCTCGATGATCCTGCTGGTCAGGGCGTTGTGGTGGAGAAGCAAATGGCACCGGAAGCCATGCTGGTGCTGCAGGGGAACCGCGTCGTCACCGTGCGCGAGGCAATCGTAGTACGAAGTTCTGAAGGCAGTGGAGAGCTACACGTCAACGCCAACGTTCTCAGATCCCTCGAAAGCATCCCCGTCGTCTCCATCGGGGGCAACATCGGTGAAGAGCCCGGTATAGCCCATGTGCTGTTCAACAACAATCAGGTCTATACCGATCGATTACCCGAGGATCGCTGCACGGTGCAGCTGAACGCCGCGCGGTTGGTGGTGATGGGCAACTATGTGGCGGACCGGCGCGAGGGCGATCCCCGGCGGACATCGATCTGTCTACCCCGGGAGGCACAGGCAGCGACCGCTATCGGCAATGTCTCACGCAATGGTGTCAACCTGGAGGGGCTGCTGACACCGCCGCGGATGATCGTGATCAACAACGCGGTGTTTTGACCCTCTTCGAGCCTCCCCCGCCTCTTCCGCCGACGGAAGACTCCAGGCGCCATCACGGCAGAGGGAGTAGACCGGATCAGCACGAAGAGGACGGCGTTCAGCGTCTGCCCCGCGATGCGCCTTCCTCGCGTGGACCGCGCGCCGGTACCACTCTTATCCCGTGAGACACTAGCCAGCCCGACCCGCGCCATGGCAGAGCGAGACGCCTTCTCTTCAGGATCGGAGCTACGCCCCCCACAGCGGGAGCGGCGCCGCGCGAGCACTACCCGCCGCCCCGTGGAGCAGGTGGTGGTACAGGAGGGCCGCACCCTGCGCCGCACTCGCCGCGACGCGCTCGCGACCGAGGAGCCGCTCGAAATCCGTGTCGTGCGCGCGGCCGACCTCGCCAGCGAGGGGAAACCCCAGCAGGTGGCCCATCCGCTCGCGGTGACCATGCGCACCCCCGGTGCGGACTTCGAGCTCGCCGCCGGCTTCCTCTTCGGCGAGGGGGTGATCGAGAGCGGCCACCAGGTCGCCGCCATCCGCTACTGCGTGGACACCGCGCAGGGGGAGGCGCAGCAGTACAACGTCGTCAACGTCTTCCTCACCCCCGAAGCTTCCTTCGATCCCGCGACCCTCCAGCGGCACTTCTACACCACCTCGAGCTGTGGCGTCTGCGGCAAGGCGTCCATCGAGGCTGTCTGGGGACCGGTGTGCGTGCCGATCGCGGGCGAGGTGGAGGTGAGCGCGCAGATGCTGCTCGCACTCCCCAGTACCCTGCGCGCCTCGCAGGCGGTGTTCGAGCGCACCGGCGGGCTGCACGCGGCGGCGCTCTTCACGCCGGAGGGGGAGCTGCTGCGGGTGCGGGAGGACGTGGGACGGCACAACGCGATGGACAAGCTGGTCGGGGCGGCGCTGCTGGCGGGGGAGCTGCTGCTCTCGGAGGCGGTGCTGCTGGTCAGCGGGCGGCTGAGCTTCGAGCTGGTGCAGAAGGCGGCCCGCGCGGGGGTGCCGGTGCTGGCTGGAGTCTCGGCTCCTTCGAGCCTCGCCGTCGAGCTGGCGGAGGAGGTCGGCATGACGCTGGTCGGATTCCTGCGGGAGGGGCGCTTCAACGTCTACACGGGCGGCCGGCGCATTCGCACGGCCGAACTCGATCCGACAGAGGAAGAGGGCGATGGGAAGGAGTTTTCTGCATAGATGGTTGCTGGTGGCGCTCGCCGTGTCCCTCGGCATGGCAGGGTGCGCCCCGCGCGAGGACGCGGAGGCTCCCCGCCGCGCGGTGATCGAGGTGCGCGACACGGCCGCGGATCCGGAGCCGATCGTCGGCGCGCAGACGGGCGAGAACGTCGAGCCGGGTGACACCTTCCCGGAGACCTTCCGGGGCACGGCGGGGATCGTGGCGGAGTCGCGCTCCGGGATCGGGCCTGCCATCCTGCAGGAGGTGCGCACCGCCTCCCACGACGGGTTCGATCGGGTGGTCTTCGAGTTCGACGGCATCAGCGTCCCCGGCTACCACATCGAGTACGTGGACCGACCGGTGCGCGAGTGCGGCTCCGGCCACACGGTTCCGGTGGCGGGCGACGGCTGGCTGCGGGTGCGCCTCGAGCCGACCCGCGCGCACGAGTTCATCGGCGAGCGCGCGGAGGTCACGGTCGAGAACCGCGACCGCTCCTACGACTATTCCGTCCTCAAGCAGCTGACCCTGATCTGCGATTTTGAGGCGCAGGTCGAGTGGGTGCTCGGAGTTTCTTCTCCTAACCGCTTCCGCGTGATCGAGCTGCACGAGCCCGCGCGTCTGGTGGTGGACGTGCGGCACTGAGGCGCATCCAACCCCCAGGCGGGCCACCAGGGGTTCTACGCCAGCCCGAGCTGCCGCAGGAAATCCGCGACGTCGTAGTGCCTCCGCTCCTCCTGCACCAACCCCTCCCCGTTCACACGGGCGAACACAGCGATGCACATCTCGACGCGCCGGTTGGTAGCGGGGATCTCACCGTCTGGGGACGGAAGCGGGCCGGTGTTGGTGCCACTGAACCGTGTCCCGTACGTCAGGGTGTCACCGCTCACCAGAAGGTCCGTCGCTTCCAGCCGAAGATCCGGGAACGCGCGCACGAAGGTCTCGAAATCCTCGCGCACCGCGCCACGCCCCCGCAGCGGCTGCGGATAGAAAGGATCGTAGAGGAGAGCGTCGGACGCGTACAGCGCGGCGACGCTCTCTGCGTCGTGCCGGTTGATCGCGGCCAGGCCTTGCCGCTGTGTGGCGAGCGGGGAGCGCTGCGGTCCCGGGCTATCCCCGGGTTCCGCTTGCCCGCCGTCGCCACGGATGTTGAGGTTGTGGCGGAAGAAGTTCTCCGGGTCGTACTTCGCCTTGATGGCCTGCAGCCGCTCGTAGTTCGCACCGTAGGAGGCCCTGATCAACGCCTCGCCCTCCTCGCCGAAGCCGGGGAAGTTGAGGTAGGTGCCACCGGACGAGAAGCGTTGCAGGTCGCGGGCGGTCTCGCGCGCCCAGGCGATGTTCGCCTCGTCGTCCGCCGGATCGTCCCAGTTCGACTCGATGGCGACCAGGTAGGCGGCACCGCGCTCGGCGAAGGCGGCCGCGTCCGACGGGACCCGCCCGAAGGCGCCTCCCAGAGCGAGGAGATCGAGCGAGGTGAGCGGCGAGGGACGGCGGGCGGCGTTCTCCGCGAGCGCCGTGATCGCGTCGTCGCCGAGCTCCCGCAGGTAGGTTGACTTCCAGTAGTAGCGGCGACCCTCCGGGTACTCCGGGTCGAAGAGCTGCTGCGCCACCAGGAAGGGCATCGGCCCGCTCAGGTCGGCGAAGGGCGTGTCCGCCTCCCGCAGCGGCTGAATCGTACGCTCCCCCTGCTCCAGTGGCCCGCAATAGCAGCCGCCCACGATCAGCGCGGGCGCACCCCGGTATTCCTCCGGGACCGGCTCCTCGTGCGGCGCGCTCCAGAAGCTCGCGAAGACGGAGAGCTCGTCCGGTGCCTGCGCCATGAAGTCGCGGAGAGATCCGAGAACCTCCGGGGCCTTCTCCACCGGATACATCACGATCCCCATCCAGACCTCGGATCCCACCGGATGCAGGCGGAACTCGAAGGAGGTGACCACGCCGAAGTTGCCGCCTCCACCCCGCAGCGCCCAGAGCAGATCAGGGTGATGGTGCGCGTCGGCGACGAGCAGCCGGCCATCGGCGGTGACCACGTCCGCCGCCACCAGGTTGTCCGCCGTGAGACCGTAGTTGCGCATCAGGAATCCCATCCCGCCGTGCAGCGTCAGCCCGGCAACGCCGGTCACGGACATCAGTCCGAGAGGAGTGGCTAGCCCGAAAGCCTGCGTCTCGTGGTCGATGTCGCCGAGCCTGGCCCCTCCCTGGACCCGTGCCGTCCGGCGCTCGGGATCGACGCGCACGCTTCGCATCCGCGAGAGGTCTATCACCACGCCGCCGTCGATCACGGCGTTGCCGCTCACATTGTGCCCACCGCCGCGTACCGCCACCGGGAGATCCTGCTCGCGCGCGAAGTTGACGTCGGCGATCACGTCCGCGGTCCCGCTGCACTGGACGATCAGCGCCGGACGTCGGTCGATCATGCCATTCCAGACGCGGCGGGCTTCCTCGTAGCCGACCTGGTTCGGCTGCAGAACGCTACCGCGCACACTGGCGCGGAGCTGCTCGACGGCGGCCAGACCGGCTACGGCCGCGTAATCCGTGGTGCCCACGGTCTGAGCCTCAGAGGCTGTCGAGAAACCTAACGGAGGGTGGTGTGTATGCGTTGGTCATGAAACGACAACGCTCTAGCACCGACCTGAGCGATGCGCAGTGGGAGCGTCTGCGCCCGCTGCTGGAGACCCCGA
>JBPCIT010000405.1:0-44430 GCA_051006015.1 Longimicrobiaceae bacterium
CCCTTTGGAGACGGGGAGTTCGATCGCGTCCTCTCCATCAACCTGCTCGAAGCGATTCCCGACAAAGCCGCTCTGCTAGCGGAAGTACATCGGGTGCTGCGCCCTGAAGGCCGGGTCGTGTTCGCGCACTACGACTGGGACTCGCAGCTGCTCGACGGCAGCGACAAGGCGCTGGTCCGCAAGGTGGTGCACGCGTTCAGCGACTGGAGGCAGGCGTGGATGGCGGATGCGGATGGCTGGATGGGGCGCAGGCTGTGGCGAACCTTTCAGCAGACCGGCCTCTTCACGGGCAGCGTCCACACCCTGGTCCACACCAGCACACGCTTTGCCCCGGGGAGCTACGGCTGGGAGCGCGTTCAGGATTTCCGGGGCCTCGTCGAGAGGGGGATGATCAGGGCGGCCGAGTACGAGAGGCTGCACAGCGCACTGGAAGAGCTGGCGTCGTGGGAGCAGTACTTCTACGCCATCACCATGTTCGTCTACGTGGGCCGGCGAGTCGAGATCGCTCCTCCGAACACCGGGCGCGGCGGTGATTGAGGAGATGGGATGGTCAAGCGAAGCTGTCGCGATCAACCTCGAACCAGGCTCCGCACTGAACCCCAGCAAACGGAAGGAGACGGCCATGCAGCTCATCCCGCTCTGCGATGTCGAACTGCGGTACACCACGCTGGAATCCCTTGATTATGGAACGGGCGGCCAGATCTATGGGACGATGGAGGGAATCGTAGCGGGTGAGAGCCTCCGTGGCACCTTGCGGCTGACGAACCTGGCGCAGCGGCGCCCCGACAACGTCAACCTCCCGATGCTGCGTGGGCTGCTGACCACGGACGACGGTGCGACCATCTATGTCGAGATGAACGGCATCGCCACCCTGCGGCCGGAGGACAGTGCGCGGGTGTTCGTCACCTCGTTCACCTTCCGCACCGGCGACGCGCGCTACCAGTGGCTCAACACCACCTTCGCGGTGCTCGAGGGGGTGCTGGACACCGTCGGCGTCGGTAGCATCGCGCGGGGGCGTGCCTACCGCTGCGATGCGACCGTCGGAATGGTGGCATCAGCACCGTAGTTCTCCCCTTTCCCGCACGCGGGCGTGTTTGGTGCACGCGCTCTGGTCCAGTCGGCGAAGCCGAGCGTTTCGTGCAGAACGAGGCGCTAGTGCAGCTTCAACAGAGGGTTTCGGCGCATGATTGCTCGGCTGATGGCACGCACTCGCTGCGCTTCTGCCATGAGCGGCTGCGCCGCTCCGCCGGGCCTATGAAAGAACCCGGCAAGGAACAGCGGGCGTCCTCCGGACGCGTCCAGCAGCGAAATCCCGCCCGTGAGGGCGGCTGTAGTTCCTGCCGGGTCGTGGCGCTGCTACGCACCGGACTACTATCGGCCCGGCTGATGCCGGTGCCCACCGAAAAAGCCGATGGATAGTGTACTAGCTCAGCCCTCCTCCGCCCGGAAGCGCTCGAACCGGCGCCGCAGCCCGGACCAGTAGCGCGCCGGCGCGGCGCGTTGCAGGAGGTCGAGCACGCGCGCATCGGTTCCGATCAGCACCCGCTTCCGCCGCCGCTCGATGGCGCGCACCAGGGTCGCCGCTGCCTTTTCGGGAGAGAGTCGTAGCGCGCGCCGGGTGAACTTCGCTGCCGAGGCGGTGGCCTCCTCCGGATCCGCCGCGGCGGCCACACGCGCGCTCGTCGCGATCGCCGTCCGCACCCCACCCGGATGCACCACCGTCACCCCCACCGACGAGCCCTCCAGCTCGTGCCGGAGCGCCTCGCTGAAGCCGCGCACTGCGAACTTCGACGCCGAGTAGGCCGTCTGCTCGGCCGGCGCGATGATCCCGAAGAGGCTCGAGACGTTGACGATCTGCGCCTGCTCCTGCCGCAGGAGGATAGGGAGGAAGGCGTCGGTGAGCGCGACCACGGCGAAGAAGTTGATCTCGAGCAGCCAGCGGAACTCCTCCATCTTGACCTCCTCGAAGCGGCCGACGAGCGAGACGCCCGCGTTGTTGAGGAGAATCGCTACGCGCCCGTGTGCGCCGAGCACCGCCTCGGGAAGTGCGGCAACCGCCTCGCCGTCGGTGACGTCGAGCGGGTGCCGGCTGACGCGGCGCCGGTGACGACGGCCACGCCGTCGCGGAGGACGAGCTTCATGAGGGCTGCGGAATCCCGTCGAGGAGCGAGCGCCAGCGCCGGGCGAGCGCGACGGTCGCGCGGTGCGCGGCCGGGCAGACGCCGGTGAGCTGCACGAAGCCGTGGGCGAGGCTGGGCTCGCAGTGGAGCACACAGGAGGTGCCGGCCTCGCTCAGTGCCCGGGCGTAGGCTTCGCCCTCGTCACGGAGCACGTCGAATCCCGCGGTGACGACGAGAGCGGGAGGGAGGCGGGAGAGGTCCGCCGCCATCAGCGGGGAGCTATGCGGATCGTCCTCGCCCGCGCTCGTCCCGAAGTAGTGCGCGGAGAAGGCTGCGCGGTCGGCGAGGCTCAGGAAGAAGCCCTCGCCGAAGAGCTCGTGCGAGCGGCGCGCTGTCACCCGGTCCGTGGGCGGGTAGAGGAGGAGCTGTGCAGCAGGCGGACGCGCGTGGGCGGTTCGCTGCGCGACGACGGCCGCCAGGTTGGCTCCGGCGCTGTCCCCGCCCACGGCCACGCGCTCCGGGTCCGCCCCCAGCTCGCCGGCGTGCGCCTGCGTCCAGCGGAAGCCGGCCTCGGCGTCCTCGACCGCCGCCGGGAAGGGATGCTCGGGCGCCAGCCGGTACTCGACGCTGAGCACCTGCTGACCCCCGTGAAGGCAGAGCAGGCGGCACACCTCGTCGTGCGTGTCGAGGTCGCCGAGCATGAAGCCGCCTCCATGGTAGTACACGAGCAGCGGAGGCGCGGGTGCAGCGCCGCCAGCGCTGGCGGGTGCGTAGTGCCGCGCGCGGAGCGGTCCCGCTCCGCCCGTGACGGTGAGATCGCGCACCGCGCCGATCGCTGTCGCTCTGCCACGGACGGAGAGGCCTTCGCGGCGGAAGCGCCTGCGGGCCTCGGCAGGCGATCCGGCCGTCAGCGGCGTCCGGATCCCCTTCGGGCGCGCGGCGAGCAGGAGCTGCAGCGTCGGGTCGAGCGTCTGGCCGTCGATCCGAACGGGCGGCCGCCTGGAGAGGCGGATCTGGAGGGGGGCCGGAAGTCGGCAGAGGCTGCGCGCCGCGGCGCCCCGTAGGCGATCCCGGAGGGAGGGCATATCGCGGCGGTCAGGCATGCACGCGCTCCGGCTGAGGTCGTGGGGCCGACGGCGACACGCGGCAGAGGCGGTACTCGCGCGGGCGGAAGGGCGCGACGCGCCGGCGGAAGCTCCCCACGGAGCCGGGCCAGAGCGTCGAGTTGCGGCCGGTCTCGTCGAGATACCAGCTCCGGCAGCCGCCGGAGGTCCAGACCGTCCCCTCCATCCTCCGATCGACCTCCCGCACGAACGCCTCCTGCGCCTCCTCGCGTGGCTCGACAGCCCGCACGCCGTGCGCCTCCATGTAGCGCAGGGCGTTCACCAGATGCTCGATCTGCGCCTCGATCATCAGGATCACCGAGCTGTGCCCGAGGCCGGTGTTCGGCCCCTGCAGCAGGAAGAGGTTGGGAAAGCCCGCGACCGTCGTGCCCAGATGCGCCCGCGGGCTGGCTCCCCACTGCTCCGCGAGCGAGCGCCCCTCCCTGCCGCGGATGCGCTCGCCGAAGGGGAACTCCGTCACCTGGAAGCCGGTGGCGAAGACGACGACGTCCGCGGCGCGTTCGACACCGTCGGCGCCGACGACCCCGCGCGGCCGGATCTCGACCACACCCCCATCCACCAGCTCCACATTCGGCTGCGTGAGGGTAGGGTAGAAGTCATCCGAGAGCAGGATGCGCTTGCAGCCCATCGTGTAGTCCGGCGTGAGCTTCTCGCGCAGCGCGGGATCGGAGATCTGCCGGCGGAGGTGGCGCCGCGCCGCACGCTCGGTCAGCCGCGCCAGCCGCGGGCTGCGGAAGGGGAGGCCGAACAGCTCCCGGACGCCGTAGATCCCGCTCCGCAGCCGACGACCCAGCAGCGGCAGACGCTCGCTCCAGCGTCCGACACGGCCGCTGAGCGCGCGGTCGTGAAGCGGCACGATCCAGGGCGGCGTGCGCTGGAAGAGCACCAGCTTCTCGACCAGGGGCTGGATCGCCGGTACGATCTGGATCGCCGAGGCGCCCGTCCCGACCACCGCGACGCGCCGGCCCGCAAGCTCCACCTGCTCGTCCCACTGCGCCGAGTGGAGCACGCGGCCCTGGAACGAGACCAGGCCGGGCAGCTCGGGAATCCGCGGCTCCGAGAGCGCACCCGGCGCCGCCACCAGCACCTCGGCCGTGTACGACCCCTCCGAGGTCTCGATCCGCCAGCGGGCCTCGACCTCCTCCCAGGTCGCGCCGTGCACCTCGTGGCCGAAGCGGAGGTGGGGGAAAATCCCGAACTCCCGTGTGCACCACCGCAGGTACTCCCAGATCTCGGACTGCGGCGAGTACCGTCGGCTCCAGCGGGAGTTCGGTGCGAAGGAGAAGGAGTAGAGGCGCGACTGGACATCGCAGGCGCAGCCCGGATAGCGGTTGTCGCGCCAGACGCCGCCGACCTCCTCCGCCCGCTCGAAGACGAGGAAATCCTCGATCCCCTCCTGCTTCAGGCGGATGGCGGTGCCGATCCCGCCGAACCCGCTCCCGACGATCGCGATCCTGACGTGCGGAACTGTGTAATCCTGCGCCATGCTGATGGTTACGGTTCGACAGGCGGTGGAGCGGCTTGCCACCCGAGGCGCCAAACCGTACCGACGCGGCCTGTTACCATCAAGTACCGGGCCGGGATCCCTCCTGCTGAGCTCCGCCGGAAGGCCGGGTGCGGGCGAGCTGCCACTGCACCGCCGCGCGAGGTCCCGCATTCGCGCTGGCGAAGTACTCGGCCACCGTCGGCCAGATGTTCGGCCGCGTGCCGTCGAGGTCGGTGAAGCCGTACTCCCCGGAGAGAGTCCAGGAGCTGTACACCCCGCCGGACCAGCGCGCCACCTCCGGGTCGGCGGCGAGCGCGGCCACCGCGCGCCCGACGAAGCAGGGCGTCTCGGAGTGGATGAAGCCGAAGCGCTTCGCCTCCTCGTTCTGCTCGGCCACCTCCCGCCAGTTCGCCTCGGTGGCGCCGAACTGCTCGAGAATCGCCTCGGTGCGCATGAAGCCCGGGGTGAGGGAGAGCGCGGTCACGCCCTGCGGCGCCAGCTCCTCCGCCAGCGCGTACGCCAGCCGCTTCAGCGCGCTCTCGTAGAGATCGAAGTAGAACTCGCCGTGGTAGCCGATGCTCTCCTGCTCGATGATCTCGACGATGAGACCGGATCTCCCCTCGACCATCAGCGGCGCCGCGTGCCGGCAGGTCGCCACGTGCGGCCAGAGCCAGGCATCGAACATCTCGCGCCCCTGCTCGACCGATTGCTCCAGAAACGGCGTCCCATACGTGGCCGGGGGACCCGTCAGCACGTTGACGAGCACATCCAGCCGCCGCTGCTCGCGCACGACGCGCTCGAACAGCTCCGCCACCTCGGCCTCGACCGTGTGGTCCACACGGACGGGGATCCCCCTGCCGCCCGCGGCATCCACCAGCTCCGCCGTCTCCTCGATCGTCTCCGGGCGGCCGGCGTAGTGGTGGCCGCTGGTGTTCGGCTGGCTCCGGCTGCTGCGCCCGGTGCAGTACACCGCCGCCCCCGCCTCCCCCAGCATCCGCGCGATGCCCCGTCCCGCGCCCCGCGTGGCTCCCGCGACCACTGCGACTCTTCCTGCTAGTGGCTTCATTCCGGCCTCCGCGTTGAGATCTCCGTCCTGGCCCTCACCCCGCTCGCTGGGGCTCGCACCCCTCTCCCTGTTTTCTGGTGCGCGAAGCGCAGCACCATGCTGGGAGAGGGGTTGATGCTGACCCGGTACTATACTGTTCCCCCTCTCCCCCCGTGGGAGAGGGGGTTAGGGGGTGAGGGCCTGGTAGCGCTCCGACCCCCCAGGGAGTATACTAAACGGCAATGCAGTAACTATTCTAAATCGGCCTTTAGAAATCGTCAAGAGCCATGAGCCCGAGACCGCGCAAGGCGAGCGACGAGGAGATCTTCGCGGCGGCGCAGCGTATCATGTCGCGGCTCGGCCCGGCGCAGTGGACGCTGGCCGACATCGCCGCCGAGGCGGGGCTGACGGCGGGCGCGCTGGTGCAGCGCTTCGGCTCCAAGCACGGTCTGATGGTCGCGATGACGGAGCAGCTGGCAGACGCGACGCCCGCGATGTTCGCCGAACTGCGCGCTTCCCATGCGTCGCCGCTGGACGCGCTGCGTGGGTACGCGGAGTGCATGGCGCAGATGGGGGAGGGACCCGGCGGGCTGGCGCATCACCTCGCCTACCTGCAGCTCGACCTGACCGATCCGGAGCTGCACCGCCACGTCCGCGAGCAGGCACGCGCCACCCGCGCGGCGATCCGCGAGCTGCTCGACGAGGCGGCCGCCGCCGGGGAGCTGGCGCCGGAGGTGGACACCGGCGCGCTGGCACGCGCAGTCGAGGTCACGCTGAGCGGCTCGCTGATGACCTGGGCGTTCTACCAGGAAGGATCGGCGGCGAGCTGGCTGCGCGAGGATCTCGATGCCGTGCTCCGCCCCGCTCTCGAGCAGTAGTCGCACCTCGGCGCCATCCGTTCCGCCGTCGGACCTGAAGTATTAGCTTGTGCCCGCCGATCCCGCAGCAGATCACCTCCCACAGCTTACAAAGCTATAGGAGTGCAATGAGAGCGGTACGATATCATGGCCCCGGCCAGCCATTCCGACTCGACGAGGTTCCCACCCCCGAGCCCGGGGCGGGAGAGGTCCGGGTGCGGATCGTGGCCGCTGGCGTGTGCCACACGGAGCTGCACTTCGAGTCGGGGCTGCTGAATCTCGGCGTGGCTCCCCTGACCATGGGGCACGAGATCGCCGGCGTCATCGACCAGGTGGGAGAGGGTGTCTCCTCGGGGCGCGTCGGTGATCGTGTGCTGGTTTACTACTATCTGGGGTGCGGCGAGTGCGAGTGGTGCCGGCGGGGAGAGGAGAACCTTTGCGACCAGCTGCGGGCGGAGTACGGTTTCTTCAACGACGGCGGGTACGCGGAGCACATCGTGGTGCCGGCCCGCAACGCCGTCGCTCTGCCGGACGCGCTCTCGCTGGAGGAGGCCGCGCCCATCGGCTGCGGGGTGACGACCGCCATCCACGCCTGCAACCTCGCCGACGTACGGGAGGGTGAGACGGTGGTGGTGTACGGGGTGGGAGCCGTCGGGTACGGACTCATCCAGGTCGCCCGGCTCCGTGGCGCACGCGTCCTCGCCGTGGGTCGTACGCAGCGCAAGCTCGACCTCGCGAGGGAGCTGGGAGCGGAGCACACGATCAACGCACGCGAGACCGGGGACATCGCTGGCGCGGTTCGCGAGTGGACGGGCGGCAGGGGCGCGGACGCGGTGATGGAGCTGGTCGCCACGGCGGAGACGATGGAGCAAGCGACGCGAATGCTCGCCAAGCGCGGCCGGCTCGTCTTCATCGGCTACTCGGAGGATGCCTATACTGTCCACCCGATCCAGCTGGTGATCACGGAGGCGCGGGTGATGGGAGCGGTGGGAAACACGCTGGCGGAGCTCGAGGAGGCCGTCGCCCTGGTGGCGGCGGGCAGGGTGCGGACGCTGGTGGACCGGGTGCTTCCCCTCGAGCGCTTCGACGAGGGGCTGGATGCGCTGCGCGCGGGCGAGGTGGTGGGGCGGGTCGTGCTGAACCCGTAACGGTCACCCCAACGCACGTACGAGAGAGGTGAACGTGGATTCCATGAAGAAACTGCTCCAGCCATTGCTTCTCGCAGTCGTCGGGATCGGCCTCACGGCCTGTGCGGCCAGGCAGGACCGCCTCGCGCAACGCCAGCCTGGGGATCTCCCCACCTACGAGGTCTACGCCATCCGCTATGGCGTGATCCCCGCCTTCCCGGTGCGAGCGCTGGTTGCTGGTGCGGACAGCACGCGCACGCTGGACATCGCCCTGATGGTCTGGCTGCTCCGGGGGCCGGATGGCCGGAACGTGCTGGTGGACGCCGGCTTCTTCCGCGATGAGCACCTCACACGCTGGAGGGTGCAGGAGTTCGTGCGACCCTCGGAGGCGATCGCCAAGGTGGGGCTTCGACCCGAGGAGATCACCGACATCGTCATCACCCACCTGCACTGGGATCATGCGGGCAGCATCGAGCTCTTTCCGCAGGCGCGCGTGTGGATTCAGGAGGAAGAGTTCCGCTACTATACCTCGGGTGAGGGACGCTCCGGAAACACCGGCGTGGATCCCGAAGATGCCGCGCTGCTGCAGCGGCTCCACGATCTCGGGCGCGTGATGCTGGTGGATGGGGATGCCCGAGAGATCATCCCCGGCGTGAGGGTCTACACCGGAGGGCGGCACACGTATGCATCCCAGTACGTCGGGGTGCACACGGCCGGCGGCACGGTGGTGATCGCCTCGGACAACCTGTACCTGTACGAGAATCTGGAGAATCACCTGCCGATCGCGCAGACGCTGGATCGGGAATCGAATCTCCAGGCGCAGGCCCGGATGCGGGAGCTGGCGACGGACCCTCGGCTGATCGTGCCCGGACACGATCCCGAGGTGTTCACCCGCTTCCCCAGCCCCGGGAGTGGCGTGGCCAGGATCGAGCTCGACGTTCTCCCCTGATCCCGCCATGTTCCTGGGCGCGCCGCACTGCTATTCTTGCCGGCGGAGCAACCTCGAGAAGAGCTCATGGAGACCCGCATCAGGAGGAACAGGATGCCACGCAATGTCCTCGCAGTCGCGCTTTTCGCCCTCGTTCTCCCCGGCGTCGCGCAGGCGCAGCTCGCGGAGAAGAAGGTGCTCACGCTGAGCGCCGCGCGGCAGGTCGCCGCCGCGGCGGAGGCCGTCGCCCAGCAGAACCAGTGGAACGTGGTCATCGCCATCGTGGATGACGGCGGCCACCTGCTCTACCTGCAGCGCATGGACGACGTGCAGACGGCGAGCGTCGAGGTCGCGCAGCAGAAGGCACGCAGCGCCGCCGCCTTCCGCCGCCCGACCAAGGTCTTCGCCGACCGCCTCTCCGAGGGTGGCACCGCGCTCATGGCCCTGCCCAGCATGATGCCCATCGAGGGAGGTGTTCCGCTGGTCATCGAGGGAAGGACGATCGGCGCCATCGGAGTGAGCGGGGTGACGGCGCAGCAGGATGGAATCATCGCGCAGGCCGGAGTGGACGCTCTGGCCGCGGTGGCGAGCGGACAGCAGAGGGGCGGAAGGCGGTAGCCGGATCGTCGGTACAGGAGTTCCTCCCAACTGTACCCTGCACCTGGATGCGAACGATGATTCAGTTTTCGACGCGCACTGCCCTGCTGGGCCTCGCCCTCCTGCTCGGCTCGGCGGGTCCTGGGCAGGCACAATCCCCCGAGAGTACCGTGATCGCGGCGGTGCAGCAGCTCTTCGATGCCATGGCGGCGCGGGACACGGCCGCGGCGCGCGCGGTGCTGATGCCGGAGGGGCTCTTCTTCGCGGTCCGCACTGGTGCGGGTGAGGGAGCCGTTTCCGCGATGCCGTACACCGACTTCCTTGCCCGCCTCGCCGTCGCCGCGGAGCGGTGGCTCGAGCGCATGTGGGAGCCACAGGTCCTCATCCACGGTCCGCTGGCGGTGGTCTGGACCCGCTACGACTTCTATCGCGGTGACAGCTTCAGCCACTGCGGGGTGGATGCCTTCAACATGATCCGGACGGCGGAGGGATGGAAGATCGCGAGCGCCGCCTACACCGTCGAGAGTGACGGCTGTCCGCCGAGTCCGCTGGGTCCACCCGCGCCCGGCAGGCGCTGAGACCCTCAGGGGAGGGCTCCAAGCGCCAGGTGAGAGGAATGCAGCGCGGCTATCCAGCGTCCGTATTCCCGGACTCCCGCGCCCTTACCGTCTTGCGGATGACATCCGTGGTGCCGCTGCGCTGCAGGATGCTGGCGGCGAAGGACGGAAAGAGCTCCTGCAGGGCGGTCGTTACCCGCATCGCGGCGGGAGCGGGAGCCACCACGACCTCGGGGAGATCACGCCGCAGGGCGCGCAGCACCGCCCTGGCGACCGCCTCCGGAGAGGAGGTCATCAGCTTCGGCACGCCCACCCCGGTCTCCTCCACGGTCCGCTGGTAGACGCCCGCCTCCCGCACATATCCTAGCAGGATGGCGGAGGCTCCGATCCCGCTCTCGCGGTACTCGGCGCGCAACGCTCGGGTGAAGCCGATCAGCCCGGCCTTGCTGGCCGAGTACACCCCGAAGTACGGGAGGCCCATCTTCCCGGCCAGGGAGGCGACGTTGACGATGTGCCCCCGCCCACGCTCGAGCATGCCCGGCAGCACCAGCCGGGTCAGCAGCATGGGCGCCGTGAGATTGGCCTGCAGCACCTGCTCGATCTCTTCCGGCGTGGTGGCGTGATACGGTCCCCGGACCTCGATCCCCGCATTGTTGACCAGCACGTCGATGCCGCCGAACTCCCCCGTCACCCGCTCGACCAGGGTCTCGAGGTCCTCCCGCCGCGTCAGATCGGCCGGCACCGCCAGCGCCCGAGCGCCCAGCCCCTCCAGCTCCGCCGCCACCTCCTCCAGCGGCCCCGGCGAGCGCGCGACCAGCGCCACGTTCATCTTCTCCCGCGCCAGCGCCCGCGCGATGTAGGGGCCGATGCCGCGGGAGGCGCCGGTTACGACAGCGGTGTGATTGGCGATTTTGCGCACGAACGTCTCCTTGCAGGGGGAGATCTGAAGATCGAGGTCGGTGCTGCAATGCGTCAAGTCTTGCATCAAGACGCTGGTGGCGCAGATCAAGGCCCATCTGCAGCTCATCCGAGTGGCTCAGGCCGCGTGCGTAGTGGAACTGGATCTGGAGGAAGGAGAAGAGCAGGTATACCAGCGCGAGAGCACCACGATTTTCACCATCGAAGTGTTCGCTCACATCCGTTAGGATTGCTGCCAGCGTGCCTGCGCGCAGTGACTTGTGGTCAGGAATGGTAATGTGGTGCTCACCTTTTCGCTTGGTGGTCAGACGGAGATGGATGCCCGTTTAGCGAGTGACGACGTAACCGAGCTTTCCCAGCGTCCTCGCGAGGGTTCGGCCGTCCAGATCCCGCGGCAGCTTCATGCAGCAATCACTTCTTCACGCACGAAGTGCAGCCGGATCAGTTTCGGGCGATCGGCCTCCTCGAAGTGGCAGCGCACCGCGTCGCGCACCTCCTCGCGAAGCTCAATGAGTGTGTCAGCCTCGGTGAAGATGGAAGCACTCAGCGCTCGAGTAACGTACCCACCCTCTGGCGCCTCCTCGACGAGAAAGATGATTTCGGTCATCCTTGGAGAACCTCCTTTTCAAGCTGATCCCTGAGGCGCAGAGCAAACAGTCAGGCCACCACGGGCGCCGTATCGGCGCCTGCGGGGATCGGCTGGTGCGCAGGGCTTGAGAACGGCTGAAATTCGCTGTCGGGCCAACGCAGGGTCATGTTGCACAGCAGACGAAACTGCACCGGTGCCGGCGGCGGGTTGACCCGTTCGACCGCGACCTGCAGCTCACTACCCGTGTCGGCGCGGAGCAACCGCAACACGTCCGGGGCCAGGTAGCGCGGACAGTAACCGACGAGATGAATGTCTCCCGGGGTTTGTTGTGCCGTACGGAGAAGAAGTGCATTCGGGTCGTGCTCATTCTGCAGATCGTGCATCAGGCGCAGCTGCTCACCGGGTGTCAGCCGTTCGGCCCGCTCACGGGAGGCTTGAGGAAAATACCGCAGCCCATGCGCAAAGAAGTGGATGTGGTAGAGCCCATCCGCTTCCAGCTCCGGGCGGGGATACACTTCGAGCTGGTCGGTCGCACGCTCTCCTCCGCTGCGTGCGAGCAGCGCTACGGGATCATCGGCGTCCTGTGGGACGCTCATCCACTCGATGAACTCCGCGTAATCCGGCCGGGAGGGTGAGGGAAGACGATTGGAGAAGAGAGGAAAGAGCGTTTCGGACTCGTAAATCTGTTCAAGCTGAGGAAACGACGCCAGCGGCGTGAAGCCACCGCGCTGCTGCGCATCCCGCGCTCCCTGGGTGTAGGCAAAGCGGTACACGCCCGCCTCGAAGGTAAGGCGACCGATCGTGTACCAGCTCTGCGTGCTCGGCGACCGCCAAGCGACGAATAGTGTGTTCATCAGGTCTCTTCCAGTAGCTTCAACAATCGAATTCGGTTGAACCAAAGGATCTGCTGAGCGAACAGGGCAGCCGTAGCGGATATCCGTTCTGGCGGGATGCGCTCGAAGAGAGCGTCAACCACAGCCGGATCAAGCTCCAGCAGCCGACGCAGCCACGCACGGCCGGCAAACGGTGTCATGTGGGCCGCGTGCTCGAAAGCTCCAAAGCAGGACAACGGCTTCGTATCTCCCGGATGGTGGTAGAGCTTGGATGCGGCACGAGCAGTATACGCTTCTACGGTGTCGTTCCTGTCGCTCGTTTCCAACCGTCGCCGACGCTTCCAGTCTGGCTCGTTCCGGCCGAGGCTCGATCCGTGATCGTGTGTCGGCGCGAGGCGGCGCTCCGCTGTCCCGTCGGCAGCACTTTCGATCAATGCCCAATTCTCGTGGTGACGATCCGTGTTCCCGATCCACGCGTCGAGCAGCAGATAGCCGGCGAACAAATGGGCCTCCGCAGGCAGGGCGCCACCGGTCGGGAGCCGTATCGCTCTGTCATTGAGCACCGCAGCAATGGCATCCAGGGTATGCTGTGGCACACGAGTTCTGGCACCGGCAGCCTGCTTCGGGTATCCCGGATCGAGTTCGAACAGCAGCTCGTTGCCGGGAACAAGGCGCTCCTTCGCTCCGACAAAGGAGGGGGAGATCACGCCCGGCTTTCCGATCCAGAGGGCAAGGTCGTAATGAGCATGCGGCAAGCCAAGGAGCAGGCACAGCTCCTCCGCGATCTTTTCCGCCCAGTCCTCACCCGTGTCGGTGCGGGTCAGCTTGAAGAGCCACATCCCATCTTCCCGGTGGAACCAGAACTTGCGCTTGGTTCCCATCGCCTCGATTACCTCGGCGGCATCGGCGGGGACCTCGATGATGGGGTACACGACCTGGTTCACACTGTAAACCCGGTTCCATACGAGAAGCTACGCGGATCAGTCGCTGTTCTCCCAGGTGAGCACACCCTCGGCATCCAGAAAACCTGAGAACGGTTGCAGGCGCGGGGTGCCGGAATCCGCGGAACCGGGCACCCGCACGTAGATCCAGGCCTCATGCGAGTCCTCCAGCCGGGTACGATCCACCTGCAGGTTCTCGGCTACCCATGAGGTCCTCAACACCTGCTCGATGAAGTCCGCTGTTTCCGCATCGATCCCGTCATAGCAGTGTCCACCCCACCTGGTGACAAAGTGCTCGGCGAGTCGGCTCACCTGCTCGGAATATGCGTCCGCCAGCGGCACATACACGCCCTCGATCTCAGGGTGCAGGCAGGCATACCCGCCGGTCTGATTCGTATATCGCACTCCTGACGGGTGCCGCACAATCAGGCCGAGGCTCCTGCTCTGCCAGAGTTGAATCAGAGGCTTGTCCATCATATCACGCTGGTCTCCGTTTCGGCTCCCGACAAATCTAACACCGCGTTCAGCTCCTCGACCGCGCTCTCCAGCTCGGCGATAGCGTCGGTGACCAGCTCACGATCCCGAGCGGACGGCCGTCAGCGAAGAGCGCGTAATCCGCGGGACCGAAGGTCGTCTCGTACTCCTCGCGGCGGTGCGCCTCGCGCTGAGGATGTGAGTCGTCCGCGGGCGCGATCCAGCCCGAGGCATCAAGCCGGGGATCGATGCGCCGCTTGCGGGTCTGCCACTCGGCTTCGTGAGGGGTGCTGCTGGGCATCGCGACAGGTGCTGTGTTTCCCGGCTGATTCGCTGTTGGGAGTCGAACAGTCGCTCTGGCAAGGCAACCAAGGAAGAGTGAAACGCGCCGGGACGGGGGCTGCTTCCGCCTCAGACGAAAATAGCGGAGAGACCCTCCAACCGCTACGACTTCCTCCCACAAGCAGCGGGAGATTACTTCGCTCGGCTGTGCACCGAACTCCAGCTCGGCAGTGGCGGCGGTCGCCTGGTGGGTAGCCATCCCGTGTGCTCCGGCACGTGCACCGAGACCGCAGAAACTATTCGCCTCCCGCACAAGTAGAAGGAGCGGGGAGGCACTGAGCTTCCCGCCGTGCGCCGTCCTGGCGACTGCACTCCGCGGTCCAGCGGGCGGCGTTTCCCGTACCTGTACCTCAGAGGCTCCCGTGTTCGAACGTTTTCCGCAGCTTTTCTTCGGCATGATCGCCCTGAGCGTCGCCCTGGTCCTCTCCTCCATCACCGGTGCTCTGCTGCTGCGCGACCTGCGGCGCACGAACGACCAGGTCGAGGTGACGGGCTCGGCCCGCATGCCCATCCGCTCCGACTTCATCATCTGGCGCGGCTCCGTCGCCTCTCAGCAGCCGACGCTGCCGCAGGCGTACCAGGAGATCGCGCTCCACACCGAGCGCATCCGCTCCTTCCTGCGCGAGCGCCAGATCCCGGATTCCGTCGTGGTCTTCCGCTCGATCGAGACCTATCCGGTCCCCGAGGTCGCGGAGAACGGGCGCGAGACGGGGCGAGTTCTCGGCTACCGGCTGACGCAGTGGTTCGAGGTCCGCTCGAGCGAGGTGCAGGGCATCGCCCGCCTCGCGCAGGACGCCAACGGACTGATCAACGAGGGGGTGCCGCTGATGGCGTCCTCACCCGAGTACCTCTTCACCCGACTCGCCGACGTGCGGGTGCAGATGCTCTCGGAGGCGACGCAGGACGCCCGCGCCCGTGCCGATGCCATCGCCCGTAGCGCGGGCGGCGAGATCGGCGCGGTGCGCAGCGTGCGGATGGGCGTCTTCCAGATCACCCCGCGCCACTCGACCGAGGTGAGCGACTACGGCATCAACGACACCTCCTCCCTCGAAAAGGACATCACCGCCGTGGTCCGCGTAACCTTTGCGGTGGATTGAGCTGCCGAAACGGCGTCCCCGGGAGGATCCGATGACGGTCGAGGAGTTCAGCGATCAGGGCGCCCGGGCGGCGTGGAACCGTGGCGCCGCGGCATGGCTCGAGTTCGTCCGCTCGGGCGCGGACTACTACCGGCTGGAGGTGCACGGTCCCGCGCTGCTGGCCGCCTGCGAGCCGGTGGCGGGAGAGCGGGTGCTCGACCTCGGCTGCGGTGAGGGGTACTTCTCGCGCGAGCTGGCCCGGCAGGGAGCCAGGGTGGCGGCGGTCGATCTCTCCGAGGAGTTGCTCGGCTACGCCCGGGCGCGCGAGCAGGAGGGAGGCCTCGGGATCGAGTACCACCAGATGAGCGCCGCCGAGATCGCGCAGCACTGGGAGCCGGCAGCGTTCGATCTGGTGACCGGCTGCATGTCGCTGCAGGACATGAGCGAGGTGCAGGAGGTGCTGCACGGTGCCCATCAGTTCCTGCGGCCGGAGGGGAGGATGGTATTCTCGGTCCCGCATCCCGGCACGGACACCCCGGTGCGCACCTGGGAGCGGGACGAGCGAGGCGAGAAGCTCGCGCTCAGGATCGATCGCTACTTCGACTCCGGACCGGCTCTCTGCGATTGGAACATGCCGCGGCTGGCGTACAGGTGGGTGACGCCCTACTGGCGGCACACGCTCGAGGAGTGGACGGCGATGATCGCCGCAGCCGGGTTCCTGATCCGGCGGCTGCGCGAGCCTCGTCCGACGGCGGAGCAGGTCGAGCGCCGGCCCGAGCTCGACGACTGCTCCCGGCTGCCCTACTTCCTGATCTTCGAGCTGGTCAGGCCGTAGCGTGCCGGCGCGGCGCTATTCTGCCACCACCTCCTCCTCGAAGCGCACCCCGCGCGCCTCGAGCTCGCTCATCACGAACTCGTAGCAGCCGACCTCACGGCCCAGCAGCTCGGGCGGGGTGATTCCCGGGCGGGTGTAGAGGCCACGGGCAATCAGACGGGCGACCGCCGCGCAGGTGTAGCCGGTGGTGCGCGCCATCGAGGAGGTGCGCGTGGCGGGGTCGTAGCGGTCCAGCAGCCGGAAGCTGTGCCTGACGCCGCGTCCCTCGCGCCGCCCCTCGATCTCGATGCGCATCACCGTCAGGTCCTCCTCCCCCTCCGCGAAGCGCCAGGCCTGGAGGAGGAGCCTCGCCGCAAGGTCGCGCGGGCGCACCTGCGTGCCGGCCAGCACCAGCGGCTCCTCGCTGAAGAAGCCGCTCTCGCGCAGCATCCGCATCTTCTCGGCGTGGCCGGGATAGCGCAGCGTCTTCTCGATCAGGGTGGGCGTGCGCGAGGTGTGGAGCAGGGTGCGCAGGCCGTCGGTGTTGAACGCCTCCAGCGTGCCGACGCCGGGGAAGTCGAGCAGCTCGACCTCGGAGAGAGCGGGCAGCGTCAGCGGCTCGCCCTGGCGCCGCAGCCGGGCAGGGCGCGTGTACTCCTCGATCACATCCAGCGGAGAGAAGGGCGCCTTGTATTCGTACGGCCAGCTCCGCACCACCGGCAGCCCACCTACGTAGCAGGCGAAGCGCTCCGTCTCATCGAGCACCGACTCCAGGTGGCCGAGGATGAGGTTGCTCGCGCCCGGCGCGACGCCGCAGTCCACGCACGCCACCACTCCCCGCTCGCGCGCCAGCTCGTCGAGCGTGAAGGCGTCCTCGTCGAAGAAGGAGATGTCCACCACGTTCTTTCCCAGCTCGATCACCCGCCGCAGCGTCTCGAAGCCGAGAAAGCCGGGCACGGCGCCGATCACCAGATCCTGCCCGCGCAGCAGGCGCTCGAGCTCGGCCGGGTCGGAGAGGTCCGCCTTGAGGGAGAGGATGCCCGCTTCGCCGTACATCGAGGCGCACGCGGTGGCGGTGAGATCCGCAGCGGTCACGGCGAACTGGCCGTCACGGGCGAGATCGCGAGCGATGGCGCAGCCGACGCGGCCGGCGCCGAGAACGATCACCTTCATCCGGATGAGCGTTGCGGGGGTGGTCGAAGCAGCGGGAGCGCACAACATAGGCAGCCGTGGGAAGGCGGAGCAAGCACGGTACCGGGTCCGGGCGGCCCTCTCCCCCGATCCTGCTACCCATTTCGCGTGAGCGGGGTAGTTAGGGTTGAGGGTGCCACACACCATCAACCCTGGAGCTTCGCCGATGAGGTACGCTGACTACCCCCGGCAGACGGTCGAGGACATCGCGCGGCTGCGGCGGCGTCTCGACGCGGCGACCATCCCGCCCCGGCGGACCGATCACAACCTGATCATCGGCACCTGGAACATCCAGCAGTTCGGGCGGGTGCACCGCTCCTGGGAGGAGAACCCGGGGAGCCCGAAGCGCAACCTGCGCGCGATGGCGATCATCGCCGAGATCATCCAGCGCTTCGACGTGGTCGCCATCCAGGAGGTCAAGCGCGACACCAGCGGGATCCGCATGCTCGTCGAGGAGTTTCTGGGGCCCGCCTGGAGCGTGATCCTGAGCGATGTCTCGGCGGGGCAGAAGGGCAACCACGAGCGCCTCGCCTACCTGTACGATACGCGGCGGGTGGCGCCCTCCGGCCTGGCCGGCGAGATCGTGCTGCCGCCCGCAGAGGAAGCCGCCGTCGAGCAGTTCGACCGCACGCCCTACATCGTGGGCTTCCGCTCCTCCACCGACCGCTTCGCGCTGCTCACCGCGCACATCCGCTACGGCGACAGTCCCGCGGCGCGCCTGCCCGAGCTGCACTCGCTCGCCCGCTACACCGCGGCCGAGATCCGCGATCGCGCGCGCTTCGCCGGTGCCGAGGAGACGAACCTGATCGTGCTCGGCGACTTCAACATCAACCGGCGTTCCGGCGATCCGCTCTTCGATGCCTTCGTCTCCACCGGCCTGGTCGTGCCCGAGCCGATCCGCGAGGTGAGGACCACCTACGGAGCGGAGGCCAAGCACTACGACCAGATCGCCTGGTTCATGGGCGACCTCGACCTGCTGAGCGAGGGACGCGCGGGGGTGGTGGACTTCACCGGCGCCGTGTTCCAGGAGATGACGCTGCGGCAGATGTCCTATCGCGTCTCCGACCACTTCCCGCTCTGGGTCGAGTTCATCATCGACCGCAGCACCGAATCGATGGCGCGCACCCTCGGCCTCCACCCCGCGATGCCCGATCCCCTCGGCACCGTGCCGGACTGAAGGGCCCTCACCCCCTTACCCCCTCTCCCAATTCTGGGAGAGGGGGAACTGTATCCTGCTAAACCTCACCTCCTCAGCGATGGCAGGATCTGCAGTGCTCCCCTCCCAGAATTGGGGGAGGGGCCGGGGGAGGGGGCGCAGTTCGGCCGCGGGCAGGGGGGTCAACTACATGTGAGTACGGCTTTTGCCGGGAGATCACTGCTCGATCCCCAGCATCCCTCGCAACAGGGATGAGAGCTGCCGGGGCGACGTGCCCCCGGGCGGGGGCTCCTGAGCGAAGTCAACGCGGGATTGCTGCATGACGGAAGCTGTGCACGAGGCGGTTCGTGACCCCGAGCGCCTGCGCGCGGTGCGGGAGACGGAGCTGCTGGACTCCGATCCCGAGGAGTCGTTCGACCGCCTGACGCGTCTGGCGGCGCGCATGGTGGATGCTCCCCTGGCGCTCTTCAACCTGGTCGCCGAGGATCGGCAGTACGCCAAGAGCTGCTTCGCGCCGGAGAGCTGGCCGACAGAGCGCAACCTCCCGCTCGCCGACTCCTTCTGCAAGTTCGCGGTGAGCACCCGCGAGCCACTCATCGTCCGCGATGCGCGCGAGGACCCCCGCGTGGCTTCCAGCCAGATCGTCACCCGGCTCGGGGTGCTCGCCTATCTCGGGATTCCCCTGATCACCTCCGAAGGCTATCCGCTCGGTACGCTCTGCGCGGCCGATTTCCGGCCGCGCGAGTGGAGGCGGGAGGAGACGGAAGCGCTCGCGGAGCTCGCCGCCTCGGTGGTGACCGAGATCGAGCTGCGGCGCGCGGTGCGCGAGACGGAGAAGGCCGAGCACCTCGCCGGGGTCGCGGAGCGCGAGCGGCGCGAGAAGAGCGCGCTCCTCGAGTCCACGACGGAGGGCATCTACGGCGTCGACCTGCGGGGCCGCTGCACCTTCCTCAACCGCGCCGCCTCCCACATGCTCGGCTACACCCCCGAGGAGTGCCTGGGGCAGAACATGCACCGCCTCATCCACCATAGCTACCCCGACGGCACCGCCTACCCGGAGGAGGAGTGCCGCGTCTTTCAGGCGCTCCGGGAGGGCGTGGCAGTGCGGGTCGAGAGCGAGGTGCTCTGGCGCAAGGACGGGACGAGCTTCCCCGCCTCCTACGCCTCCTCCCCCATCTGCGAGAGCGGAGTGGCGCAGGGGGCGGTGGTCACCTTCGCGGACATCACGGAGCGCAAACAGGAGGAGGAGGCGCAGCGGTTCTTCAGTGAGGCCGGCAAGGTGCTCGCGGCCTCCTCCCTCGACTACACGGCCACGCTGAAGCTGCTGGTGCGGCTCTCCGCCCCCGCCCTCGGCGACTGGTGCAGCCTCTACATCTTCCGCGAGGACGGGCAGATC
Organism: Longimicrobiaceae bacterium; assembly: GCA_051006015.1. GTDB lineage: Bacteria > Gemmatimonadota > Gemmatimonadetes > Longimicrobiales > Longimicrobiaceae > JBPCIT01. The sequence goes on from JBPCIT010000405.1 coordinate 19,572, forward strand.
GAGCGGCTGGAGATCGCGCACGCCGACCCGGAGAAGGAGAAGGTCGCGCAGGCGCTGAAGCGCTATCCGATCGATCCGGAGGGCTCGCACCCCGCCTTCACCGTACTGAAGACAGGCGAGCCGATCCTGCTCCCCGAGATCCCCGAGGCGATGGTCGCGGCGGTCGCACAGGATGAGGAGCACCTGCGCATCCTGCGCGAGCTGGGGATGCGCTCCGGGATGGTGGTGCCGCTCACCGCGCGCGGGCGCATCCTCGGCTCGATGACCATCGTTGCCGCCGAGTCCCGTCGGCGCTACACGGAGGAGGACCTGGTGGTCGCGCAGGAGTTCGCGCGCCGCGCGGCGCTCGCGGTGGACAACGCGCGCCTCTACCGCGAGTCGCAGGAAGCCAACCGCACCAAGGCGGAGTTCCTCGCCACCGTCTCCCATGAGCTGCGCACCCCGCTCAACGCGGTGACCGGCTACGCCTCGCTGCTGCGCGAGGGGATCCCCGTTCCGCTCCCGGAGGAGTCGCTCGATTACGTCGACCGGATCGGGCACAGCGCCCGCCACCTGCTGCACCTCATCGAGGACATCCTCACCTTCTCGCGCCTCGAGACCGGCCAGGAGGTCATCCGCGCCAGGCCCATCCAGGTGCAGGAGCTGCTCGCCGAAGTGCGCGCCATCATCGAGCCGATGGCCCAGGAGAAGGGGCTGCAACTCACCATCGAGGCGCCGGACGAGCCGGTGCAGCTCCACACCGACCCGCGCAGGCTGCGGCAGATCCTGCACAACCTGCTCGACAACGCCATCAAGTTCACGGCCGCGGGCGAGGTGGCGCTCAGCGTGCACAGGGAGGGTGATCGGGTGTGGTTCCGGGTGCGCGATACCGGCATCGGCATCGCGCCGCAGGACTGGAAAAAGATCTTCGAGCCCTTCAAGCAGCTGGAGCAGTCGAACACCCGTGTCGCCGGCGGTACGGGGCTCGGGCTGAGCGTCACCGACAAGCTGGTCCGCCTGCTCGGCGGAAGGCTGGAGCTGGAGAGCGAAGCTGGAGAGGGCAGCACCTTCTGCGTCTGCCTGCCGGCCGGAGGGCCGCGGCACGCTTCCGGCAATGGCGCCGCCGCACACGAGCGTTCCACTTCCCGTACACCTGGCAGTGATGAGTGACTTGAGCCCGATTCTCCGCGATCCCGAACGCCTGGCCACCCTCCGCAGGACCGGCCTGCTTGACACCTCGCCAGAGGAGGTGTTCGATCGGCTGACGCGCCTGGCCACCAAGATCCTGGAGGTGCCGGTCTCCTTCATCGCGCTGGTGGACGAGGATCGCGACTTCTACAAGAGCCAGTGCGGCTTCGGCGAGCCGCTCGGCTCCGAGCGGGAGATCAGCGGCACCACCTTCTGCCACTACACCATCCCGTCGGATCGTCCGCTCCTCATCCCGGACACGCGCGCGGACCCCGTCTACCGCGAGGTGCCCACCGTCAAGTCGCTGGGGATCGTCGCCTACGCCGGCATCCCGCTGATCACCTCCGAGGGGCATGCGCTCGGCTCCTTCTGCGCGGTGGATTTCGTGCCCCGCAAGTGGAAGGAGACGGATGTGGAGGTGCTGACGGAGCTCGCCGCCTCGACGGTCCGGGAGATCGAGCTGCGCATGGAGGTCGCCGAGCGCCGCCGCTCGGAGGAGGAGCGGCTGCAGCTGCTCGAGCGCGAGCGCCAGTCGCGGGGAGAGGCGGAGCGTCGGGCCGTCGAGGAGGCCGCGCTCCGCCGCGCCGCCGAAGCGGTCAGCGCCAGCTTCACCGTCGAGGAGACCAGCCTGCGCATCGCCGAGAGTGCGCTGGACGCCACCCGCGCCGACGGCGCCTTCGTCGAGCGCATCGACATCGAGCGCGGCGAGGTGGAGGTCATCGCACTGGCAGGAGACCCCGTGCCCCCGCTGGGAACGCGCATTCCGTATCAGGGCTCCTATACCCAGCTGGTGGTCGAGCGCATGGCGGCGGAGCTGATCCCCAGCGTCTCCGCCGCCGACCGCCCCCTGCCGGGCGATCTCGCCGAGCGCTGCGGCGACTGCTCGGCGCTGGTGGTCCCCCTGCTGAACGCGGGCGAGCCGATCGGCACGCTGAACCTGCTGCGCCGCGCCGAGCGACACGCCTTCCGCGACGACGAGATCGCGCGCGCGCAGACCTTCGGCGACCTCGCCGCCCTCGCCTTCCGTAAGATCCACCTGCTGGAGGAGTCCGAGCGACGGCGCGAGGAGATCGAGCGGGTCACCGAGAGCCGGGCGCGTCTGATCCGCGGCTTCAGCCACGACCTGAAGAACCCCCTCGGCGCGGCGGATGGCCACGCGTCACTGCTGGAGGATGGCATCCTCGGTGAGCTGGAGCCCCGGCAGAAGAACAGCGTCGGCCGGATCCGCGCCTCCATCAGCTCGGCGCTCGGGCTGATCAACGACCTGGTCGAGCTGGCGCGCGCGGAGGCGGGTCAGATCGAGATCCAGACCGCACCCACTGACGTGCGCGAGGTGGTGCACGTCATCGCCGGCGAGTACCAGGCCCAGGCCGAGGCCGCCGGCCTGACGATGCGCACCGAGCTGCCGGAGGAGTTCCCCGTCGTCGAGTCCGATCCCAGCCGGGTGCGGCAGATCCTGGGCAACCTGATCTCCAACGCCGTCAAGTACAACCACGAGAGTGGGGAGGTCGCGGTGCGCGTCGGGGTGCGCGAGCGGAATGGCGTGCGCGCTGGACGTTGGATCGCCGTGGACGTGGCCGACACCGGCCCTGGCATCCCCCGCGACAAGCAGCACCTGCTCTTCCGGGAGTTCAGCCGTCTCGAGCCGGGAACCAAGCACGGGGCGGGTCTGGGCCTCGCCATCAGCCAGAAGCTCGCACACGCCCTGGGCGGCGAGATCACCCTGCAGAGCGAGGAGGGGCAGGGCTCGACCTTCACCCTCTGGCTTCCGGGGCCGCAGGAACAGTAGAGCAAAGCAGGGTACACGCGCTGTCGGTTGCCCGGTTGGCCTCTCTCGATTCAGATTTCTCTTTGGTTCCCGCGTTCCCGCTGCCCTGGAGTAGCCGCATGATCAGCATCAAAGAGGAAGCCCGCCGCCTGATCGACAAGCTCCCCGACGATTGTACCTGGGAGGATCTCATGCACGAGATCTATGTGCGTCAGGCGATCGAGTCCGGACTAGCCGACAGCGAGGCTGGTCGCACCACCCCTGTGGAAGACGTGCGGGTGCAGTATGGGCTGGAGCCGTGAAGGTCCACTGGACGGACACCGCTCGGCGGCACCTGGCTGGCATTCACGACTACATCGCGGAGGATTCGCCACTCTACGCGCGCCGGGTGTTGGACCGCATCACGGCGCGCTCGAAGCAGATTGCCGACTTTCCCCGCGCTGGACGCCAGGTGCCGGAGTACGAGGACGAGAATGTGCGGGAGGTCATCGAGGGTAGGTACCGCATCATCTACCGCATCCTCAGCGATCGGGTGGATGTGGTCGCAGTAATCCATGGTGCCCGTGAGCTGCCGCCGCGGCTGTAGAGTACCGTCACCAGAGAACCGGTATCACGATCCATAGAGCGTCTGCGCGGTCCGGAGCACGCTGTTGCGCCGGATGTAGTTGTCGCTCCGCTCTACCGCAGCGCGCTCGACCATATCCACCGGGCGTCCGAAGATGTCTTTCAATTCGCTCTGCATGCGCAGCAGATCAAAGAGATCCCACTCGGCATCCGGTGCAAAGGTGACCAGCACATCCACATCGCTGTCCGGGCGGAAGTCGTCGCGCAGCACGGACCCAAAAAGGGCCAGCTCGCTGACCTTCCACCGGCGACAGAACTCTTCGACCCGCTCCTGCGGGATCTCAATCTGCAGTTGCATTCCACGCTCTCCGCATCTGGCGCTTGCTAGCGTGCAGGATGGTAATGCCGATGACCTCTTCTCCCTCGTACCGGACGATCACATCGTCAGCCGTCAGTATACTGTCGGTCGCACGCGCGGGTTTCTTGAAGTTGATGTACAGCACGTTCGCCTCCGGGTCGTAGCTCGACCAGAGGTACCGATACGGCGAGCGCACCACGGCCGGAACCAGATCGAGGTAGTCGGTTAGGTTTGGAACGGCCACACCTGAGATCGCCGGTCAAGTTTCCAGAGGATCTCCCGCGAAAGCGAAGCTCTCGCCACCTGCGAATAGTACGCCCATCTGCGCATAAGAACAACACATTCCAACGTGCCCCTCCCCCACCCGGGCTCGCTCAGGTTCCTGGTCTCGAATGCTGCCCCTTGCCTCCTGATACGCTGCAGCGTAGGCTCCCGGCAACTCCCAGATCCAGACGTTCCCCTCGAGCCGGAGGACCCGATGCTCCCAGTCCGCAGGTGGCGGTCAGCCGTTGCCGCTCTCGTGCTCCTGACCGCCCTGGTGCTGCCGTCGAGCCTGCTGGCGCAGATGCGCACCGCCAAGCCGGTGCTGCACGGCAAGCACTGGATGGCGATCACCGGCAAGCCGCTCGCCGCCACGACGGGCGCGATGATGTTCCAGCAGGGCGGCAACGCGGTGGACGCGGCGTGCGCGATGCTGGCGGCGACCTCCACCATGTGGGACGTGCTGAGCTGGGGCGGCGAGACGCAGGCACTGATCTACAACCCGCACACCCAGCAGGTGATCGGGATCAACGCGCTGGGCGTCGCGCCCACCGGCGCCACCCCGGAGCACTTCCGGCGGCGGAGGATGAACCATCCGCCGGAGCACGGACCGCTGGCGGCGGTGACGCCCGGCACCCCGGGTGGGCTGATGGTGATGCTCGCCGAGTACGGCAAGCTCTCGCTCGCCCAGGTGCTCGCCCCCGCCATCGAGATGGCGGACGGCTACCCGATCGAGGCGCAGACGGCGAACAGCATCGAGCGCAACAAGGAGCGCCTCAAGGAGTGGCGCTACTCGCGCGAGGTGATGCTGCCGCACCTGGGGCAGGAGCGCGAGGCCCCACGCGCCGGCGAGATCTTCCGCCAGCCGGAGCTGGCGGCCACGCTGCGCAAGCTGGTCGAGGCGGAGCAGCAGGCGCTCGCACAGGGCCGCAGCCGCCGCGATGCCATCATGGCCGCCTATGAGCGCTTCTACCGCGGCGACATCGCGCAGGAGCTGGTGCGCGGCACGCGCGAGGAGGGCGGCCTCATCACGCTGCAGGACCTCGCCAACTGGCAGGTGAAGATCGAGGAGCCGGTCAGCACCGACTACAAGGGAATCACCGTCTACAAGCTGCGCGAGTGGACGCAGGGGCCGGCGATGCTCCAGGCGCTCAACATCCTGGAAACCTTCGACCTGAAGGCGATGGGCTACAACAGCGCCCGCTACATCCACACGCTCTACCAGGCGATGAACCTCGCCTTCGCCGACCGCGACTTCTACTACGGCGACCCCGACTTCCAGCCCGCCTCCCCCATCCAGGGATTGCTCTCGAAGGAGTACGCCCGCGAGCGGGCGCGGCAGATCGACCCGGAGCGCAACAACGCGGGCGCCAGGCCCGGCGACCCTTATCCCTTCCAGGGCGGTACCAACCCCTTCCGCCAGCAGCTGGAGCGCTGGCAGACCCGGCCGGCGGCGCAGCGGACGCAGCCGCCGCAGGCGTTCGCAGACTTCCTGCAGAGCTTCTACGCTGGCACCACCACCATCGAAACGGCGGACGCGGAGGGATGGGTGGTCTCGATCACGCCCAGTGGCGGTTGGGTTCCCGCGGTGATCGCGGGGCGCACGGGGGTGGGGCTGAGCCAGCGGGCGCAGAGCTTCGTCACCGATCCGGCGCAGAACCCGTTCAATGTGATCGCGCCGGGGAAGCGCCCGCGGGTCACCCTCACGCCCACGCTCGCGCTGCGCGACGGTCAGCCCTTCCTCGCCTTCGCCGTGCAGGGCGGCGACAGCCAGGACCAGAACCTCCTGCAGTTCTTCCTCAACGTGGTCGAGTTCGGGATGGACGTGCAGCAGGCGGCGGAGGCGCCGAACATCAACTCCTTCCAGATGCGCGCCTCCTTCGGGGAGCACGAGTCGCAGCCGGGTCGGCTGCTGCTCGCCGAATCGATGCCGCCCTGGATTCGCGAGGAGCTGCGCGGGATGGGCTACACTCTGACCTTCGAGGAGCGCACCTCCGGCCCCATCAACGCCATCTTCTTCGATCGGCAGCACGGCACGATGTGGGGTGGCTCGAGCCACAATGGCAGGGACTACGGGATCGCCCGGTGAGGGGCGCCGGAAGCAATACACGTTGCGCAGCCTGCGCCCCCTCCCCCGGCCCCTCCCCCAATGCTGGGGGAGGGGAGCACTACGGTGCTTGCCGACGCACCGGAGCTGGGGTTTGGCAGGGAAGAGTTCCCCCTCTCCCAGCATTGGGAGAGGGGGCTAGGGGGTGAGGGCCTGGTGAGGATACGCTCCAGCGGTGCCCGTTCACTCCGGAGCCGCCAGGAACCACTCTACCGCCTCGTCGGCTACTTCACGCGGGACCGTGTGGCCGCCCTCGAACTCCACGTAGCGCATATCGTAACCCGCCCGTTCCAGCGCGGGGGCGAGCCTGCGGCTGCAGCGCTCGATGGGGAGCCCCGTGTCGCAGGTCCCGTGCGAGATGAACACGCGCGGGGCGCCGTGTTGCGCGGCGGGCGCCATGAAGCCGGGGGAGAAGGCGAGGACGTGAGTGAAGAGGTCGCCATTGGTGATCCCCAGCGAGAGCGCGTACGACGCGCCGTCGGAGAAGCCCCCTACCGCTACACGAGCGGGATCGACCGCGTAGCGCTCGAATACCGTCGCCAGCGCCCGCTCGACGACCTCGACGTCCGGCCCGTATTCCCGGAGGATCACGTCCCAGGTCGAGCCGCGCGACGCTGGCGCGAGCAGGATCAGTCCCGCCGCGTCCGCCAGCTCCAGCAGCGGGCCAAGGCCGTGCTCGGCGTGTCCGCCCGCGCCGTGGAACATCAGCACCAGCGGCGCGGGCTGCTCGAAGCGGTAGCCCACGGGCACGTAGAGGTAGCTGTCGCGGGTGTCGAAGAGCCCGAGGGGCTGCAGACCCGCGGGCGCCATGCTGCTCACCTTTCCGGGACGCGCCCGGAGTCGTCCTTCCCTGCTCAACCTGTACTCTCCTGAAAAGGTGCTGCTGCAACTCTCCACCGGCGCGCGCGCAAGAAGAGATCCAGCAGCAGGAGATCAAACCCGAAGGAGCCTGATGATGTCTCGTAACCCGAACCGATCGCTCGCCCCCATCGTCCTGCTTCTCATCGCCCTGGCTGCGGCGCACCCTGCTGAGGCGCAGCGCGGCGTCTACTTTCCCGGCCCCGACGCGCAGTGGGAGCGCCGCGCGCCGCAGCAGGTGGGGATGGATGCCGCTCGTCTCCAGGAGGCGGTCACCTTCGCCCAGGCCAGCGAGAGCCGTGCGCCTCGCGACCTGGAGATCGCCCACTATCAGAGCTTCGGCCGCGAGCCCTTCGGCGACGCGATCGGCCCCTTCGGGGAGCGCGGCGACCCGACGGGCGTCATCCTGCGCAACGGCTACATCGTCGCCGAGTGGGGGGATCCGTACCGGGTGGACATGACCTTCAGCGTCACCAAGAGCTTCGTCTCCACCGCGGTGGGGCTGGCGCTCGACCGGGGAATGATCCGCAGCCTGCAGGACCCGGTACACGGCTACATGGCGCCCGTCGTGGTGATCGGGCCGGGGCTCGGCAGCCAGCCGTCCAGTGCCGAGCGGCTGGGTGAGGCGAAGCTGCTGCGCCCCTTCGAGACGGAGCACAACCAACGGATCACCTGGGAGCAGCTGCTGCGGCAGACGAGCGATTGGGAGGGTACCCTCTGGGGCAAGCCCGACTGGGCGGACCGCCCCAGCGGCGAGCCCTCACAGTGGGCCACGCGCACCCGCAACGAGCCGGGCGCCGTATACCAGTACAACGACGTGCGGGTGAACGTCCTCGCGCTCGCGGCGCTCAACGTCTGGCGGCGCCCGCTGCCGCAGGTGCTGAGGGAGTATGTGATGGATCCGATCGGCGCCTCTCCCACCTGGCGCTGGTACGGCTACGACAACTCCTGGGTGCTGATCGACGGCGAGCCGATGCAATCGGTGAGCGGCGGCGGCCACTGGGGCGGCGGGATGTTCATCAGCGCCCGCGACCAGGCGCGCTTCGGCTACCTGACGCTGCGCCGTGGGCGCTGGGGGAACCGGCAGATCCTCTCCGAGGAGTGGGTGCGGCTGGCGACCACGCCGACGCCAGTGGAGCCGACCTATGGCTTCATGAACTGGTTCGTCAACACCGACCGGCAGTTCCTCCCCAGCGCCCCGGCCTCCGCCTTCGTTCACCTGGGCGCAGGCACCAACATGGTGTACGTCGATCCGGAGAACGACCTGGTAATCGTCGCCCGCTGGATCGAGCGCAACGCGATGGACGGCCTGGTGCAGCGGGTGCTGGCCTCGATCAGCCGAAGGTAGTGCACCTTGAACCGGGCCGATAAAAGACCCGGCAGGAAGTAGTCCGGTGCACGCTTGCGTGCAGCGCCACTACGGCCGCCCTCACAGGCGGAACTGCTGTGGCGCTCGCCTGCGGCGACCGAACTACTGCGTCCGGAGGACGCCTGCTGTGCAGTGCCGGGTCTTTTATAGGCCCGGCTGAAGCGGGCGCCCGCAAAAAAACCGGTTGACCTGCACCAGGCGCGGCCCTCCGGAGAGCGGGAGAAGAGCAGCTCCACCAGCGCGCCCGGATTGTTGGTAGGGCTCGGGGGCTCGCGGCATCGGGAACCTGCCAAACCGCTCACTCGTCCCCGGATCTCTCCCATTCGGCACAGCATCCTTGCCGCGCCTACCTGCCGCGGGTACCGTAGCTTCGACCCGGTACGAGCGGCTGTGCTGGTCCAACGCACGGATGCAACCCAGTCCCGACATGTCCGGTGACAGCGTAGCATTCTCTGAATTCCCCCAGACAGCCGGAGCGGCGGGACCGCAGCAACGCGGCTCCGAATCGACGATCACCCTGGAAAGCGGCGAGCAGACCCCAAACATGCCAATCCAAGCCTCGCGCTTGCCTCCGCGGATGATGCGACTCACCCTCGCGGCCATCCTGCTCGCTCCCACGCTGCTCTCCGCGCAGGAGCGCTCCGCTTCGCCACCCTCAGCGGCTCCAACTAGCCTGATCCACGCGTTCGAACTCGCTCAGCAGGCACAGGCAGCAGGCGATCACGCCGCACTGCGAAGCTCGTTGACGGCGGGGCTCGCCTTCGCACCGGATCACGGCCTGCTGCTGTACCATCTGGCTCGCGCGGAAGCCCTCGCTGGCGATGCGGAACGCGCTCTGAGCACGCTGGAAAGGCTCGCCGTGCAGGGTGCCGTGCGCGACGTTGCGGCGGACACGGCGTTCAGCGTGCTCCGCGGCATGCCCCGGTTTCAGGTACTCGTACGGCAACTCGCCGAAAGCGCCGCGCCCCTGGTGCGAAGCGATACAGCGTTCGCCATCCCAGACCCGGATTTCATTCCGGAAGGGATCGCGTACGATCCGACGGACGATGCGTTCTACGTCGGTTCGCTTCATCGAGGAGGCGTCATTCGCGTAGCCCGGAACGGAGCAACCACTCCGTTCGCCAGAGCGGGGCAGGATGGCATCGGTCAGGTGATTGGGCTTCGTGTGGATGTGCAGCGCCGCCGACTCTGGCTGGCTACCCTTATCGTCGATTCCGCGGCACCCCGCTTCTTTCGAGGCGTCGGCGGATGGGCTGCCCTGCACGCGTACGATCTCGAGACCGGCCGTCTGGTCATGCGCTATCCGGCACCGGATTCAACTAGCCCCCACCTGCTGAACGACATTGCGCTGACACCCGGCGGCGACGTGTACGTCACCGACAGTGAGGGCAATGCTCTGTACCGGCTCCGGTCAGGCGCTAGCCGCCTGGAACGCGTGCATGGCGGTGCTGCGGATTTCACCTATCCGAACGGTATCACGCTCGCGCCGGACGGCACACGCCTGTTCGTCGCTCACATGGAAGGAATGAGCGCGCTCGATATCGCTGGATCGGGGGCAGGCCGAATGGTGCGCATGACGGCACCTCCAGGCATTGCGTTGAGCGGGATCGATGGCCTGTACACGTGCGGCAACGACCTGCTCGCTGTGCAGCGACTTCTCGACTTTCAACAGATCACCCGCTTCACGCCTGCGCCTGGTGAGCCCCGGATCACGGGAGCTGTTGCGCTGGAGCGCCGCCATCCCAGCCATGACGCGGCAACCACCGGGGCAATCGCAGGCGATTCACTCTTTTACATCTCCAATGCACAGTTGCGTCGGCTTCAGCCTGAAGGCGGGATTGCACCCGCTGATCCGCCCCAGACGAGCATTGTGCTTCGGCTTCCGCTCGACCGTCCTTGCGGTGAGCCCCGCGACTCCCTTGCTGCTGGAGATGCGCCGCAGCGGTGACTCTCGCGAGCACCGCCAGAGTGACCCACCTGCCAGTGCGGGATCAATCCCCTTCCAGCGTTCGTGGAAACCCTGCCAAATAACATCGGCCGAATGCCTCTGTTGAACGTGCACTACGAGCGGCTCTCAGGAAAGGCGAGAGACAAGCAGCTCCACCACCGCGTCGGGGTTGTCGGTGTTGATCCAGTGCCCGCCCTCGAGGTGGTGGAGGAAGACACGTTCGTTCTCCCGCCCCGCAGCCTCGATGCGTGCCACCTCCTCCTCGTCCAGCGTGTCCGACTGCGTCGCCTTGGCGAAGTGGATCTCCACCCCCTCCGGCGGGCGCTCGACCACCTCCCACAGCTCGGTGCGGAAGAAATCCCTGAGCATCGACTCCATCGCGTCCCAGTCGATCGTCCAGCGGTAGACGTCGTCATCCGGCGCGAGGTTCATCGCCATCCACTGCGCCAAGCCCTTGTCGTAGCCGTGCGCCTGCACCGCCTCGACGGCCTCGGCGCGCGAGCCGAACTGCTCGGGGAGCGAGCGCACGATGCCGATCATCCGCCAGGCAGACCCGGAGGGCACCTTGATCGCGGGAGTCGAATCCATCACCCAGAGCTGATCCAGCCCCTCCGGCCGCTCCCGCGCGTAGGCGAGCGCCACCTTGCCGCCGAAGGAGTGGCCGAGCACCCCGGCCGCCGGCAGCTCCAGCTGCTCGACCAGGCGGCGCAGGTCCGCCGCCGAGCTCTCCACCGTGTGGGGCGGGCGGAAACCGCGCGAGTCGCCGTGCATCCGCAGGTCCACCAGCAGCGCGCCCCATTCGGGACGGGCGTCCACCACGCGGCGCGCGACGGAGCCCCAGTTGCGCCCCTTGCCGTAGATGCCGTGCAGCACGAGCAGCCAGCGCTCGGGATCGCGTCCGGAGGCGGCGACGCGGGTGTGGCTGAGGATGGGAGCGTTGGCCTGCGGCTCGGTGCGCTCGTTCATGGCTCTTGCGCAGTTCGGTGGATGTGGACGATGATGATGCCCGTCTCCTCTCGCGCGACTCGTGCCAGCGCGCTTCGGGAGGGCTCGCACGAGGAGATCACCCTCAGCCGGAGTTCGATGATGGAGAGAGTTCGCATCCCCAACGAGGCCACCTACTCGCCGGTCTCGCTGATCGAGGTGGCGCTCAGCGCGCCGATCCTCTCGCGCGTACTGCTCGGCGCCACCCTGCCGGGGCAGCTCCTGCAAACGGCGGCGCTCGGCGTCTACGCAGCGAGTTCCGCGCAGGACTGGCTCGAGCGGCTGGGCGTCCGCAAGATCGATTTTCTACGGGAGTTCGGCGCGGACGTGCATCACCTGACGCCCATGCCGCGGGAGGTGCGCGAGCAGGAGATGCGGGTGCTCGCCGAACGGGTGAACGACGGCTACGTCCCCACGCGCATCCCGCGCGCGGAGCTGGCGGTCGAGGTGGACCGGCACCTGACGGAGTACATCGCCTCGATCACCGGGCAGCGGGTGGAGACGAGCACCGAGGTCCGCAGCGTCTCGCTGCTCAAGGTGCTCTTCCCCTTCGCGCTGGGCGCGTGCGACTTCCTCTCCGGCGACGTGGCCATCTTCCGCGACACCGGCATCTTCGAGCCGCACGTCATCACCCACGAGTTCTGCCACCGCAAGGGATACTACAAGGAGCTGGAGGCGCAGGCGCTGGCATACTTCGCCCTGAGCGCGTCGGGCGAGCCGGTGCTGGTGCAGTCCGCCCTCAGCGAGCGGCTGCATCGCCATCTGCGGGTGCTGGCGGGAGAGAAGCCGGAAGTGTTTGGCGAGCTTGTGGAGGGTGTGGGGCTGCGGCGCGAACTCAGGGCGCATTTCCTCAAGGTGCGCCCGCAGCTCGGTCCCGTCTCCCACCCGGTCGCCACCGCGATGCGTGCCATGTACGACGCGCGCATGCGGCTCACCGGGCAGAACGGCCTCTCGGACTATGACCTGGGCTTCACCAACTTCCTCTACACCTACGAGACCAGCGCCGCCGCCCGTCGCCTGCCGCCGCCGGGGAGCGCGCTGCACGCCGCGGAGCGGGCGGCCCTCACCCCCTAACCCCCTCTCCCACAAGGGGAGAGGGGGGACTCGATCCTGCCGAACCTCGGCTGCTGCGCAACGGCAGGATCTGCAGTGCTCCCCCTCTCCCTCCTTGGGAGAGGGGGCCGGGGGGTGAGGGCGCCGTTCGGCCGGGGGAGGGGGTCAATCCTGGCTGCTGCGGATGCAGATGATGGGACCGCTGTAGTTGGGATCGTTCTCCTTGGGGCACATCGCCTCGCGGCGGCGCGGCGAGCTGCGGCGGCACCCGTCGCCGTCGGCGTCGCGGATGACACCGGCACAGGGGTCGGCGCTCGCGGAGCGATGGCCGACTGCCGGCGCGGCGCCCGACTCGCTGATGCGGATGACGGAGCGGCCGCCCTCGCGTGGCAGAGCGCCGGAGCGGGGTGCGGGACCGGGAAGCGCCACCGCAGTGAGCGGAGCGCTCGGCAGGGTGTCGGTGCCCGCCGCGATCACCCCCGGCCCCTGCGCCACCCGCTCCCAGCCCGGCACGGGGGCACCCTCGTCCCACTCCTCGCCGATCATCAGCCCCTCGCCCTCCTCTTCTCCTCCTCCCAGGTGAGCCTCGACCGCCGTAGCGGGCACGGTGGCCTCCGCGCGATCGACCGGCAGTAGATGCGATCCAGCGGGAGTTGCGGGGACCGGAGAGGAAGCGGCGGACCTCGTCACGGGCACGAAGCTGCCGAGCACCACCCCCGCGCAGAGCGCGAGGAGTACGGTGACCACCCATACCGGGAGCGGAAGATCCATTTTCATGCAGTGGAGGAGAGCTGGGGCTTGTTGTGCGAGGGTCGCCAGTCGGAGTGATGCCGCGCCCGCGGAAGGAGCCGATGAGAGTTCCGGGGAGCACCGCGCCGCGGCCAGTACCGGAAACTCGCGGCGCGCTGTAAATTGATAGCGGAGCTTGCGATATCTGGCAAGGGACGCTCCCCGCCTGGCGCCGTTACGGCGCTTTCCTCCTGACCCACCACCGCTCTTTTCGTGGAGAGACGAAGGACCCCCACATCACCCATGCGCCGCCCTGCAGGGTGGACGCTGCTCTGGAGTGGCATTGCCGCACCAGGAGTGTCGCCGCGCGTATGGATGCTGCTGCTGTCGGCGCTGGTGGTGATGAGCGCGGCAGCCACCTGGCGGGTGCGCGCGGTGGTCGCCGGACACACGGTGGAGGCGGCCGCTCCCCCGCCCCTCCTCGCCACTCCCATCCCGGCGGCGCAGCCGGTGGCGGGAACGCAGGAGCTGCGCATCGCGGGGAGCTCGGCCGTCTGGTCTGCGCCCGCGTTGCCACGGACAGAGGTGCGGCGGGTCGCCTCCCGCGTCGTTCTCCCCACCCTCTCCTCGCTCCCCCACACACCCGCGGGCGAGGTGGACCGCTGGGTGGTGCGGCTCGCCACCGGGCAGCGGGCGGAGATGCAGCGCTACCTCGAGCGGATGGCGCGCTACGAGCCGCTGATCCGCTTCGCGCTCGCCGAGCGCGGGCTGCCGGGCGACCTGCTCTACCTGGCGCTGATCGAGTCGGGGTTCTCGCCGCGCGCCGTCAGCGCGGCAGGGGCGGTGGGGATCTGGCAGTTCATGCCGGGCACGGCCCGCGACCAGGGGCTTGAGGTCTCCACCTACGTGGACGAGCGGCGCGACCCGGTGCGCGCCACCTACGCCGCGGTGCGCCACCTGGAGTGGCTGCACCGGCAGTTCGGCAGCTGGCACCTGGCGACCGCGGCGTACAATGCGGGAGACAGCCGGGTGGGCGGAGTGCTGCAGCAGCTCACCGGCTCGCGTGGCGGGCAGGAGACGCTCTACTGGATGATCCGACCGCACCTGCCGACGGAGACTCAGGATTATGTGCCCAAGCTGCTGGCGGCGAGCCGCATCGCCCGCTCACCCGAGCAGTACGGCTTCGACCGGCTGATGCCCGCCGCGCCGCTGCGCTTCCGCGAGGTCTCGGTGCCGGGCGGCGTGCCGCTCGCCGCGGTCGCCCATGCGGCGGGGGTCGCCGCCGAGGAGATCTACGAGCTGAACCCTCACCTCATCCAGCAGATCACTCCCCCCGGCCGCCGCTGGCCGGTGCGGATCCCGGTGCACCCGGCGTCCGGCGGCTGAACGCCGCCATCCTTCACCGCTCCCCCTCTCCCTCCCGCTCGCCTGTCGCGTCTTCGCGATCGCCATCGCGGTCCAGCAGCGCCACCAGCCGGTCCGGATAGTCGGTGATGATGCCGTCCACGCCCAGCGCGAGGATGCGCCGCATCGCCTCCGTGTCGTTGATCGTCCAGGCGTGCACCTGGAGATTGAGGCGTCGAGCGGCGTTCATGAAAGCCGGGGTGAGCACCCGGAGACCGCCCATGTACTCGGGCACCTGCAGCGCCTGCATGGCGGGGCGATAGGCGTTGTCGAGGGAGGCGGTCGCCATCAGGTAGAAGTTGCGCGCCTCCGCCGCGCTCGCTGAGGTGGCGACCTCCGGGCAGAGCCGGCGGAACTCGCCGAGTGCGCTGTCGGAGAAGGAGGCGACCATCGCCTGCCGCGCCATCCCATGCTCCCGCAGTGCCTGGCAGAGCGGCGCGGCGAGGGTGGGCTCCTTCATCTCGAGGTTGAAGCGCATCCCCGGCAGCGCGGCGAACGCCTCGGCCAGCGTCGGCACCGTCAGCCCCTGCCCACGGTGCGGGAAGCTGCGGCCGCCATCCGGCGACCAGCGGGCGCCCGCATCCAGCCGCTTCAGCTCCGCCAGCGTGAGGGCGGCCACCGCGCCGCTGCCGTCGGTGGTCCGGTTCACCGTAGCGTCGTGGAGGAGCACCAGCACGCCGTCTGCGGTGGCGCGTACGTCCGTCTCCATCACGTCCGTGCCCAGCGCGGCGGCCCGCTCGAAGGCGTAGAGGGTGTTCTCCGGCCAGAGTGCCGCGCTGCCCCGATGGGCGATCACCAGCGGCCCCGGCTCCCCCTGACGGAGGTAGGGATGGTCCGCCACCGGCCTAGCGGGCAGGAGCAGCCCCGCCCCGGCGACCAGGAGCAGGACGAGCACCAGAACGCCGATCACCCACCGCAGACGCATTCCCTTCTCCTCTCCGCATTCTCCTGCCCGGTGCGTTTCCCGACGCAGACCTCATCCATCGGAGTGAAAGACCCATCCTGATCACCTCCGGAGAATGATCCCGGCTTCCTCCCACACCATCGGCCTCGCTGCCCACCTTCCGGCGCGCCTGCAAGCCCGTGGCCGCGCCGCTCGAGGGCGATCTCCCCCGATTTAAGCGCCTGCTTAATCCACACCCCGTATCCTCCTGCTGCGTGAACGAGCGAGGTAGCCTGCAGCCGTCTCTGCCGCGTTCGACGTGCGAAACCTCTACCGCGGGCCCGCCGGTCCGCACCAGGGTACAACGATGAACGCACCAGCGATCCCGACTGCGATTCCATCTCCGCCCGAGCCCTCCACAGCGCTGCTCGCCAGAGCCGCGGTCGATGCCGGAGCGGTGACCACCTACTACGCCCGCCTCGGCAGCGGAGAGCCGATCCTCGTGCTGGGCATCGAAGGAGCGGGGGATTCCCTCGGCTACTTTCTGCTCGCCCCGCTGGCGTCCCACTTCCGCGTCATCGCGCCCGAGCCTCTGGTGGAGTGCGGCAGGGTGACGCTCGCCCTGCCGGGCAGCCCGGGCGCACCTGCCTTTTCGACCTGGCTGCGGGACTTCCTCGATGGACTGGGCGTCGAGCAGGTGGGCATCGTTGCGGAGGGGAAGCTTGCGATCCCCTCCCTCTGCTTCGCACTTTCGGAGCCGGGCCGCGTGCGGCGTCTGGTCCTCCTCTACCCGGACGCTCCCGAACCCACCCCCTGCGAGAGCGTGATCGGGGAGGTTCTCCACCCTTCCGGGACGCCGCTGCTCGTGCTGCGCGTGGACAGGGGAGCGGGAGATCCCGCATCTCCCCTGGCACCGCAGCTCTGCGAGGCGGTTATCGACTTTCTGAGCGGAGAGGCATAGACGCTCGACGCTCCACCTCGATCTTCGGCTGACACCTTTTCATGGATGCGTGCAATGAACATGACAGAGCAGTCTCTCGTGCGCGGGCTGCGCCCGCTGGCCCTCGCGTTCCTCCTCCCGCTCGCGCTCGGCGCATGCCAGACCGCGCAGATGCGGCTGCCGGAGACGCTCACGTCGGCGCAGCGGATGCCGGTCGAGGGGCGCCAGGGATGGAAGCTCAACGAGCGGCTCCGCTTCGGCCCCTTCGAGGCGCACGAGGTTCGGCGCTCCTGGACCCGCGGCCGCGACGGGCGCGTCCTGATGGCCAGCGGGAGCCAGCGCGACCAGCGCTACTCCTTCACCCTGCGTGAAGGTGGCGAGGACCAATGGAGGGCCGAGTGCCAGGCCGCTCTGTCGGTCGTCTCCATCGATGTCGGCGTGGTGGAGATCGAGCCCACCAACCGCTCCGCACTCGACTGCCGGCTGCAATCGCTCCACGAGCCGTCTGAGTACTGGCAGCTGGTGCTCACCGAGTCGCGCGAGCGCCCGCTCTCCGGCGCGCTGCGGGGGCGGGAGAGCACGCTCGGGGTGAAGGGGACGAACCGCTTCGAGCGGGGGCTGCCCACGCAGATGACTACCGGCTACGAGATCGCGGAAGCCGACCGCACGCTCGCCGCGGTCGAGGTGGTGAACTCGGGAGCGGTGTGGCTCCAGCCCGATCTCGACCCGGCGCGGCGAAAGCTGCTCTCGGCGACGGCGGCTGCCCTGCTGCTGCTGGAGGACCTGCGGGAAACCCTGCCGGAAAGTTGATTGCTGGCGAGATGTCGGAGGCGGAGTATCCGATGTTGACAGGCGGGCGGCTGCTCCCGGGCGCGGACGCGCCGGTGGAGCTGCCGGCGGCGCTGGTGACCTCGCTGTACGAGGGAGATCCAGGCGACGGCGCTCGGCTCCGTCTGGCGGCTGGGGTACAGCCCGGGGTGGGGCGACTGCCTCTCCGGCCTGTACTCGCGCGAGCCGAACTCGACCCAGTACCGCCAGACCGCCTGCGTCCGGGTGGATGGCGGCACCCCCTGCCCGATGCCGTAGGGGAGGCGCAGAAACGATCCGCGTGTATTATCAGGGAGCCCGCCCGCAAGCTCCGCGGGCGGCTCCACCCTCTCAGCTGCGGAGATCGACGATGGCACAGATTCATGCCGCGGCCTCGGCCGACATCGATGCGGCTCCGGAGGTGGTCTACGCGATCATCGCCGACTACCGGCAGGCGCACCCGCAGATCCTGCCCGAGAAGTACTTCCTCGGCCTCGAGGTCGAGCAGGGCGGGGTGGGTGCCGGCACCGTGATCCGGTGCCGGATGCGCGTGTTCGGCCAGACGCAGACCTTTCGCGCGGTGGTCAGCGAGCCCGAGCCGGGGCGGGTGCTCGCCGAGACGATCCCGGACGAGCGGGGGCTGGTGACGACCTTCACTGTCGAGCCGCGCGAGGGCGGCCGGCGCTCCCACGTCGCCATCGCTACCGCCTGGAGCTCGCATGGAGTGCAGGCGATCGTGGAGCGGCTGCTGGCGCCGCCCATGCTGCGGCGCATCTACACCGAAGAGCTTCAGAAGCTGGCCCGCGTCGCCGGCAGCAGGACCGGCGCGGGCGCGTCCGCGTAACGAGAGGGAGCGAATGAGCGACGGAGCTGAAGAAGCATATCCACTTTCCGACCTGGCGCTGGCCCGCCGCCTCGAGCGAACCGAAGCGCGGAGCAACGCGGCCTTCATCGAGGCCCGGGCGCGGCTGCAGCCCGAGAGCGGCGCGGAGTGGATCGAGGTGGCGGGCGCCTATGCGATGTACGAGGGTGCGGGCTCGCCGCTGACGCAGACCTTCGGGCTCGGGCTCTTCGACGCCGTGACGGACGCGGAGATGCAGGCGCTCGAGGAGTTCTTCCTGCAGCGCGGCGCGCCGGTGTTCCATGAGGTCAGCCCCCTCGCCGACCTCGCGCTGCTGGTGCTGCTCAGCCAGCGCGACTACCAGCCCGCCGAGTTCACCAGTGTGATGTTCCGTCCCATCCGCCGTGATCTCCGTCTGCCGGCCGCGAGCAACGAGCGGATCCGGACACGAATCGTCGAGCCGGGGGAGGAGAAGCTCTGGGCGCAAACCGCCGCCCGGGGATGGAGCGAGTCCGCGGAGCTGACGGACTTCATTCTGGAGATGGGGGAGATCAGCGCCCATGCGACCAACGCGCTCTGCTTTCTGGCGGAGCTCGAGGGAGAGCCGGTCGCCGCCGGCTCGCTCAACCTCTGGGAGGGGGTGGCTCTGCTGGCCGGAGCGAGCACCATCCCCGAGGCCCGGAAGCAGGGCGCCCAACGCGCTCTGCTGGAGAGCCGCCTGCGCTACGCCGCCCAGCAGGGCTGCGACCTCGCCATGATGGGTGCCCACCCCGGGAGCGCCTCACAGCGTAACGCCGAGCGGCAGGGTTTCCGCATCGCCTATACGCGCATCAAGTGGCAGCTACGCGCGACCGCGGCCTGAACAGCGGCGCAGCATCATGCATCCTCCCCTCGACTCCCCCGCTCGGGACCCGGGATCGCTCCGGCTCGGCGAGCCGGCTGACGCTCCGCGGCCGGAAGCGCTGACGGAAGACGCGCCGGATGGAGCCTTCCGCTACGACGCCTTTATCAGCTACAGCCGCGCGGATCGCGCCTTCGCTACGGAGCTGGAGGCGCGGCTGGAAAGGTATCGCGTGCCCGCCGGAACCCGCGGCAGGGACGGAAAGCCCCTGCCCGGGCGACGGCTCCACATCTTCCGTGACACGAGCGACCTCATCGGCACGCACCTCTCCCGCGAGATCGAGGAGCAGATCCGGGCGTGCCGGCACCTCATCGTGATCTGCTCTCCCTCCTCCTTCCAGGACCCGAATGGATGGATCGAGAAGGAGATCGAGTGGTACGCGGCGCATCACCGCGATGGCAGCGGCATCCGCAGGGATGGCATCATCCCGGTTCTGCTGAGCGGACGCCCTAACCACGAGGTCACCGGAGCCGAGGACGACGATCGGGCGATCCACCCCGCCCTCTACCGGCATCTGGAAGAACCGCTGGCGGCGGATTTCCGGGCGCGGCCCTCGCAGGGGTTCTGGCAGCGGCGGGAGCAGCGCCGCGAGGCGCTTCTCCATCTGCTCGCGATCCTCTTCGACAGCTCCAAGGAGGAGCTGGCGAGGAGACAGCAGCAGCGCACGCGCCGGATGTATCTGGGGCTGATCGCCGTTCTCGTCGTCATCGCCGGTGCGCTCGCGGGGCTGGCAGGCTACGCCTTCACCCAGAAGGAGATCGCGGAATCTGCGGAGCAGGCGGCGCAGGAGCAGCGCGACCTTGCGCTGGAGGCGCAGGCCGCAGAGGCCACCGCGCGCAAGGACGCCGAGGACCGCCTGGCCGCCCTCTGCAAGTCCCTGAACGATTCGCAGGTGCTGGCAGACGAGGCGAATCACGGCTCGGTCTACTATTTCCGCGGCGAGTACTACGCCATGAGGGAGGAGTGTGGCCGTTTCGGGTACGAGGCGCGCTAGGCGGCTGCCGAACCTTTCCGGTCGCCGGGGCGGGAGGTGGGAGGCGCGACGTTGCGATGATCCATCGCCGGATCTCGCTTGACGTTCCGCGCGAGACGGCGCGATATTCCTGCCACACCGCCGAGCACCTCTTTTCGTGGTCATGTCCGAGGGGCGCCGGAGCATCCCCCCCGTCGTACCACCACCTTGATGAGCTCTGCTTCACGACCGCCCTCTCCGGCTGCGCATGGCAGCCACGCCACGGGCGCACCCGACGTACGGCTTCCCCTCCCGCTCACCAGCTTCATCGGCCGGGAGCGTGAGATCGCCACCGTCCGCGGGCTGCTCGAGCAGACGCGCCTGCTCACGCTCACCGGTGCGGGCGGCAGCGGGAAGTCCCGCCTGGCGCTGGAGGTGGTCAGGCAGGTGGCGAGCGAGTTCCCGCACGGCGTCGGCTGGGTCGAGCTGGCGGCGCTCTCGAACCCCGACCTCGTTCCCCAGCAGGTCGCCGCCGAGCTCGGCCTGCGCGAGGAGGGAGGCCGCTCCCGCATCGAGGCTCTGCTGGAGTGGCTGCGCGATCGCTCGCTGCTCCTCGTGCTCGACAACTGTGAGCACCTGGTGGATGCCTGCGCGACGCTCGCGGATACGCTGCTGCCCCGGGCTGAAGGTCCTGGCCACCAGCCGCGAAGCTCTGGCGGTCGCCGGCGAGCGAGCCTGGCTCGTGCCCCCGCTCTCGCTGCCGGCGGCCGAGCCGGCCTCCGCCCGGGAGCGGGCGGAGTCGGAGGCCGTGCAGCTCTTCGTCGAGCGGGCGCAGGCGGTGCTCCCCACCTTCGAGCTGACCGATGCCAACGCCGCCGCGGTGGCCGAGATCTGCCGCCGCCTGGACGGCATTCCGCTGGCCCTCGAGCTGGCCGCCGCGCGCGTCAAGGTGCTCTCGCCCGAGCAGATCCGCGACCGGCTCGGGGACGCCTTCCGCCTGCTGACCAGCGGCGGACGCACCGCCCTGCCTCGCCACCGCACGCTGCGCGCGGCGATCGACTGGAGCTACGACCTCCTGGAGGAGCCGAAGCAGCTCCTGCTGCAGCGCCTTTCCGTCTTCAGTGGCGGCTTCACCATCGAGGCGGCGGAGGCGGTGTGCGCGGGCGGCCCGATCGAATCGTGGGAGGTGCTCGACCTGCTGGCGCAGCTGGTGGACCGCTCGCTGGTGGTGATGCGCTTGCCTCGCTCCGCTCCCTGCCGGATGAATTGTTTCACCTGCCCTGAGGTGAGTGCTGGGTCAAAGGAGAAAAGCAGTCCGGCGAGCCCGCTAACCAGGGGCGCGGCCACCGAGGTGCCGTTTTCTAAACTTGGATTCCCCGCTCCATCCAACGCACCCACGGCCTCGCCTGGCGCAAGCACAGTGGTTCCGCGGTTCGAGGAGGGCCTGAGACCATGATCCAACGTGCTCGCCCCAACTACGATGGCGTGATCCGGGAAATCGCCCTCCACGTTCGGGAACCCAGCCCAATACGCATCTACGGCGTCGTTCCCGGCGGCAAGTGCCACGAAGGGTCTCTGTTGGCTGTCGAAGAGCGCGAGCGTCCCACGGAGCCTCTCGTGAAAATCCCGAACCATCTGATGATGGCGGGTACTATCCGGATGGGGTACGCGGTTAATTGATTGCCAGCTAATGCCGTGAGACAGATTGATCACACGGGCGCCCTCTGCTGCCGCTCGTCGAACCTTATCCGTGATCATCGCTGCATCGATGGGACCAGTATGTACACGGCCGGCTGCATCTACGCGGATGTCGTAAGGACGCAGGTCAACCTCCCACATTGCTCCCGTGATGCCAATCCCGTTGTTCCCGCGGGCGCCGAGCACGGATGCCACCACAGTTCCGTGATCGGTGAGCATGTACTTTCCGATGTTCCCACGCCACGGCTCGGCGATATTCGCCAGCAGATCGGAAACTGCCTGGAAGCCCTCGTCCACAACGGCAACGGCTACGGCTGAGCTCCCCGTCTCACAGCCCCACGCCAGCGGCGCCGCAATGGCTTCCAGCCCCCACTTCTCGCCTCCCTGTACTGCCGCAGGATTGAGCTGCCATAGATTCTTCTTCCAGCTCTCTCCGTCGTCGGGTCTCCGGTAAAACGGGTCAGCGAACACCTCATGGGTTGCCACCAACACCTGGGGTAGAGCTCTGAGCTGGTCAATCGCCTGGCACAAGCGCTCGCCTGTTCCATCATCCTCGATCCGGATGTAGTAGTCTCCTTCCACTACTGGCGCAGAATTGCGCCCTCCGATCACCTCGCCCTGGATCAGATCCACCGCCGCTTGGCGCTGCTCCTGAGGAGTGCCGGGCCGGAACATCAGCACGATGATGTCCTTGAGCACCGGACCAGCGATACAGACCGAGTTGTGCCGGATGTTGGATTCATCATAAAGGCCCGCGGGAAGCGTATCCGGCGCCTGCGCCGGCACCGGCGCCACCTGCACGGTGGGATCATAGGCGCGCAGGAAGTCGAACTCCACGGTGCCGGGGCTGTAGCTGCCAAAGCCTGCCCAGCCGCTCTTGAGCAAGGTGTCGGTCGTCTCCACCTGCCAAGTCGGCTCAGCTGCGCCGTCGTGCCAGACCTTGGCCCGCAGCGTATCACCTTTCTTCTCCAGCACCAGCTGATAGAAGGTGTTCGCCGAGAGGCTGATCGCCTGGCTGCGCAGCGCCGTCTGGTTCTGCCCACCCTTGACCCGCCAGAGCCGCAGGCCGGTGAAGCCGCTTGCGTTCTCAACCACCCAGGCGTAGCCGTCCTCCTTGCCGGCTACGCCGCCGCCGAGCACGGTCAGCCCCACCAGCCGATCGACGACTGAGGTCATGCGCAGGCGCGTGTGCACCCGCACGTGCGAGCGCACGCCCACCTGATCCCAGGAGAGGGCGCGCGTCGCCCCCTGGCCGGCGGCGACCTGCAGCAGCAGCTTGGAGTGGCCGGCGAAGGCGCCGCCGCTGTCGCGCTGCACCGTCCAGGAGACGGTGCCCCCGGCCGTCCAGCGCTTCGTCCAGCCCGAGGGCTGCTGGCCCGCCGGGTACTCGGAGAAGTCGGTGGCGGCGATCTGCGAAGACGCGGTAGAGGTCGAGATGGGGGGGCGGTGCTGCTCCGGCCCCAGCAGTGTGGAGTCGCGGCAGGCCACGGAGAGCAGCAGAAGGAAGGGAAGAAGCATAGGGGCTCTCCTGTGAGTTCTCCAACGAAAGGTGTGTACCCGAACAACGAGGCGGAGGTTCGTTCCACGCAGTCGGCGCGCGATTGGCCTTGTGGCGCTGTGAGTGCGAGCGGATGAAGGAGATCGCGTGGCGACGGGCTGGGGTGATCGAGAGGAGCGGGTCGGATCCGTGTTGCCGGCGAACCGACCCGGTGCCGGAGAATGTCGACGCGGGACGTGATTCAGTTCATGGGCACCTTCCTTGGTCGGATGGGATCGCGAGCCGCGCAGGGCTCGTCAGCCTGACGGGTAGTACTAACGGGTGCTGGCGTGCGGCATTCCGGCTGCGTACATGGTAGAGTTCCGGTCAGGGAGAACAGGGATGGCGCGGCAAAGGCGTGGCAGCTCGCAAGCCTATCATAATGTTGCGCAGGGATTCCAGTCACATGCGGCCGGACTCCAGGCGCTCCTTTGGGGACAACCTGCACAACACCTGACACTCAGGGCAGGAACGACCATGAGCAGGATACGATGCTCTCCGCCATGTCGGACAGCCGTCTCGCTCGCAGCGCTCCTGCTCCTCGGCCTCATGGGGTGCTGGGAGGAGCGGGTGGGAGAGGCGGACACGTCCGCGATGGCGCCCGGCGCGCCACCGCCGGCAGCCAGACCCGATGGCGAGTCGCCGAGCTTCGAGGACTATCCCGTCGAGGAGATCTATCGCGGGGAGCCGGCGCCGGTGGACCTCGACAGCCATCCGGACGCACGGCAGTTCCGCACCGCGCTGAGCCGGGGCGCGGCGGAGGGGCCGAACTTCGCCGGACACTACACCGTGGTGACCTGGGGCTGCGGCACCATGTGCCAGCAGCTTCGGATCGTGGACGCCAGGACGGGGCGCGTGTACGAGGGGCCGATCTCGATGCTGGGCGTGGAGTACCGGCTCGACAGCCGCCTGCTGGTGATCAACCCGCCGCAGGCGGTACGGGAGAATCCCTGCCCCACGTGCGAGACCGTGTACTACCTCTGGAATGGCGAGGGATTGGAGCGGATCTGGCCGCAGCAGAGCGCGCGCCCGGCCGGGACTCCCATCGCGATCACCGCGCGCAATGGCAGACGGCTGCTCTTCGCGGATGAGGTAGTGGATGGGGAGCTGCTCTGGAGCCACCGCTTCCGCGACACCATTCCTGCGCTCGACGCCTACCTGATCGAGCGCATCTACTTTCCCGAGAGCCGAATGCTGATGCTGGTGGACGGCGCGACGGGGGAGATCACGGAGGTGGACGAGGCGCCGGTCCCCTCGCCCGACGGACGGCGCTTCATCACCGCCTCGCTCGACCTGGTGGCCGGGCACCTCCCCAACCGCATCCGCATCTACCGCGTCGAGCCGGCCGGTCCGGTGATCGAGTGGGAGGTCGAGCCGCGCGAGTGGGGCGCGATGGAGCCGCAGTGGCTGGACTCCAGGACGCTCCAGCTCGAGCGCGGGGAGCTGGACCGCGGCACGCACGAGCTTCGCACCGCGCCGATGCGGCTGGAGTGGCGCGAGGAGAGCTGGGTGATCGTCACGCCACCGTAGCCGGGCGCTACTCCTCGTCCCGCAGCATCCACTCCGCCTCGCGCGCCTTGCCATCCGGGCCGATGAACTGGATCTGCCGGCGTGGGAAGACCGAGAGGATGCGATCGGAGTGCTCCGGCCTGTTCAGCTCCTCGGTCGCCGCCAGCGCGAGCATGCTCTTCCACTTGCGCCGCTCGCGCGCCCCGACCAGGTAACGGATC
>JBPCIT010000406.1:0-10365 GCA_051006015.1 Longimicrobiaceae bacterium
GAGGTGAAGGCGCTCGAGGGGCAGGGCTTCTTCTACGAGGTGAGCTTCGGCCACACCGGAGAACGTACCCTCCCCATGGTTCGCTCGCACGCCATCGAACGCCCGGACGCAGCGCAGTAGCGAGGAGGCGCACCCCACCGACGCAGCTCATCTGCGCAGGCGGGTCAGTGCGGGGTCACCGTGGCTCGTGCCAGAAAGTAGGCGCTGGTGACGATGATGATCAGGAAGACCAGGCCCACCCCGAAGGCCATGAGTCCTCCGATCGTGTTCTCACGCGGGCTGCCCTCGTGCGGATGGTGATGCTCCATCTCCACTTCCTCTCGGTTTGAGTTTGGACCGAATCGCGTAGCCCCGGCGGCACAGCGGAGCCGGAAAGTACACACCCTGCGGCCGTGCCGAAAGACCCGACCCGATCCCTCGCACCGAAGCGTCAAGTGAATCTGGGTGTGCGCTACCCCCGCGGCCGCGCTGGCGTCACAGTGGTTCGCCAATTTCGTGGAACTGATTGATCCGGACCTCGCCATCAGGGAAGCGGGCGGTAATCTCGAGCTCGCCTCCCATCGCCCGTATGTACTTGCGGAGGGTGCTCACGTATACGTCGGTTCGGCGCTCGATCTTGGAAATGTTCGCTTGCGATGTGCCGAATGCATCCGCAAGGGTTTCCTGGGAGAGTTGGCGCGCCTGCCGCAGTTCATGAAGCGGCATCTCCTCCAGCATGTGCCGCGCACGCTCCTCGTTACGAGCCAGCCGCTCGGGCGACATCGTCGCACGCAGCTCGGCGAACTTCTTAGCCATGATGCCTCCTCTCCTTTTCAAGGGTGTGCAGGTGCTCGTCATAGAGGTCGTCAGCTCGCGGCACGAACTGCTCGTACCATCGATCATTCCCCGTCTTGTCTCCGCCGATCAGCAGGATCGCCACTCGACGTGGGTCGAAGGCGTAGAGCACACGGTACGGGCGCCCCTGGTGCTGAACTCGTAGCTCCCGCATGTGGGCGTGCCGGGAACGCTCGACCCCAGAGCTGTAGGGGAACGGGAGTTGAGGTCCCCGCGCCTCCAACAGGCGAATGCGGGTCTCAACGGAATCCTGCTCCTCTTCCGTGAGGTCGTCCCACCATGTCTCGAACTCGTCCGTGTACTCTACTTCGTATGTCATGACCACGGAGAACGCGGTGTACTGCCGAGGAAATATAACCCGGAAGGCATAGCTATCAAGCGGATCGCCGGACGCGGCAGATCAGATCTGCGTCAGGCACCTACTCCCGAACGAGAATCGCCCCCGGACTGCCACGGCTTAGCGGCGATCCGGGGGCGATTCTCCGGGAGTGAATGCCCGACCTCAGAAGACCCGCAGGTTGATGTAGCGCCGCGGGTTCTGCTGGATGTCCTCGGTCAGCCGGTTCAGGTTCACCGCCGCCTGGTTCAGGTTCTCGTAGAGCGCGGCGTCGGTGGTGAGGCGGCCCAGCGTCCCCTCGCCGCGCTCGACGCGCGCGAGCACCGTCTCCAGCGAGTTGCCCGCCCGGTCCAGCGAGAGGCTCGTCTCGTCCAGGCGGGCGGTGAGCTGATCGAGGCGCGCGATCGAGCGCTCCAGCTCCGGACCGGCGGTCGCGCGCTCGACACTCGATGCGGTGCGGCGCAGACTGCCGCTCAGCGCCTGCAGCTCGGTGCGCTGCGCGGCGACGGTGGCGGAGAGCTGCGCCAGCAGCGTCTGCAGCTCGACCGCGCTGGTGCCGACCGCGTCCACCGTGCGGTCGGCGAGCAGCGCCTGCATGCGGCCGAGCACGTCCTCCGCCTGGGTGCCGAGGTCGTCGGCGCTCTCGAAGACGCCGCCCTCGTTGACGCCGGGGATCACGGCTCCAGCGCGCAGCGGCGTCTGCGAGCTGCCGGGGATGATCTCAGCGATCTTGCCGCCGAGCAGCCCCTGCGACATCAGCACGACGCGCGAGTCGGCGGGGATCGTGTGCTCGCGCTCGAGCTCGAGCTGGATCGCCACCCCGCCCTGCGGAGAGATGGCGAAGCCGCGGACGCGGCCGACCCGCACGCCGAGCATCTGCACCGGATCTCCCTTGCGCACTCCGCCCGCATCGGTGACCATGGTGGTCACCTCGAAGCGGTTGCGGAAGAGGTTGGGATCGGTGAGCGCGAAGAGCGCCACGAGTCCGGCGATCAGCCCCGCGAGAACGAAGAAGCCCACCCAGATCTCGCGGCGCGCCGAGGGCTTCGGGACCGCGGAGAAGAAATCTTCGTCCGGCTCAATCCGGGCGGGTTGTGGATTGGCCACCTTGTCATCCCTTACTCTGATCATCCTGCCTCTATCGGGAATCTCACCCGCTCAGATGCCTGCCTCGAGCAGGCTTTCAGTTGTAACCGTACCCATGTCGCCATGGTCCAGAAAGGCGCGCACCAGCGGATTGTCGCTCTCGCGAAACTCGCTGGTGGTGCCGACGAAGCGAATGCGCCCCCCCTCGAGCAGCGCGATGCGGTCGGCGATGCCGAGCGCGCCGTAGATCTCATGCGTGACGATCACCGAGGTGACGTCCAGCTCGTCGGCGAGGCGCGCGATCAGCTTGTGCACGATCGCGCCGTTGACCGGGTCCAACCCGGTGACCGGCTCGTCGTAGAGCAGGATCTGCGGCCGCCCGACGATGGCGCGCGCCAGCCCGACCCGCTTGCGCATCCCCCCCGAGAGCTCGGAGGGGATCTTGCTCATCACCACGCGCGGATCGAGGTTCACGAGATCGAGCGCCTCTCCCACCCGGCGGATCAATTCGCGGCGCTTCACCTTGCGCAGGTCGCACTCGGGGATCCCCTGCGAGACGTTGTCGAAGACGGTCATCGAGTCGAAGAGCGCGGCGTTCTGGAAGACGTAGCCGACCTTGCGGCGGATCGTCTGCAGCGCGCGCTGACCGCTGAAAAATGCGGAGTCCCCGTCCACCCGCACGTCGCCGGCATCAGGCGTGATCAGCCCGATCGTCGTCTTGAGCAGCACGCTCTTCCCCGTGCCCGAGGGGCCGACGATCGCCAGCGTCTCCCCGGTCGAGATCGTCAGATCGACGCCGGAGAGCACCGGGGCGTCGAACGCCTTGTACACACTGCGATACTCGATCATGCGCCTGCGCCTCCTCGATTCGGCTCCGGCTCAGTTCAGCAGCAGCGGGGGGAACATCGCGTCCAGGAAGAGGATCGTCAGCGTCATGAACATCACCGACGCCGTCGTCGCCCGTCCCACCCCCTCGGCTCCGCCATGCGTGCGGAAGCCCATGTGCGTCGCGATCAGCGGGATCGCGAAGCCGAAGGCCAGCCCCTTGGTCAGGGAGTAGAGCATGTCCCAGCTGTGCCAGAACATGCGCGCGCCGTAGAAGAACGACTCCGGCCCCAGCCCCAGCGTGAACTGCGCCGCGATCATCCCGCAGAAGATCCCCACCGTGTTGGCGATCGCCACCAGGATCGGCACCACGATGATCCCGGCGATCACCCGCGGGGCGGCGAGCACCCGCACCGGGTCGCGCCCGAGCGAGTACATCGCGTCGATCTGCTCGGAGACCTTCATCGTCCCGAACTCCGCGGTGATGCGCGCCCCCACCCGCCCGATCAGCACGATCGCCGTCATCACCGGCCCCAGCTCGAGCACGATGCTCGAGGTGACGACGCTTCCCAGGATGTAGAGGGGAACCGAGCCGGTGAACTGGTAGCCGCCCTGCTGCGAGGTGACCACCCCGGCGAGCATCGCGGTGATGAGCACGATGGGGAGGCTGCCCACCCCCATCCAGTACATCTGATTGACGACCTCACGGGCGGAGACGCGGCCGGTAAAGAGCGCGGCGATGATCCCCCAGAGCAGCACCGCCATCTGGCCCGCGTGCTGCGCCACCCCTTCGGCGCTCCGGCCCACCGAAGCAAACACCCGGCCAAAAGGTCGGGCAGCGGCCGCAGGAGCTCGGGCAAATACTGGGTCGCGCAATCGGTTCTGGACGGACAATTGCCGCTATCGCGTGGAAACCGGATGTAGCCAGGAGCGATCGGGAAGGGTCTCTTCGGAAGAGCAGAGGCGACCGTTCGTCGAATCGCGGAATGTCAGTTGTTGACCGCTGTTGACCGCGCTTTATACAAAGCTTGTCCCGGAAAGTTCATCCGCGGCGAGCTTCTGGAACAGGCGTTGCTTCCCCGGCACCGGAGGGGATCGCGGGAGGGAACCGAGACGGAAACCCGGACGCCGGTGGAGTCCGCCGGCCTGAAAAGGGAGAAGCAGATGGATCATGCAACCGGGACGTGGGAAACGCTCGCTCGCCTGCGGCGCGAGGCGCCGCTGATTCACAACATCACCAACTACGTGGCGATGGACGTGACCGCCAACGCGCTGCTCGCCATCGGGGCCTCGCCCGCGATGGTGCACGCGGTGCAGGAGGTGCGGGACTTCGTCGGCATCGCCCGCGCGCTGGTGGTGAACATCGGCACCCTCTCGCCCGAGTGGGTGCGCGCGATGGCGGCGGCGGCGGACGCGGCGGTGGATGCAGGCAAGCCCTGGGTGCTCGATCCGGTCGGCGCTGGCGCGACGCCCTACCGCACTGCCGTCGCCCGTGAGCTGAGCCGGCGGGGCCCGGCGGTGATCCGCGGCAACGCCTCGGAGATCCTCGCCCTGGCGGGCAGCGCGGGCGCCGCAACCAAGGGGGTGGACAGCGTCCACACCTCCGAGCACGCCCGCGACATCGCACGCGAGTTCGCCCGCGACCTGGGCTGCGTCGTCGCCGTGACCGGCGCGGTGGACTACGTCACCGACGGCGAGCGTCTGCTGAGCGTGGAGAATGGGCATCCGATGATGACCAGGGTGACGGCGCTCGGCTGCGCCGCGACCGCGCTCGTCGCCGCCTTCCTGGCAGTGAGCGACGACCCAGTGGTGGCGGCCGCGCAGGCGCTCGGGGTGATCGGGCTGGCGGGGGAGATCGCCGCCCGCGAGTCGCCCGGACCGGGCACGCTGCGCTGGCGCCTGCTGGACGCACTCTACCAGCTCGACGAGGAGGCGGTGCGGCAGGGGGTGCGGATCGCGTAGAGCACGGATTCCTGTTCGAGGCCGTAAGATGGCGGTTTCTCAAGACTATCGAGATCCCTGGGTGCTCGGGGGGCTGGGGTTGCTACTCGTGCTCACCATCGTGGTGATCCAGCTGTACCGGAGCGCCCCGCAGACGCTGGCCGAGGCGCGCACCCGCAGTCTGGTGGCCGCGCGGCCGGACGCCTTCACGCCGAATCTGCAGCGGGCCGAGGAGCGGCTCCAGGCAGCCGCCGCCGCCCGCGAGGTGGGCAGCGACAGCGCGGCCGACGTCGCTTACGCGATGGCCGCCGAGCACGCCTGGCGGGCGCGAAGCGCGGCCCCGGATGAGGCCGCCATCTCCGCCGCGACCGAGTTCTGGGCGGAGGCGATGCTCCAGCGTGCGCAGCTTCTGCAGGAGGCGGGCACCGGCCGCGGCCTGCGCCGCGACGACAACGCGATCCTGCGCGATGCGCTCGCGCTGGCGGAGCAGGTCCTCGCCGTCCCCACCAGCCCCGAGACGCGCGGGCGCGCCGAAGAGGTGCAGGCGGCGATCACCCGGCAGCTCCGCTTCGGCCCCCTGCAGTGGCTTCCGTAGAAACGCTGACCCCGGCGCGGCGTGGGATCGCCGCGGCGCTGCTCTTCCTCGGCAGCGCGGCGCTGGCTGGCGTCACGCTCCCGTATGGCGGGGTGGAGTACCGCGTCTTCGGACTGACCGAGGGGCTGCTGGCGCTGCTGCTCTGTTACATCCTGCTGCTGCGGCGGGTGTGGCTGCGACCGCCGGGAGTGGCGGGGTGGCTGGCAGTGGGCTACGGGACGCTCGCCACCGCGCAGCTCCTCGAGCTGCTGCTGCCGCCCGCCGGCATCATCGAGTGGATCGTCGTCACCGGCCTGGCGCTGACCGCCTGGGCGGCGCTCAGCGGCGGAACGCGGCAGCGGATGCTCGGTTCGCTCGCCAGCCTGAGCCTGCTGCTGGCGCTCTTCAAGTTCTCGGTGATCCCCTTCGTCTGGGAGCGCGCCGGCCCCGCGCCGGGCGCCGCTCTCGGGCTGGGAAATGTGGCGGAGAGCTTCCGCCGCCTCTTCGTCGACTACCAGCCACTGCGCCAGGAGGGTCAGCTCGTGGGCTTTCTCGCCATCGTCCTCTGGGCGCTCGGTACCCGCCTGCTCTGGCCCGCGGGCGTGGAGGAGGAGGAGTGGCGGGAGGTGCTGCCGAAGATCCGTCGCCTGCTCGAGGAGTGAGGCGGAGATCATCGCCGCAGGAAGATGCCTCATGAGCTGGACCGGGCATCCTGCGGCGACTCAGGGCGCGAACAGCTCGCTGAGCTTGGCCAATACATCCGTGACTGTCGTCGCCTGCAGGACCCCATCGCGGCGCACGAGACGCTCCCGGTCTACGGTCCGGAGCTGATCGAGCGCAATGCGTCCCGCCTGATTCCGGAACCGGCAGGAAACCCGCCAGGGATAGGGCTGTCCGGCGGTAGTCATGGGTGCCACGATCACCGTGCGCAGATGGTGGTTCAGCTCATCGGGCGAGACGACCACACATGGGCGGGTCTTCTGAATCTCACTTCCGCGCGCGGGATCGAGATCCACCAGATAGACATCGCCGCGGCTCGGGCGCTGAGGTGATCCGCCCGCCCCGCGCGGCGTGCTCACCATTCCCACTCCTCTTCATCGAACCGGGTCGAGGTGGGCTGGTCGAGGAGTTCGTCCTCACCGGTAGCAGCCATCTGCCTTGCTGCCTCGGCCCAACCGGCACGCGGCTGCACCGCCGCCTCGATGATGATGCGGCCCGGCTCGGCGTGGATCTCCACTTCATCGGGGAGTCCCGCTTCCTCGAGCAGTGGCTTCGGCAGGCGAACACCTCGGGAATTGCCGACGCGGACGATCCGTGCTCTCATCGATTCGTATGGGTTGCGGGTTGTGCATACATGGTAACCACCCTGTGGGTGGTGCGCAATCCCGCACGTTATTGCCGGAGTGTGCGATCGTGGAATCCGGCCCCACCTATGGGTGAGGCCTTGGCCAAGGCGTGAGAGTTGCACCGAAGACCGGCCGGAGCCGTCCTGCCGAACCCTGCTGCGGAGGATCGCGTACGCATGCTGGCCCGACTGACGATGGTGTGGGTGAAGATCCGCGACAGCCTCTGGTTCCTGCCGGCGCTGCTCACGCTGCTGGCTTCCGGCCTGGCTGTGCTGGTGGTCGAGCTGGAGAAGCGCGGGGTGCTCGCCCTAGGCGATTCCGATCACTGGCTGCTGGGTGGTGGAGCGGAGGGGGCTCGCGGGGTGCTCAGCGCGATCGCCGGGGGGCTGATCACCGTGACCGGTGTGGTCTTCTCGGTGACGATCGTCGCGCTGCAGCTCGCCAGCAGCCAGTTCACACCGCGCGTGCTGCGCAACTTCACCGCCGACCGCTCGAACCAGCTCGTGCTGGGCGTCTTCATCGGCACCTTCACCTACACGCTGCTGGTGCTGCGGACGGTCCGCTCCCCCGCGCCGGATCAGGAGGCGTTCATCCCCCGCATCGCGGTGGCGCTCGCGGTCGGACTGGTGCTGCTGAGCATCGCCTTTCTCATCTTCTTCATCAACCACGCCGCGCGTTCGATCCAGGTCTCCGTCATCCTGGAGCGCGTCACCCGACTCACCGTGCAGCACACCGAGAAGCTCTTCCCGGAGACGGTGGGGCGCCCGAGTGAGGAGGAACAGCTCCCGGAGGAGATGCAGCAGGCAGAGATCGCCGCGGTGTCTGCCCGGCAGGCGGGCTACCTGCAAGCAGTCGACGGCAAGTCACTCTTCGAGCTGGGCGAGAGCAAGCGCCTGGTCATCCGCATGGAGCGGCACATCGGCGAGTTCGTGCTCCCAGGTCAGCGGCTCGCCTCGGTCTGGCCCGCGGAGCTGCTCGACGAGGAGGTGACCAAGGGCATTCACCAGGCGTTCGTGCTGGGCCCGGAGCGCACGCCCGAGCAGGACGTGGAGTTCGGGATCATCGAGATCGCCGACATCGCGGTGAAGGCACTCTCCCCGGGGATCAACGATCCGACCACCGCGCTGCACTGCCTGGATCGGCTCGGCGAGGTCCTGCTGTCGCTGGGGACACGCTTTCCACCGCCGGACGTGCGCACCCGGGAGGGGCACGTCCACTTCATCGCCTGCCACCTCGGCTTCGAGCGGGCGGTGGGCCTCGCCTTCGACCAGATCCGGCACTACGGCAGTGACAATCCGTCTGTCGCGAAGAAGATGCTGGACGTGCTCACCTCTCTCGAGAGGCTGGTGCCGGAGGCCCGCCGCGCGCCGCTGCGCGCGCAGGCGGAGCTGGTGCTGGAGCAGGCGCGAGAGGGGATCCGTAATCCACCAGACCTCCTGGCGGTGGAGCGGGTGCGAGATCGTCCCCGCTCCACGGCGGTGCGCGGCTGAACTTCCCAGCGTTCCGGCACAGGTGTTGAAGGGCGAGTCGGCATGATGGAACGCGCATCGAATCCCTATCTCTTCCCGCTGGTACGGGAGCCGGCCTCGCGCTGGGAGCGCACCGGGATCTCGCCGCGGCACGAGCGCCGCTTCAATCTGGTGACCACGCTGCTTCTGGCGCTGTTCACCCTCGGCTGGGCGTACACCATCGGCACGGCGCTGGCCGAGGGCGAGCCACCGCCGAGCATGGCTGCGCGGATGACGACCAACCCGCTCTCGACCACCGCCCCACCCGCGGCCGCCTTCCTCACCGACGCGCTGGTACGGCAGATGGTGCCGATCGACGAGTACCGGGGCGCGAGCGGCGCGGTGAACGTGGTGATCCAGGAGCCGGGCGGCCCACCCGCCGTTCCCGCGGCGGAGCTTCCGGGCGACGCCGATCTGCTCTACCTGCCGGAGGGCACGCCAGGAGTCCCGACGGACACCCTGGCCGCCGCGGATGCACCCGCCCGTCCAGGCATCTGGAATCTGGCGGTGCGGATGCGCGGCGCGGTGCGCGAGGTGCCGAACCTGCACGTGCTGACGCTCGTGCCGCTCAGCGAGGCGCGCGGCGGCCGCATCGGCCGCTACCAGGTCGGCGAGTGGCCACGCGGAGTGGGCGGCGCCCGGTCAGCGGCCTACGCTCCACCGAAGGGGCTGGTCGAGGTCACCCCCGAGAACATGAACCTCCAGGTCTCCGAGCACTTCCGGCTGCGCGACTTCCTGACCAAGGGACAGGAGAACGTCTGGCCGAAGTACGTGGTCATCTCGCCGCGACTGCTCGACAAGCTCGAGCTGACCCTGCAGGAGCTCGAGGCGATGGGCCACCCGGTCGAGAACGTCTTCGTCGTCAGCGGCTTCCGCCATCCGCACTACAACGTGCACGGCGGCAACCCGCAGGGCCGCGGCGCACTCTCGCGGCACATGTACGGGGACGCGGCCGACATCGCCGTCGACAACGACCGCAACAGCCGCATGGACGACCTGAACGGCGACGGCCGGGTGGACGAGCGGGACGCGCGCATCGTGGCCGAGGCCGCCATTCGCGTGGAGAGGAAGCACCCCCACCTGATCGGGGGAGTCGGGGTGTACCCGCCGGCGGCCGGGCACTCGGGGATGGTACACATCGACACCCGCGGCTGGCAGGCGAGGTGGTGAACTTCCAACCGGAGAGAACCGTGGCCGACATCGACATCGAGAAGCGGGGGGAGCAGGAGCAGCAGGGAGGCGATACCGCCGCCGACAAGCGGGGAAGCGACCTCCCCGCTGCGATGCAGGTACGCGAAGAGGATCTCGAGCCGCACGCGGGACTGCGCTACATCGCCCGGCTCTTCAAGGTGCTCGCCATCCTGCTGTTGCTGCTGCTGATCGCGGAGATCGTCCTCGGCCTGGTGACGCAGGGGCGCGAGGCGGTGCCCACTCTGCTGGTCGAGGCGACGCGGCTGATCGTCTTCGCCGGGCTGCTCTGGGGCGCGGGCGACATGGCGCTGATGCTGATCGAGTCCAACCACGACCTGCGCGCCACCCGCATCTTGGTGGGGCGGCTGAACGGCCGCGTCACCAACCTTTCCGAGCGGCTCGATGCGGCGACGGCGCAGTTCGGGGGCGGACCTCCTCCTGCGGCTCCGCCGTCGCGCGATCCGCCCCGTACGTAGCAAGACCGAGAAGAACGGCGACGCAGCGACGGCGAGCCTCGGAAGTCTTGCCGTCGCGTACGAGGTTCTCGATCACGAAGCGGCCGAACTTCCCTCGCGCGCCGCCCTCGGCGACCGATCACGTCTCATACCAGGTCCGCTGGAAGAGTTCATCCTTGCCCAGTCGCTGCAGGCCCCCTTCCCCGGCCCCTCCCCCAATGCTGGGGGAGGGGAGAACAGCTTGTAGTTCCAACCTCTCCCCCGAACT
>JBPCIT010000407.1:0-13443 GCA_051006015.1 Longimicrobiaceae bacterium
CGACGGTCTGCTGCAGTCGGCGCGCCGTATACTCGCAGAAGTTGGCGATCATCCCGGTGTCCCACATGCCGGGCCGCTGGCGCAGCTGGCGCGCTTCGGTACGTAGATCGGCGATGTTGCCGTCGACGGCGCTCAGCAGCGCATCGAGCGCGTCGGCTCGGCGTTGAAGCTCCGCGAGACGCGGGTTCAACGCTTCGACACGCCGCTCCGCCTCCTCCACCTGTCGCTCCGCGGCGTCGGCTCGTCCTTCTGCCTCCTCCGCGCGGCGCTCGGCGTCGGCTGCGTGGGTGGCCGCTGCGTCGGCCCGCTGCTCGGCTTCCGCGGCTCGTTGATCGGCACTCTCCACCCGCTGCTCCGCCTCGCTCGCACGGCGCTCGGCGGTGGCCGCACCCTCTTCGGCGGCCTGCACCCGCTGCTCCAGCTCGGCAGCTCGACGCTCGCTGCCGGCGACGCGCTCCTCTAGGGTGGCGAGCTGCTTCCGCAGCTCCGACTCGCGCGCCTCTGCCTCCTCGGCGCGCTGCCTCCACTCGTCCAGTTCCGCGGCGTGCTGCTCGGCCTCCTGCCGTGCGCCTTCACGCTGCTGCTCGAGCCGCCTCACCCGCGCGAGCAGCTCCTCGTGCTCGGCCGCGGCGCCGCCCAGGCGCATCCCGATCTTCATCAGTGTGTTTCGCATCTCCTCTCCAGCGTGGGTCGGTAGGCGCTGCGCTCGACGGGAGGGGAGTGCCCGCTCCCGCGGCGACGGCCCGCGTAGGGAGGGTATATTACCGCACTCGGGCGCGGTGCGGGAGTTGCGCGGACCTCGCATCGACCCAGGACCTCCAGCCACGAGGAGAGGACGAGTGACAGAAACGGACCAATCCGAATTCGGTGCGCCGCAGCTCACCCCCCGCTTCGAGGAGGCGCTCTCCTATGCCGCTGAGCTGCACCGCACGCAGACGCGCAAAGGAAGCAGCATTCCCTACATCGCCCACCTGATGAGCGTGGCGGCGCTCGTGCTGGAGGACGGCGGCGACGAGGAGGAGGCGATCGCGGCGCTCCTGCACGATGCGCTCGAGGATCACCCCGACAAGACCAGCCGGGAGGAGATCCGGCGCCGCTTCGGCGAGCGGGCCGCGGCGATCGTGGAGCACTGCACCGACACCCCACCGGATTGGTCAGGCGGCCTCAAGCCGCCCTGGCGTGGCCGCAAGGAGACGTACCTGCGGCAGATCCGCTGCGCCCCCGAGTCCTCGCGGGTGGCTCTCGCCGACAAGCTGCACAACGCTCGCTCGATCCTGCGGGACCACCATGAGGTGGGCGAGCAGGTGTGGGAGCGGTTTACCGCCAGCAAGGAGGAATCGCTCTGGTTCTATCGCGAGCTGGTGCGGGCCTTCCGCGACGCGGGCGTGACGGGCTACCTGATCGAGGCGCTGGACCGCACGGTGACGGAGCTGGAGCGGCGGAGCGGAGCGGCAGGGTAGAACGTGGCGGTCCAACCGATGCTGGAGGCCGAGCAGGTCACCAAGCGATACGAGGGGATAGTCGCTCTCGCCGACGTCTCGCTCTCGGTGGCACGCGGAGAGTGCGTGGCGCTGGTGGGGGAGAGCGGCTCCGGGAAGACCACCCTGCTGCGCTGCTTCAACCGGATGGTCGAGCCGGAGGAGGGCGCCATCCGCATCGATGGCGCCGACGCACGCGGGCTCGATCCGATCGCGCTGCGCCGCCGCGTCGGCTACGTGCAGCAGGAGGGGGGGCTGCTCCCCCACTGGAGGGTCGAGCGCAACGCGGCGCTGGTGCCCTGGCTGCAGGGCGCGCCCGACGCGTCGGAGCGAGCGGCGGAGGCGCTCGCGCTGGTGGGATTGCCCCCACAGACCTATGGCCGGCGCTGGCCGCGTGAGCTCTCCGGGGGGCAGCGGCAGCGGGTGGCGATCGCTCGCGCCCTGGCCTCGCGCCCGCAGATCGTGCTGCTCGACGAACCCTTCGGCGCGCTCGACGCCATCACCCGTGCCGAGGTGCAGGAGACCTACCGAGCCCTGCAGCGAGAGCTGGAGGTCACCACCCTGCTGGTCACGCACGATCTGCACGAGGCGCTGCTGCTCGCCGATCGCATCGCCGTGCTGCGCGGCGGCGGCATCGAACAGATCGGCATCCCGGAGGCACTCCTCGCCGCCCCGGCAACGGAGTACGTGCGGGATCTGCTCGCCCGCGCGCGGGTAGGGGCGCCGCGATGAGGGCGGCGGAGCGCCCCCTCCCCCGGCCCCTGCGGCCCTCACCCCCCGGCCCCCTCTGCCAATGCTGGGAGAGGGGGAGAACAACATGTAGTTCTAACCTCTCCCCCAGAATTGGGGGAGAGGCGGCGAGCCCCAGCGAGCCGGAGAGGGGGCGCGCCGGCGGCGCCCCTGGATGGACCCTCCCGCTGATTCTTCTCGGACTTCCGCTGCTCCTCGCCCTCGCGCTCTCTCCCACAGGTGCAACCGCGCAGGAGCCCCCCCCGCAGCGGCCGGTCGTCGTGGCATCGAAGCCCTTCGGCGAATCGTACCTGCTGGCGGAGATCTTTGCGCAGCTGCTCGAGGCGCGCGGCTTCGCGGTGGACAGGCGGCTGGGGCTGGGGGCGACGGAGATCGCCTTTGCGGCGCTGTGGACTGGGGGGATCGACGTCTACCCGGAGTACACGGGCACCGGCCTGCTGGCGATCCTCGGGGAGGAGCCGGCGAGCGACCCGCGTGAGGTCTTCGGTCGGGTCGCTCGGGAGTTCGAGGAGCGCTACGGCGTACGCTGGCTGCCGCCGCTGGGCTTCGAGAACACCTACGCCATCGCCGTGCGGCGCGAGACGGCAGAGCAGCTGGGGCTGCGCACGCTGAGCGACCTGGCGCGCGCCTCCCCCCAACTCACGGCCGGCTTCACGCCCGACTTCATCGGCCGCGAGGACGGGCTGCCCGGGCTGCAGCGCGCCTACGGACTTCAACCCCGGCAGGTGCGGTCGCTGGTGCAGGCGGTGAAGTACCAGGCGCTGGCGGCGGGCGAGGTGGATGTGATCGACGGCTACTCGACCGATGGCGCCATCGCCCGCTACGACCTCGTGGTGCTCGAGGACGACCGCCGCTTCTTCCCTCCCTACGAGGCCGCGGCGCTGGTGGGCGAGCGGCTGCGTCGGGAGGTGCCCGGCGCCACCCTGGCGCTCACCGAGCTGAGCGGCCGCCTGGACGAGGAGCGGATGCGCGAGCTGAACCGCCGCGTCGAGGTCGAGGGGGAGGAGATCGCGGCGGTGGCGGCGGACGCGCTGCGGGGGCTCGGGTTGCTGCAGTCGCCGGGCGTCGTCGGGGCGCCGCGGGCGGTAGCGCGGGAGCGTCGGGGGGAGGGATCGCTCGTGGCGTATCTCTGGAGCCGCCGCTCGACGCTGCTCTCGCTCACCGGGCGGCATCTGCTGCTGGTCGGCGTCTCGCTCGCCGCGGCGGTAGCGCTCGCCGTCCCTCTGGGGCTGGCACTCGAGCGCGTCCGTGCCCGCGGCGCCGAGGGTGCGATCCGCGGTGTGGGGCTGCTGCAGACCATCCCCAGCATCGCGCTGCTCGCCTTCATGATCCCGCTGCTGGGGATCGGCGTCCTGCCCGCGCTCTTCGCTCTCTTCCTCTATTCGCTCTTCCCGATCGTCCGCAACACCTACAGCGGGGTGCGCGATGCCAGCCCGGACGCGGTAAGTGCCGCCCGCGCGCTGGGGATGACGCCGCTGCAGATCCTGCGCTACGTGCGGCTGCCGCTCGCGGCGCCGATCATCATGGCCGGGGTCCGCACCGCCGCGGTGATCAACGTCGGCACGGCGACTCTCGCCGCCTTCATTGGCGCGGGCGGCCTGGGGGACCCGATCGTGGCGGGGCTGGCGCTCTCCGACACCCGGATGATCCTCTCCGGAGCCATTCCCGCGGCACTCCTGGCGCTGCTGATGGATGGGGTGCTCGGAGCATGCGAGCGGCTCGTCACTCCGGAAGGGGTGCGGCCCGCGTCGTGACCTGAGCGGGGCAGCGGGAAGAAGAAACGGGCCGCGCGGAGCGTCGTGCTACTCCGCGCGGCCCGCCATGTCCAGCCCCGCCGCAGGGACTACGGCTGCGGGGACGTCAGCTTGCGCTGGAAATCGCGCTCCTCCTCGAGTCGCCCTACACTCGTCTCCACATGGTTGACCTGCTGCTCGAGCAGGGCGACTCGCTTCTCGAGCAGGGAGATCTCCTGGTTCCTCCCCTGCGTCTCGCGCATGCGCACGATCGCCTCAGCGATGGGCTTGAAGGCGAAGCGCGCCGTCAGACCGGCGACGGGGATCAGAACGATCAGCATACCCATCACGATCGCAACGATCGCGGTAAGATCGATGGGGAACATCTCCATGGAGGACCTCCAGGTTGCGTAGGGTTGGACGGAGTCGGGTCAGGATACCGGGTACGAGGCGGTCTTGCATCGTAGCACGGGCGGGAGAGTTCCCTCCGGCCGGTCGGGCTTCTCTACGGTGAGCAGCGGAAAAAGGTTGCAGGACGAATTGTATGGTCTCGCGACTGCGTCGGCAAGCGGTGAGCGGGGCGATTGCCGCGCCTCTGCTGGCCTTGCCGGCACGCCCCCGCGCTCCCATCCTCCTCCGCCGGGAGACCGAGTCCTCCCACAGGCGAACCCCTCTACCACGAGCAGCGATGGCGAAGTACTGGCTGATGAAGACCGAACCTGGCTCCTATTCGATCGACGA
Source organism: Longimicrobiaceae bacterium (assembly GCA_051006015.1). Classification (GTDB taxonomy): domain Bacteria; phylum Gemmatimonadota; class Gemmatimonadetes; order Longimicrobiales; family Longimicrobiaceae; genus JBPCIT01. The sequence goes on from JBPCIT010000407.1 coordinate 4,703, forward strand.
CCTGCGCCGTGACGGCCGCACCGCCTGGGAGGGGGTGCGGAACTACCAGGCGCGCAACTTCGTGCGCGACGAGATGCCGGTGGGTGACGGCGTGCTCCTCTACCACAGCAGCGCCGAGCCGCCAGGGGTGGCGGGACTCGCGCGTGTGGCCCGGAGCGGCTATCCCGACCGGACGGCACAGGATACGTCGAGCAAGTACTTCGACCCCAAGGCGAGCGAGGAGGACCCGCGCTGGTTCCTGGTCGATATCGAGTTCGAGGAGAAGTTCCCCGAGATCGTCTCGCTCGCGACGCTGCGGGAGACGCCAGGATTGGAGAGGATGCTGGTGATCAACAAGAGCCGCCTCTCGGTGCAGCCGGTCACCGAGGCGGAGTACCGCATCGTACGGGAGTTGGGACAGCGGGGATAGCGCTTCGGCGTCCGAGCTACAGGCTGTCTCGTGAGGGACGGGTCACACCGGGTGTACCCACGGTGGCTGTGTCGTTGCCGACGGTCGGGCTAGCGGGGTTGACCTCGACCTGAAGCGCCTCACCACCCTGCACCGGAACATCGGGCACCGGACGCTCGTTCTCTCCGGAGGAACACGCGATCCCTGCCGAGGCGAGCATCAGCGCGAGAAGCGCGGCAAGGCGAAGCGATCGCATCTGCTCTCTGGTGGTGCGGGTTAGAGAGGCCACCTGTACAGCTGGCGAGCAGGCGGCAAGTGACGTGCCGCTGCCGGTCCACACTCCTCCGGGATGCTAGACCTGGTGCAGGGCAGGCGCTCAGCCCGCGGGTGCCAGGCATGCGGAGTCCCACATGAATCCTGGCCGGGCTCCCGCGCGCTGACAGACAACCGAAAGAGGTACGATCTGCTCCGCCTACTGCGCTCGCAGCGCCTCCGCCGGGTCCACGCGTGTGGCGCGCCGTACAGGGGCGAGCAGCGCGACGGTGGCGCATGCGAGCAGCGCCATGATGGCAATGCCGAGGGCGAAGGGGTCGAAGGGCGCAACGCCGTAGAGCAGGCTGCGCAGCAGCCGTGCGACCGCCACGATGCCGAGCGCGCCCCCGACGAGTCCGACCACCATCCACACGCCACCCTGCCGCAGCACCAGCCCGGCGATGGCGCCGCGGCTCGAGCCCAGAGCCATGCGGACACCGAACTCTCGCTCCCGCGCGGCTGCCATGGCGGCGAACATGGCGTAGACGCCCACCGACGCGAGGAGCAGCGCCAGCGCGCCGAAGGCGGCCATCAGCACCACCGGGAGCCGGCGGCCCGCGAATCCGTCGGCGAGCAGCTCGTGCAGTGTCGTCGCGCGATGGAGCGGGATTCCCGGATCGAGCGCCGCCAGCTCGTGCTGCGCGGGCCTCACCAGGGCGAGCGGATCGCCCGAGGTGCGGATCAGGAAGATCGGACTGTCCCACGGACTCTGCCGGCTCGACTCGTACATCATCGGCTCCGGCTCCGGCAGGGCGGGATCATTGCGTACATCCCCCACGATGCCGATCACCTCGGCCAGCGGCGCGTTCGGGTCCGGGCCGGTGCGGATCCGCGCGCCGAGCGCCTCGCCGCCGGGCCAGTAGCGCCGGGCCATCGTCTCGCTGATCACGACTACGAGCGGCACGTCGGCATGGTCCTGCGGGCCGAAGGTGCGGCCGCTCCGGAGGGGGATTCCGAGCATGCGGAAGTAGTCGTCCGAGACGGCGGCGTAGAGCACGAAGGGCTGAGCGTCGCTCGGCGGTGGAGACGCCCCTTCGATGGTGAACCCGTTCCGGTTCATCACCTGTGTGGGGAGCTCGCCGGTGTTCGCGACAGCGCCCACGCCGGGGAGAGCCCGCAGCCGCTCCTCGAACTGCTCCCGGAAGCGGACGCGTGCCTCTGGCGTTCCGTAATCGGCATTCGGGAGCTGGACGGCCACGGTCAGCACGCCGTCGGGGTTGAAGCCGAGCGGCGCGTTGGTCATCGCCCACAGGCTGCGGGCCAGCAGCCCGGCGCCAGCCAGGAGGCTGACGCAGAGCGCGATCTGCCCCGCCACGAGCACGCCGCGCAGGTGCCGCGAGCGGCGGCTCTCGCTCGCGCCGCGCGACTCATCGCGGAGCGTGCCCTGCACATTCGAGCGGCTGACGGAGAGCGCAGGTGCCAGGCCGAATGCGAGGCCCGTCCCCAGCGCGAGCAAGGCCGTGACCAGCACCGCGCCCGGATCGAGCGACAGCTCGGCGTAATCCGGCAGCGCCGGCAGCGCGAGCCCGCGGAGCACCCTCAGCCCGAGCGCCGCGAGCAGGAGACCCGCCGCGCCTCCGATCAGGGCGAGCAGCGTGCTCTCGGTGAGAAGCTGCCGGACGAGGCGGCCGCGCCCAGCGCCGAGCGCCACGCGCACGGCGAACTCCTTGCGCCGGGAGAGGGTGCGCGAGAGCAGCGCGCCGGCCAGGTTCGCGCAGGCGATGAGGAGCACCAGGGCGGCGCTCGCCAGCAGCACGAGCAGCGGGGTGCGCGTGTCGCCGACCATCGCGTCGCGCACCTGCACCGCCGCGACGCCGATCGTGCCATTGTCCTCCGGATACTCGCGCGCCAGATCGGCCGCGATGGCGGCGAGCTCGCGCTGCGCGGCCTCCACGCTGACACCCGGCTCGAGCCGGCCCACGAGCCCAAGCCAGTGGCGGCGCCGCGCGCCGACCGGGTCGCGCAGCGACGCGCGGAGGCTGAGCGGGAAATAGAAGTCGGCCTCGCTCACCGGCCCGACGAAGCCGCGCGGCAGGACACCGACGACCTCGCGCGTGATGCCGTTGACGCGGATCGAGAGCCCGATCACGCCGGGATCGCCCGCGAACAGCCGCTGCCAGGTGGCGTGAGTCACCATGACCGCGTAGGCCGTATCGGAAGCGGCATCGTCGTCTCTGAGCGAACGGCCGAGCGCGGCAGGCACGCCCAGCGTTCGGAAGAGGCCCGGCTCCGCCCACACGACATTCACGACGCGCGGCCCATCGTCGTCGGCATACAGCGACTCCCGGGGCAGGCCCGCGAACGCGGCGACGCTGGTGAACGACCGCTGCCGCTCGGCGATGTCCGCGATGGTGCCAGCGCTCAACGGCCCGCGCTCCTGCGAGCCGTCGAGCATGCGCCCGTACACACGCACCAGGCGGTCGGCGTCGGCGTAGGGGAGCGAGTTGAGCAGCACCGACTTGACCACGCCGAATACGGCGGCGTTCGCGCCGATCCCCAGCGCGAGCGTGAGGATCGCCAGCAGCGAGAAAAGAGGAGCACGCAGCGCCGAGCGCACGCCGTAGCGCACGTCCTGGCGCAGGTCGCTCCACCAGCGCGAGCGGCGCGTCTGACGCACCCGCCTGCGGTCGATCTCCTCCAGCTCCGCCCTGGCCTCTCCCACATCCCCGAACTCGCGCAGCGCCTGCGCCCGCGCGGCTGTGGAATCCATTCCCCGCGCCACCAGCTCCTGCGTGCGCTCCTCCAGGTGGAAGTCGATCTCGCTCTCGATGTCTCCCATTACGGTTCGCTCCGATGAAGGAAGCCGGAAGTATGCGCGGAGCCCGGGAATACGTGCCATGGGTCCCTCTGCGTCAGGCGGTTTGAAGAACTTTCGAGACGGCGGCCGCGTAGCGCGCCCAGATATCCGTCTTCTGGACGAGCTGCCGCCGGCCCTCCGGGTTCAGCTGGTAGTACTTGGCTTTCCGATTGTTCTCCGTCATCCCCCACTCGCAGTCGAGCCACCCGCGCTCCTCCATGCGGTGCAACGAGACGTAGAGCGCCCGATCCTCCACCTGCAGCTCGGCGTCGGTGGTATCCTTGATCCAGCGCGCGATCTCGTAGCCGTGCCGCGGCCCCCAGGAGAGGGTCTTCAGCACGAGCACGTCGAGGGTTCCTTGCAGCAGCTGCAGATCGTCACGAGCCATCGTTCCTCCTCGGAAGCGTTCCCCGGAAATGTTACAGGGAATAGGATACACGAGTGCGTCGCAGCGCGCAAGGATCCTGTGCGCGAGCTGCTCTTTCGCAGCTACGAGCTATAGGGGGGAGCCCGGACCTTCAGGCCGGCGCGGGACAGGGGGATTCGGCGTCCGTCCTGGGTGGCTCCGGGCGCCGTACCTCGCCGGTTGGGGAGAAGCCGAAGAGCTGCAGCCCCCACTGCGCCGACCAGCCGATGGTGAGGGTGAAGATCACGGTACCGAGGCCGATCTTGCCGCCCATCAGCCACCCGAGCGCCAGCACGCTCAGCTCGATCCCCGTGCGCACGCGCCGCACGGGCCAGCCGGTGCGCTGGCTCACCCCCACCATCAGTCCGTCGCGCGGCCCCTTGCCGAGACCGGTCGCGATGTACATCCCCGTCGCCAGCCCCGAGAGGGCGACGCCGACGAGGAAGTAGAGCAGCCCCAGCGCCCACCCCTCCGCCGTCGGCACCACCGGCAGCAGCAGGTCGACGAAGATGCCGATCAGCACCATGTTGGCGAGCGTCCCCGGCCCCGGCCGCACCCCGATCAGCAGCGTCCCCAGCACGATCACCACCCCCACCACGATGCTGGCCACGCCGACGGTCATCCCCGTCAGCAGGTGCAGCCCTACATGGAAGGCGTCCCAGGGCCCCAGCCCCAGGTCGCTGCGGATCATCAGCGAGATGGCGATGCCGAAAAGGAAGAACCCCACCAGCAGCTGAATCCAGCGTAGCGCCGTGGAGCGAAGGCCACGCTTGCGAAATCCTCGATCTATGCTCCGGCTCTCTATCAAACCTCGTCCCACTGCTGCAGGTGATCTGCTCCGGCAAAGAGTTCTTGATACCACGACGGGAGCCGCGGGTGCCATCCCCCGCGTGCTCCCGTTTCCCCTCTGCCGCGCGGCGGCGCTGTGCAGCTTACATGCCGGTGCGCGGCGTTCGGATGTGCCCCAGAGCGCACGACTCGTCGATAATACCCATCACGTAAGGCCAGAGGTCGGGCAGAGCGTCGCGGATCGGCTCCATGCGGGCGAGCACCTGATCCCGCGCGATCCCGTGGATGCGCCAGGTGCCGCCCTCGCTGTGGTAGTTCTCGATCAGCGGCTGCAGCCGGTCCAGCGCGACGGCGAAGCGCGCCTCCGGCGTCTCTCCCGCCTCGAACTCCTCCCAGAGCGCCCGCAGCTCCCGCTCCTGGTCCTGCGGCAGCAACCCGAAGATGCGCTCCGCCGCCCGCAGCTCACGCTCCGCCTTGCCGACGGTCGCCGCGGCGTCGTAGCAGAAGACGTCGTCGGCGTCGATCTCCACCAGATCGTGGATGAGCACCATCTTCACCACGCGCAGCACGTCCGCGCCCGGCGCCGCGTACTCGCCGAGCAGCACGGCCATCACCGCCAGGTGCCAGGAGTGCTCGGCGCTGTTCTCGCGCCGCTCGCCGCCGAGCACCCGCGTCTGCCGCAGGATGCCCTTGAGGCGGTCGATCTCCCAGATGAAATCGAGTTGCCGGGTGAGGCGCGCCGACGCCTCCGCCGTCGTGGGCGCGGGGAGAGTGTTCAGCGTACTGCCTCCGCCAGCCGCGGGTTACGGTACTTCACCTGCCCGCCCACGATGGTGTAGACCACCTCCGTGCCGGGGATCTCCTCCTCGGGAACGGTCATGATGTCGCGCGAGAGCACCACGATGTCGGCCAGCTTGCCGGGGGTGAGCGAGCCCTTGAGCTCCTGCTCGAAGGCGGCGTAGGCGTTGTTGAGGGTGTAGCTGCGCAGCGCCTGCTCCCGCGTCATGCGCTGCGCAGGGTAGAAGAGCGAACCGTCCGGCAGCCGGCGCGAGACGGAGGCGTGAAAGCTCTCGATAGGGCTGATGTCCTCGACCGGCACATCGGTGCCGTTGGTGACCACCGCGCCGCTCTCCCAGAGCGTCCGCCAGACGTACGCCCCCTCTTCCGCACGCTGCTGCCCGATCTTGGAGGGCACCCAGGGGCCGTCGGAGGTGGCGTGGATGCCCTGCATCGAGGCGATCACTCCCAGCTCGGCGAAGCGGGGGATGTCCTCGGGGTGCAGGTGCTGCGCGTGCTCGATGCGCCAGCGTAGATCCGGCTGATCCGGGTTGGCGCGGAAGGTCCGCTCGTAGATGTCGAGCACCTCGCGGTTGGCGCGGTCGCCGATGGCGTGGGTGTTGAGCTGATAGCCATGGCGGACGGCGAGCTGCGCGGTGTGCTCGACATCCTCGACCGGCTCGAGCACCAGCCCCGTGCTGCGCGGCAGGTCCTCGTACGGCTCGAGCAGCCAGGCGCCGTGCGAGCCGAGGGCGCCGTCGATCTGCCGCTTGATCGAGCGCACCGTCAGGAAGTTGTTCGCGTAGCCGACGGTGCGGTACTCCGGCAGCAGTCGGTCGAGGTCGGCGTTCGTCTCGCTCTCGTTGCGCTGCGAGCCGACGCGCACCATCACGTAGAGGCGCACCGGCAGAGCACCCTCGTCGGCGAGGCGGCGCAGGAAGTCGACGGTCGCGAAGGAGGAGCCGGCGTCGTGAAACGAGGTCACTCCCTTGGCGAGCGACTCCTCGCCTGCCAGCTCGACCATCCGCCGCGCGTCCGCCTCGCGCTGCTGGACGGTGCGCTGCGCCTCGAAGTTGGCGATTGCGCTGCCGATCAGCCCCTGCGCCGTCTCCCGCAGCAGCCCGGTCGCCTCGCCGCGCGCGTCGCGCACGATCTCGCCCCCGTCGGGATCGGGCGTGCTGGCGGTGATCCCCGCCAGCTGCATCGCGCGCGCGTTGGCGAAGGCGGCGTGGCCGCTGGCGTGCGTCAGGTACACCGGATTGTCCGGCGATACCGCGCTCAGCGAGTGGTGTACCGGGTTGCCCTCGACGCTCGGCTCCGGGGTGTGCTCCCACTTCTCCTGATGCCAGCCGCGCCCCTCGATCCACTCTCCCGATTGGGCGGTGCGGGCGGCCTCCCCGACCATCGCGACGATCTCCTCCCAGGTGCGGGCCGTCGTCAGGTCGAGGATCATCCTGGCGCGGCCCAGGCTCATGTAGTGGCCATGTCCCTCGATGAAGCCGGGGATCGCCAGCCGCCCCTCGAGATCGAGCAGCTGCGTCGTGGGGCCGACATAGCGGCGGATCTCCTCCTCGCTCCCCACGGCGACGATGCGGTCGCCGGAGACGGCGAGCGCCTGCGCCTCGGGACGCGCGGAATCCACCGTGACGATCCTGCCGTTGGTCAGCACGAGGTCGGCTGCCGTGACGGCTCCTGTCATCGAGGGTGCCGCGGCGGGAGATGCCCCACCGCCGGCGCACCCGGCGAGGAGTGCTCCGAACGACAGGATGATCCCGGCCACTCCGCGGCGGGGGAGCTTCAAGGTAGCGGTCACGCCGTAACTCCTTGCTGGGTGCGAATGAGGTGAACTCCGCGTGCTCCCCTACCCTTCCCGGAGCACCTTGCGAAAGATCTCGACCGCCAGCTGCATCTCCTCCATCGTGCCGATCGAGATGCGCGCGTGCGTGGTGAGCGGCGGGAAGGGGCGCCCCACCAGCACGTCGTAGCGACGGCAGGCCGCCTAGAAGTCGCGCGAGTCGCGGCGCACGTCCACCATCAGGAAGTTCGCCTCCGAGGGACCGACCCGATAGCCGATGTTCTCGAAGCCGCGCCGCGTGAACTCGCGGGCCTCGCGGTTGAGTCGGCGCTCGCGCTCGCTGTGGTCGCGCTCGACGAGCGACGCCAGCGCCGCCGAGGCGCCCAGCACGTTCACCGCGTTGCGGAGGCGGTGCCGGTCCATCGCCTTCAGCGTCTCCGGGTGCCCGATGGCGTAGCCGACGCGCAGCCCCGCCATTCCATGCACCTTGGAGAAGGTGCGGCAGACGACCACCCGCGGGTTTTCCATCGCCAGCGGGATGGCGGTGGCGTAGGTGGGATCCTCGACGTACTCGTGGTACGCCTCGTCGATCAGCACGGTGGTCTCGGGCGAGGCGCGCAGCACGCGCCGGAAGAAGTCCTGCACCGCGCCGGCCCCATGCACCGTGCCAGTGGGGTTGTTGGGATTGCAGAGGAAGACCAGCCCCGCCCCGCGCGCCGCCTCCGCCATCCCCGCCAGGTCGAGCCGCAGCTGCGCGTCCACCGGCACCGCGACGACGGGCGAGCCGATGGTCGCGGCGTGATGGGTGGGATCCTCGAAGGAGGGGGCGCCGGTGACCAGCGGCCGCGTCGGCGAGGTGAAGGCGTAGACGGTCATCCGCAGGATCTCGCCGGAGCCGCACCCGGGCAGCAGGTTCTCTGGCGGCAGGTCGAGCGACGCGGCGAGTCCCTGGCGCAGCGCCTCCACCCAGCGGCCCGGGTAGCGGGAGGAGCCGCCCAGCAGGTTGCTCCGCACCGCCTCGAGCGAGGCCGCGCAGGGGCCGTTCGGGTTCTCATTGCTGTCCAGCTTGATCGCCGCCGGCGCCGCCAGGCGCAGCTCGTTAGCCAGATCGGCGGGCCAGGCGGCGGCGACCTCCCCCGCCAGCGCCTCCTGCCCACGCGCGGTGATGAAGGGCGCCAGGAGGGCGCCGGCACCTCCGGCGCCCACGGATTTGACGAAGCTGCGACGCGAGACGCTCATGGCGACTTCTCCAGCGGCGGTAGGGCCGCCTCATCGGCGGCGGCAGAGCATCTGTTCCTGCGCGGAAGATTGCAAGATAGCGCGGTCATCGGCCGGTGACCACCCGCGTCAGCTCAGGTCGCCGCAGGAGTGCCGCGCCGCCTCGGTCAGCCCGCGGGCGCAGCTCACCACCGACTCCACGTCCACCCACTCGACGGCTTCGTGTGCGCCCGCACCCGCGGGGCCGTAGTTGACAGTC
>JBPCIT010000408.1:0-16859 GCA_051006015.1 Longimicrobiaceae bacterium
TCTTCGACATGGCCTCCTTGAGCGCCGCCGCGTTCTCATCGAAGGTGCGCAGCAGCTCCTCGCGGCTCTCCGGCCCGGCGATCGCCGCCGGCGGAGCGGAGGCGAAGTCGAACTCGTCCTGCCGCAGAATGGAGATCTGCCAGAAGACGAGATTGGACAGGTGCAGCGCGAGCCGGCCCAGGCTCCACGACTTCTGGTGCGGCTTCCAGTCGAAGTGCTCCTCGGGCACACTCTCGAGCATGCGGCGGGTCGAGGCGAGCTCGTGATCGAGGTCGCCGAACGCGAGCTGCTGGAGCGGGAGGTCCCCGGACTGAGCGGGTGCAGGTGTGCTCATAGCGATTCAGGTGAAGGTGATCAAGCGACTCCTGAGCCTCCCCGGCGCGGAGGCTCAGGGCAAGGTCGAACCGATCTCGCCTCCGGCGGGCGTGCGCTGACGAGCAATTCCAGCGCCATGAGACGCGTCAGCAGCAGCGCCAGCCCCCCTCCGGCGCGTGCGGCAGCCCCATGCGCAGATGCCAATCGTGGAAGTGCTCGAGCAGCTCGGGATACAGCTCGAGCGTGTAGAAGTGCACCGGGTTGGGAACACCCAGCAGCTCGGAAAAGGTCAGCAGCAAAAAGAGATCGCGCTCCCGCAGGTACTCACGGTGGATCGTGGAGCGGTAGGGTGCGAGATACATCCCCTCGTACACCTCGCGGGCGTAGCGCAGCCCCTCCAGCACCCGCTGCTGCAGATCCCCCTGAGGTTCAGCCATGAACTCGGACCTCGTCGTGAGCGGCGACCTCGCCGGGCCGATAAACGACCCGGCAGAAAACTACAGCCGTCCTCCGGACGCTCCCCCCCGCCACTCCCGTGGTGCTCCCCTCCCCACACAAGGGGGAGGAGTCGGGGACCGGGGGTGTATCACTGCGCGCCGGTGACATCGTAGACCACCTTTTCCTCCTCGTGTGCGTCGGGCGGGAGCCGGTGCTTCGTGAGCACGCTGCGGAACGCCGCGATCGCCTCGAGGATCAACCAGATCTCGAGCGCGAAGATCGCCGCCCCGACGCTGAAGAGCAGCCACTGCTCGCCGCCGAAGTAGCGCTGGAGCTGCTGGATCATCGCCCAGGTGGTCATGAAGAAGAGGAAGACCATCGGCACCGCGGTCGCCCAGGCTTTGCGGCCCATCCCGAGCAGTGCGAGGGTGATGACCAGCAGCGTCAGCCCGCCGGTGAGCTGGTTGGTCGTGCCGAAAAGAGGCCAGAGGCGCATCCCCCCCGCCCCGCGGTCCACCCCCAGCGCCAGCGCGGCCACGCAGACGACTACCACCAGCGTGGCGAAGAGGCCGTTCTTTAGGAGTGTGATGCCGTACTGCGAACCCAGCTCCTCGATGATGTAGCGCTGCAGCCGCACGCAGGTGTCCATCGTGGTGGCTGCGAAGGAGATCACCACCACCGCGGCGAAGATGACCGCCACGGCGTGCGGGATGCCGACACCCTCGGCCAGCACCCCCACGCCGTTGACGAAGGCGCTCACCCCGCCGGCGGAGGCGGTGGCAAAGCTCGCGTAGTGCGCCTCCCAACCATCGCGGCCCGCGAACACCGCGAAGCCGGCCGTCGTCGCCAGGATCGAGGTGAGCGCGAGCGTCCCCTCCCCCACCGCGCCTCCATAGCCCACCAGACGGGCATCCGTCTCCCTGTCGAGCTGCTTCGAGGTGGTGCCGGAGGCGACCAGCCCGTGCGCCCCCGAGATCGCGCCGCAGGCGATGGTGATGAAGAGGAGCGGGAACCACCCGGGCGCATCCGCCGGAAGGTGGTCGCTGATCATCGGCGCCATGATCGGCGGGTTGAGCAGCAGCACCCCGCCGAAGATCACCGCCAGCGCCACGAAGAGCTGGTGCGAGTTGATGTAGTCGCGCGGCTGCAGCAGCACCCACACCGGCAGCGAGGAGGCGATGAAGCCGTAGATCAGCAGCACGATGATCCAGGTGGCGCGCACCCCGTCCGTATCGGCGGCGGCCTGCGCGGCGGCCAGGTCACCGCCCGCAGCCGCCAGCTGCGCCGCAGTGGGCGCGAAGCCGAAGAAATCGAACATCTGCGGCTGCCAGAACTGCCCCACCCATATCAGCACATAGAGCAGCATGAGCGCCACCAGGCTGGGGAGCAGGATCCCCGCGCGCGTCTTGTAGACCAGGAAACCCACGGCGATCGCGATGGGCAGCTCCCCCCACACCGGCAGGATCGCGCCGGGATTGGCGATGAAGAGGTTGGCGATGATGACCGCGAAGACCGCGTTCACCATCAGCAGCAGGAAGAAGATGATCAGCAGGAAGAGGGTGCGCGCGCGGCTGCCGATGATCCCCTGCGTCAGCGTGCCGATCGAGTGCCCCTTGTGGCGCGCCGAGATCCAGAGCGCGCCGAAGTCGTGCACCGCCCCGGCGAAGATCGTCCCGATCACCACCCAGAGGAAGGCGGGGAGCCATCCCCAGATCACCGCGATGGCCGGCCCCACGATGGGAGCCGCTCCCGCGACCGAGGTGAAGTGGTGGCCGAAGAGCACGTGCCGGTTGGTGGGCACGTAGTCCACCCCGTCCTCGAACTCGTGGGCCGGGGTGCGGAAGTCGGGATCGAGCCGGTAGATGTGCGCCGCCAGGTAGCGCGAGTAGAAGCGGTACCCGGTGGCGAAGGCGAGCAGCCCGACGATCAGCAGGACGACGGAGCTCATGGTGCCGTAGGCGAGGTGCGGTCAGTAGTTTACCCGTGATGAGCGATTGCCAGCTACGCCTCCTTCGCCTCGTACTGCCCCTTCAGCCGCTCGACCACCGCCGGATCCGCGAGGGTGGTGGTGTCGCCGAGCGCCCGGCCCTCGGCGATGTCTTTGAGCAGGCGGCGCATGATCTTCCCCGAGCGCGTCTTGGGCAGGTCCGCGGAGAAGAGGATGTCATCCGGCCGCGCGATGGCGCCGATCTTCTGGACCACGTGGTTCATCAGCTCGCGCTTGAGGTCGCCCGTGGACTCAATCCCCTCCTTGAGGGTGACGAAGGCAGCGATCGCCTGCCCCTTCAGCTCGTGCGCCTTGCCGACGACCGCGGCCTCCGCAACCGCCGGGTGATCGACCAGCGCCGACTCGACCTCCATGGTGCCGATGCGGTGGCCGGCGACGGTGAGCACGTCGTCGATGCGCCCGACGATCACATAGTAGCCACGCTCGTCGCGCTTGGCGCCATCGCCCGGGAAGTAGACGCTCTCACCCGGCTGCTCGTCGCCGCTCGAGCCGACGGTCAGCCCCGACCATTTCGCGAAGTAGGTATTGCGGAAGCGCTCCTCGTCGCCCCAGATGCCGCGCAGCATCGCGGGCCAGGGGCGGCGGATGGCGAGGAAGCCGCCGCCGACCTCGATGCGCTTCCCGAAGCTGTCGAGGATGTCAGCACGGATGCCGGGGAAGGGGCGCGTCGCCGAGCCGGGCACCGTTTCAGTGACGCCCGGCAGCGGAGTGATCATGATCGCCCCCGTCTCCGTCTGCCACCAGGTATCCACGATCGGACAGCTCTCCCGCCCGATGTGGTGGTGATACCAGATCCACGCCTCGGGGTTGATCGGCTCGCCCACGGTGCCGAGCAGCCGCAGGCTCGACAGGTCGTACTTCGCGGGGTACTCGGTCCCCCACTTCATGAAGGCGCGGATCGCGGTGGGCGCGGTGTAGAAGATGGTGACCCGGTACTTCTGCACCAGCTCCCAGAAGCGGCCGCGGTCCGGGAAGTCCGGCGCACCCTCGTACATGACCACCGTGGCACCGTTGGCCAGCGGACCGTAGACGATGTAGGAGTGGCCGGTGACCCAGCCGACGTCGGCGGTGCACCAGTAGACGTCCTCCTCCTTCAGGTCGAAGACCCACTTGGTGGTGGCGTACACCTGGGTGAGGTAGCCGCCGGTGGTGTGCATGATCCCCTTCGGCTTGCCCGTGGTGCCGGAGGTGTAGAGGATGTAGAGCAGATCCTCGGAGTCCATCTCCTCCGCCGGGCAGTCGTCGTCCGCGTCCGCCATCGCGTCGTGCCACCAGAGGTCGCGTCCCTCCTTCATCTGCGAGTTGCCGATCGTCGCGCCCTCCGCGCCATGGCGGCGAACGACCAGCACCTTCTCGATGGAGGGCGTGCCCCCCTCCTGCTCGACGGCGTCGTCGGCATTGCGCTTGAGCGGCACCACACCGCCGCGGCGGTAGCCGCCGTCCGAGGTGATGAGCAGCTTCGCTTCCGTATCGCGGATGCGGTCGCGCAGGCTCTCGGCGGAAAAGCCGCCGAAGACGACGGAGTGCGGGGCGCCGATGCGCGCACAGGCCAGCATCGCGATCGCCGCCTCGGGGATCATCGGCAGGTAGATGGCGACGCGGTCGCCCTTGCGCACGCCGAGCTTCTTGATGGCGTTGGCGGCGCGCGAGACCTCCCGGTGCAGCTCCTCATAGGTGAAGCTGACGGTGTCCCCGGGCTCTCCCTCCCAGATCAGCGCCGGCTTGGTGCGCCGCTCCCCCGCGAGGTGGCGGTCGAGGCAGTTGTGCGCGACGTTCAGCCTGCCGCCGACGAACCAGTTGGCGAAGGGCGGCTCCCACTTGAGAACCAGGTCCCACTCACGGAACCAGTCGAGCTCGCGCGCCCACTCCTCCCAGTAGCCCTCCGGATCCCTCTCCGCCCGACGATAGACCTCGTCGCTGGAGACGTGCGCCGCGCGCGCGAACTCCGCTGGAGGCGCGAAGCTCCGGGCCTCCTCGAGGAGCGTGTCGAGAGTGTTCTCGCTCGCAGCCATGGGTTCTGCCTCCTTCCGGGTAGGTGCGCCGGCACGAAAGGCCGGGAAGAGTCCTGAGATGTTTCGGGTAGAATGCTGCGGGCGGGTGGATGTCGCAAGGGCGCGGCGACTCAGCTCCTGGCAGCCGCCCAGAGACCGCGCGCGACCCACACGCTCATCAGCGCCCCCGCAACGAGCAGCGCCAGCCCCGTCCACCAGTCCGCACCGATTCCCACATCCCAGATGGTGGGGCGCGCGACCGGATCCTCGCCTCCGCCCATGCCCAGGAGCGCCGCCGCGTTGTTGGCGGCGTGCAGGAGCACGCCCGGCCAGATCGAGCGCGTGGCATAGACTACCCAGCCGAAGGCGAGGCCGAGGAGGAGATGCAGGGGAAAGACCCAGGGGAGCAGGTGGATGGCGGCGAAGAGCGCACCGGTGAAGAGGATGGCGCGCGCGGGACCCCACCGGCGCTCGAGCGGCCGCTGGATCAGCCCGCGGAAGAAGAACTCCTCCAGGAGCGGAGCGATCCCCACCGCGAGCAGCGCCAGCGAGAGGCGGCCCAGCGGAGTGCCGGTGAGCTGAGCATACGGATTGAGCGTTTCCGCCGGGATGCGCACCAGGCCGACATACACCTCCCACAGCCCCCAGGAGGTCGCCAGCAGCGCCGGGACGGCCGCCATCGTCCAGAGCAGCGCCCGCGGCGGGAGCGGCCGCAGCCGGAGCACCGCCCAGTGTCGCTTTTCACCCGGACGGCCGCGGCGCAGCAGATAGCGCTCCAGCAGCAGCCAGGCGAGCAGCAGCGCGATCAGCGCGCCCACCGGGGCCGGTAGGAGAAAGAGCGCGCCGCCCGCGGCGAGGTTCCAGAGAAAGAAGACGGCGAGGTGTTGCAGGATCCGCCGCAGAGCCCGGCGGCGGGTCCGCACCCCTCCGCCGGCCACGGCGCGGCGCTCCTCCTCCGGTGCGCCGATCTCCATCATCTCCTATCCCCGCGCTCCCGCGCCTCCCACTCGTTCCGCCAGTAGCGGCTGGCTGCCAGCCGCTCGCGAGCGCGGCGGAACGCCTCGCGCCGGGCAGCGTCGGGGCTAGCCGCGGGCACCGCTACCGAGCACTCGAGACGGTAGGAGACGCGGAACTCCTCCGCGATGCGGCTCTCCTCTCCCACCCGCTCGATGTCGGTGACCCGCAGGCGCGCCTCGGGCCAGAGCCGGCCCAGCTCCCTTTCGAGCAGGTGCTCGGCGTCCGCCACGCCGTACGCGGCCACCTCGACGCGTCCGCGGCCGTTCAGCGCCACCAGCTGCTCGTTCGGGGCGGTCGGAGGTGGGGATGCCATGGGGCGGAGCGCTGCCGTCCCGTCACCTGGCGGGCGAATCGCGCAGGAGAGTGTCGGGACGCGCAGGCTCCTCGTCAGGGTCGGCCACCGTCGGCTCCTGGCTGGCCTGCAGCTCGCGCAGCCGACGGCTGGCGATCGCCCGCTGCCGCGCGTCGTCGCTGAGATTCAGGAACTGCTCGAGCGCGGCGATCGCGGCGATGGTATCGCCGAGTGCCGCGCGTGCGTCCGCCAGATTCGCGTAGGCGACCGCGCGGTTCGGGTCCGACCGGATGGCGCGAGAGAGCTGGTCGGCGGCCTCCTCCACCATGCCCAGACGGAAGAGGGTAAAGCCGTAGTTGTTCCGGTACTCCGCGTTCCCCGGCGAGATCTCCACCGCGGCGCGGAACTGCTCGAGCGCCCCGCCGTAGTCGCCCGCCCGGAAGAGCCGCCCTCCCTCCTGATTGTAGACGAGCGCATCCAGCTCGGTCGGCTCGGTGGGATCCTCGAGCGGCTGCTCCGGGAGGATCGTCGGCAGGGTGTCGGGCGCCGCCGGGATCTCGTCCACGACCTGCTCGGGCGGCGCCTCCTGCATCATGAACCAGGCGAAAACGCCCCCCGCGCCGAGAAGGATCAGCAGCACCAGAGTCGCTACCATCCACCCCATCCCCCGCCGCTCCTCCTGGTGGCGGCGGCGCGGTGGCAGCGTGCGTCCCGGGGGCGGCGTCGCCGGGCGCCGGGGCGGATCGGCACCAGGACGCGGCGAGGCCCGGCCCTCCAACTCCGGATCGAGCAGGGTGCGGTCGTCCTCCATGAACTCGGTCCGGTCGTCGAACGCGTGCGTCGCCGGCCGAGCCGGCGCGGGAGCGGACGAGGCCGGAGCGTAGGGCGCCAGCGGCACATCGCCCATCTCGCGGCGCACCTGCGCCAGCACGCTCGCGAACTCCGCGGCGTCGCTGAAGCGCTCCGTCGGCTCGTAGGCGAGCGCGCGGCGGATCGTCTCGTCTACCGCGGACGGGACCGCCGGGTTGTAGGCGCGCAGCGAGGGGACCGGCACCGGCATCCCCAATGAGATCCGGTTGCGGTCCGCATCCGAAAAAGGCCGCGCGCCCGTGAGGAGCTGAAAGCCCACCGCGCCGAGGCTGAAGACATCCGATGCGGGGTTGAGCTTGCTCAGCCCGCGAAGCTGCTCGGGGGCGGCGAAGGCAGGCGAGAGGGGGACGCGACCATCCTGCGTGAGCTGCGTCAGCGTGTCCTCATCGGCGATCAGCTTGGCGATCCCGAAGTCCAGCACGCGCACCTGGACCTCATCGCCATGGCCGCTGCGCGCGAGGAAGATGTTGCCCGGCTTGACGTCGCGATGGATGAGACCCGCGCGGTGGCCCACCGCGACGCCGCGCGCCGCCTCGTGCAGGATCCAGATCCCGTTGGTGAGCGGCACCTGCTCGCCGCGACCCATCCGCGTGGCGAGGTCCTCTCCCTGGAGCAGCTCCATCACCAGGAAGTCCAGCCCGAGCTCGGCATCGGTGCCGTAGTCATAGACCGGCACCACGTTCGGGTGATGCGGGAGCGCCGCCGCGGCGCGCGCCTCGCGGAGGAAGCGGGCGCGGATGCGCTCGCGCGCCTGGGGATCGGAGCCGCCGGTGACGGTGATCACCTTCACCGCCACCCGGCGCCCCAGCCGCTCGTCGGTCGAGCGATACACCGCGCCCATCCCGCCCCGCCCGATCACATCCTCGATGCGGTAGCGCTCCCCGAGCACCCGGCCCCTCAGCAGCGATTCGATTCCTGGCATAGCGAAGGTTATCCAAACTGCGTGGCGTCCGGATCCTCTGCCGGCTCGCCAACCTCGTCGACGCGCAGCACCGGACCGGCCTCGCCGATGCGCAGCGGCATCCCCGGCGAGACCCATCCGCTGTGCTCCGCGCCGATCCGGTCGAGGTGCAGATGGCCCCGCGCGAGGCGCGCGCCGGGGACGTCGAGGCTCGGCAGGTGCAGCGGGTTGAGCCCGAGGTTGTAGACCCGGAATCCCGCCGCTCCGTCGCGCGGCTCCCAGACGAGGGCGAGCTGCCGCCGGCTGATGTGCGGGACATCACGTAGCGAGACGGTGGTCTCCAGCAGCGGATCGTCGCTGCGCCGGCCGACGGTGGTGACCGGCTCGGTCAGCCGGAAAGCCTCGCGCTCCTCTCCCTGCTGGTCCTCGACTACCAGGATCCAGCGGCCCGGCTCCCATCCCTCGGGCGGACCCATCCCGTCGATGCGGGTGGCGTCCGGATCCGCGACCGGCAGCGGCGCGGCCGGCACCACGGCCTCGGTTTCCACATCGACGGGCTCCTCCGCAAGTTCCTGTCCGGCATGGCTCGAGACGCTGAAGAGCGAGGCGTTCGGGTCCTCGCTGCGGCGGAGCTGCACGCGGTAGGTGCGGTCGTAGAGGGAGCCGTGCCGGCTACAGGAGTCGGTCAGCTCCATCTCGAGCGGTCGGGCGACGGGGGTGAGCGCCTCCGCCGCGTCCGGCCGCAGCGTGACGACGAGCAGCGACTCCGGCAGCAGGCGCGCGTAGCGCTCGGGGAGGCTGCGCGCGTTCTCGCGGTCGATCAGCTCGCCCAGGCCCAGCTTGACCTGGGGGAGGACCTCGCGCAGGAACTCGTCGAGCGAGAGGCTCTCACCGGCCGTCAGATGCGGCTCGGGTGGCGTATGGTCGTTCATCGCGGAGCGCCGGGCGAAGTGTTCGGGGGCGGAGTGTCCGCGGAGGGGCCGAAGGGCTCGGCGAGCTCGCTGACACGGGCTCGCAGCGAATCCACCTCCATCCGCAGGCGGCTGATCTCGGCGCCGCGCTGCGCCTCCCCCTCCCTCCCCTCGAAGAGGGTCCAGAGCGCGAAGCCGGCGGCGCCGAGCGCCAGCAGCGAAAGGAGCAGGGCGACGATGCCGGCGGCGGAGCGGCGCGGCGGGGAAGCGGGCATGGCTCGAACAGGCTCGGGGAAGGGTAGCGTGCGGTTCGGCCCGGGCTCCGGATCGGTCGCGTCCGAGTCGCCGATGATGCGCACCGCCACCGCGGTGTAGTTGTCGTCCGGACCGCGCTCGGCCACCTTGCGGCGGATGATGTCGCAGGTGGCCGCGGCGCCGGGCGCGGCCATCGCCTCTCCCAGCTCGTCAAGGCGCATCGCCTTGGTGACGCCGTCGGAGAGGAGCAGGTACGACCAGCCGGGGCGGGCCGGGAGCCAGCCGACGTCCGCTTCTCCACCACGGCCGATGGCGCGTTGCAGCCGGTTCGCCCCCTCGGCCTCCGGGACCTCGTCGAGCTCGATCTCGCCCGCCTCCCAGCGGGCGAAGGCGGGGGTGTGGTCGCGCGTCTCCAGGCGGGTGGTGCCGTCGGGGGAGCGCGAGAGGACGCGAACGTCGCCCACGCTGGCGGTGATCCACCCGGGGCCATTCGAGCGGGTGGGCACCAGCGCCAGCAGCGCGAGCGCGCACCCCATGCCGGCGCGCTGGCGCGGGTCCTCCTCCGCGGCGCGCTCCACCGCCTGGTCCGCGCGCCGGACGGCGCGGCGCGCGTCGTCGTGGCTGCGGACGGGCGTGGCGCCGAGCAGCGCCTGCAGCGCGGTGTCCGCCGCGAGGCGTCCGCCCCGCTCGCCGCCCATGCCATCCGCCACCGCCACGATCCCCGTCTCCTCGAAGTGCTCCAGGGAGTAGGCGTCCTGGTTCTCCGAGCGGGGACCCTGCTCGCTCATCCCCGCAAGGTCGAACTCCAGGCCGTGCAGCCGCACGGGGGTGGGAGCGAGAGTGCTCATGTGCGCGGCTCCCTGCCCGGGCCGACCGCCGGGCCACCATCCGCCCCAGCCCGGCGAATGAATTCGCGGCTGGAAAGGCACGAAGTCCGCCTTCGCGGACTCTGAATCAGCAGGTACCGAGCAGACACGGCGAGATCCTGCCGCGGCAGCCCACGCAGGGGGGCTTTGTGCATTCCCAGCCGTGACTTTGGTCGCCGGCTGGAGGCCGGGGGCCGCGAGAGGGCGCTCAGACGATCCGCACCCCCTCCGCCGGCTGCGCCGCCGCGGGTACGCCCGCCGCGGCGGTGAGGCGCTCCTCCACGGCGCGGCGGTGGCTGATCCCGGCGATGATCCCCACCGCCAATGCGGAGGCGAGCAGCTTCGCTCCGCCGTGCCCGGCGAAGGCGGCGGCCACGCCGGTGAGCGGGATCACCCGCAGCCCGCCCAACGTGGCCAACCAGAAGGGGATGGCGATCAGCAGCGCCAGCCCGACCGCCACCGTGCGCTCGAAGGCGCCACGCTCGCGGATCCCGACGGAGATCATCTGCACCAGAAATACGGTGTAGAGGAGCACCAGCGCCAGCGAACCGAGCCAGCCGTACTGCGCGGCGATCATCGTGATGTAGCCGTCGTCGGCCGCGTTGGGAGCGGTCTCCGCGTGCCCGCGCCCCGGGCCGGCGCCGATGATACCGCCCTCAAGCACATTCGCGTCGAAGAGCTTGATCTGGTGTACGCTCGCCGCCCAGCGCTCCGGGTTCTCCACCTGCGAGAGATCCTTGTATGGGGCGTAGGCGAGCTGCAGCCGCGTCGCCGAACGCAGATCCAGGTTGAAGGCGGCGATCACCAGCACCGCCCACACCCCGAGCATCAGCGCCGCCCACCACCCGCGGCGCGTCCCCACCAGCAGCATCACCGCCAGCGTCCCGGCCAGCACCACCGAGAGCCCCAGCTCGCGGATCACCAGAAAGGGCACCACCGGCAGCGCGCCGTAGATCAGCAGCCCGAGGATGCGGCGGGGCGCCATCACCGCGCCGGGGCGCGCCAGATTGTAGGCGTCCTCCGCCAGCGTCGCCGCCCAGGTGAGCACGAAGATGGGGAGGAAGAGCTCCCACGGCGTCGTGCCACGCACCTTCCCCAGCTCGGTGAAGAAGAGCGTGAGCACGAAGAAGACAGCGAGCGTGAGGAAGAAGGGCCAGCGTTTTCGTTCCCGCAGCCGCCGCAGCTCGCGCGGCTCGCGCGCCCAGAGGAAGCCGAGCAGCAGTGCGATCGGCGCGACGAAGATGGGCAGGTGGGCGGCGGAGCGCAGCAGCGCTCCCCGGTCCGCCCGCGCCGCGACCTCGGCGAAGGGATCCGGGAGCGGAGGGACCTCGCCCGCGAAGACCACCGCCTTCCGCTCCTCTTCGTAGGCGCGTTCGATGGTGGAGAGGCGCGAGCGCTGCGCCTTGAGCGTATTCGCCTCCGCCCGTGCGCCGCGCGCCGCCTGGTAGACCGGGTCGGTGAAGACCTGGAACTGCGCGGGTCGCGCGATGCAGAAGATGATGACCGGCAGCGCGACGACCGCCCATTTGCCGCGGCAGCCGAGCCAGCGCAGGAGGAGCAGCACCAGCAGCCAGGTGAAGAGGGCGACGGCGTTGCGCATCAGCATCGCGCCGGCGCCAGCGGAGGTGCCGTGCACCGGCCACACGCCGTTGATGATCGAGATGTGCGCGAGGACGTAGAAGACGGTGGCGAGCACGACACCCAGCATGAGCGTGCTCGGCATCGAGCGGCCGATGTCCGCGGGACGCGCAGCCGGCCGCTGCGGGCTGCGCACCTTTACCTGCACCCCCTCCGGCCCCGCCGGCGCCTCGTTGCGGCGGATGCGGTCCCACACCTTCATTCGACCCTCCCCGCCACCTGCGGCTGCGCCTCGTCGCGCGCGAGGAAGCGCAGCATCTCCGCGGCGATCGCCGCGGGCTGGCCGCCGCCGGGGCCGCCACGCTGCAGGTACACGACCACCGAGTAGCGCGGCTCGCCCTCCGGGCTGAAGATGAGGCCGGCGAACCAGCCGTCGTCGGCGGCGCCGGCCACCTGCGCGGTGCCGGTCTTGCCGCCCAGATTCCACCCCGTGCCCCGCACCCGTGGCGCGACGCTCCGGGCGGTGCCGCGCTCGACCACCGCGAGCATCGCCTGCTGCAGCTTCTGCGCGGTCTCCGGCCGCATCACCCGTCCCACCTCCTGCGGCCTCCGCGTGCGCTCCCACTCGAGCGTGGGGCGGAGCATCACCCCGCCATTGCCGATCGCCTGGACGAAGCGTGAGATGCCGATCACCGTCACATCCACCGGCCCCTGCCCGATGGAGAGCTGCGCCCACTCCGCTGGGCCCGTCTGCTCCGAGAGGCGGATGCGAGAAGGGGGCGGGCTCATGCGGCGCTCCCAGGCGCTCGAGGTGGTGGACCAGAAGTCGCGCTCGCTGGCGGGAGGCGGCGTTTCCCCGTAGGGAATGAAGCCGTAGCTGCGGTAGGCTCGCTCGAACGCCTCGGTGCCCAGCCGCTCTCGCATATCCAGCGCCATGCGCACCGCGGCGGTGTTGCAGGAGGGGATCAGCATCCCCGCCGGCCCGATGACGGTGCCGTAGCCGATGCCGCCGAAGTTCGAGATCGTCGCGCGTGGCGTCACCTGGATGGAGGGCGGACAGGGGATCGGAGCGTCGTCCGGCAGATTGCTCTCGTACCAGAGCGCGGCGAGCGCCAGCTTGAAGACGGAGCCGGGAGGGGCGTAGCGCCGGATGCCGAGCGGCGGATCCTCCGCGCCACCGGTGGCGGCATAGGCGACCACCGCGCCGGTGCTCACCTCCTGCACCACCACGGCGCCCGGCCGGCCCGCACCGCGCAGGAGCTGCCAGGCCTGGCGGGTCGCGCCTCCACAGAGGGTGAGACGCAGGTCGGTTCCCACGGGATGGAGCTGCTCCGCCTCCGACCAGCTCCGCGGCTCGCGCAGCCGGCCGGCGTAGAGGCGCTCGATGGTGAAGTCGCGCTCCTCCCCCTCCTCCGCCACCCCGCCGCCGAGCAGGTTGGCGCCCGCCTCGCCGATGGGATAGAGGCGCAGTACCGAGCCGTCGCGCTCACCGTAGCGGGCGAGGGCGCGCGCATCGTCGCCGGTGCAGTCCAGGAGCCAGCCGCGCACGTCGGCGCGCCGCAGCTCGGCCAGGCGCGGGTCGCCGTAGAGCGCATAGCGGCGGCGGCCGTCCTCGATCTGCTCGCGCTGCAGCAGCAGCCGCGTGTGCCCGACCGCGTAGGTGAGCGCGAGGAGCAGCATCGCCAGGGCAGTGCGCACCGCCCAGCGCTCGCGCCGCTCGCCGAACGCCGTCCGGCTCCAGCGCAGCAGCCAGTGGATGGCGCCGAGGCCGAGGGCGAGCAGGATGC
This sequence comes from Longimicrobiaceae bacterium, assembly GCA_051006015.1. Lineage (GTDB taxonomy): Bacteria > Gemmatimonadota > Gemmatimonadetes > Longimicrobiales > Longimicrobiaceae > JBPCIT01. The sequence goes on from JBPCIT010000408.1 coordinate 13,230, forward strand.
CGCGCGTCAGCCAGACGAGAAGCGTCTCGGTCATCGGGTCCTACGAGCCTAGCCGGCCGACGCGCAGGACGGTCGTGCCGAGGCGCAGCGTGTCGCCGGAGGAGACCTCGTGCGCCTGGTGGGGCGGGAGAGGCTGATCGTTGACGTAGGTGCGGTTCTTGGAGTCCAGATCGGTCACCCAGAGGCGGCCGCTCTCGGCGCGCAGCCGTGCGTGGCGCGAGGACATGTAGCGGTCGCCGAGCCCGAGCACCCCCTCCTGCGAGCGCCGCCCGACAATCACCTCGCCCTGCACCCGCACCGGCTCCTGCAGCGTGGGCGAGTTCACCACCTCGAGCAGCACTCCGCCACGGCCGGCGGGTGACGGCGCAGCGGCGCCGCTTCGCGTGATGGGAGGCTGCGGGACCATGGGCCGGGAGGAAGCACCGACGGCAGCCGGCGCAGCCGCTTCCGGCGCGGGCGCTGACAGCCCCACGGGCTTGACGAAGGCGAACTGTCGCTTGGTGTCGAGCAGGATCACCTCGATGCGCAGCCCCGCCCGCCCGATGCCGTTGTCCTGCGCCCACTGCAGGGCGAAGCGCCGCAGGTGGTCGCCCTCATCACGCGCCCAGAGCGCCGGCTCGACGCGCTCGGGGAGCAGGTCGGTCGAGACGTAGACGCGCAGATCCGGCGCCACCCGGCGGTCGGCATAGCGCCGCAGCGCCTCCCGCACGCCGTCCTCGAGCTGCTCACGCAGCGTCGGCCGGAGAAACTTGCGAAGCAGATTTAACATCCCATCCCGGTTTGCGTTAAGACGCTGCCTCGGGTGCAGAGTGTGTGCCAGGGGCACCCTCACCCCCTAGCCCCCTCTCCCAATGCTGGGAGAGGGGGAACACTAGCCTGCCAAACCTCAGCTCTCGCGCTACGGCAAGCATTGCAGTTCTCCCCTCTCCCCTCAGTGGGGGAGGGGTCGGGGGAGGGGGGTCTCGCCAGGGCGAACGCCTACTCCCGCTCGACCTCCCGCCCTGCGCGCTGCCACTCGGCGAAGCCGCCGGAGTAGTTGACCACCTCCTTCACCCCGGCCGCCTGCAGCACGCTGGCGGCGATCGCGGAGCGGGCGCCGCCCTGGCAGTGCAGCACCAGCGGGCGGCCGGCCGGGATCTCCTCCGTGCGGTCGCGAAGGTAGCCGACGGGGATGTTCTCCACGCCCGGCAGGTGGCCCGCCTCCCACTCGGCGCGGCCACGCACGTCGAGCACCTCGACCTCCCCGCGCTCCAGCCGCGCGGCGAGCTCGGCGGAGCCGATCTGCGCGATCGTCTCGAGCGAGCCGCCCTCCGTGGCCCAGCTCTCCATCGCGTCCGCAGCGAAGTAGCCGCCGACCCGATCGAGGCCGATCATCGCCAGATCGCGCACCACCTCCTCGACCTGCGCGTCCTCGGTACCGTCGAGAATGAGGTAGAATTCGCGATCGTAGGGGACCAGCCACCCCGCCCAGGTGTTGAAGGAGCGATTCAGCGGGATGGTGATCGTTCCCGGCACGTGGGCGGCTCCGAAGTCCGCGGCGGGTCGGGTGTCGATCACCAGCGCTCCCTCCTCCAGCAGCTCTCCCAGGCGGCCGGCAGGGAGGCGCTCGGGACATGGGAAGCCGCCGAGAACGCGCGGACCGTCGCGGTTCATCCGCTTCATCTCGGCGAAGTACTTCGGCGGCTCGGGCTGCCCCGCGAGCACCATGCGCACGAACTCCTCCTCGTCCTCCACGTTGAAGGCCCAGTTGAAGATGCTCTCGTAGCCGAGGGTGCTGTGCGGCAGCGCGCTCATCGCCTTGCCGCACGCCGACCCCGCGCCATGCCCGGGCCAGAGCAGCAGGTAGTCCGGCTGCTCGGAGATGCGCTGCAGGCTGCGGTAGAGGGTGCGCGCGGCGCTCTCCATCGTCCCCTCCACCCTGGCCGCCTTCTCCAGCAGGTCGGGGCGGCCGACGTCACCGACGAAGATAAAGTCGCCGGTGGTCGCGCCCATCGGCCGGTCGGCGCCGGTGGTTTCGGTGACGAGGAAGATCAGGTGCTCGGGGGTGTGTCCGGGGGTGTGGAGCACGTCGATTCGGGCGGTGCCGACGCGGAAGGAGTCGCCGTCGTGCAGCAGCACCGCGTCATCCTCCTCCGCGAAGCTGTACCGCCACTCCTCGCCACCCTCCGCCGAGAGGTAGAGGCGGGCGCCGGTGCGGGCCGCCAGCTCCCGGCTCCCCGAGAGGTAGTCCGCGTGGATGTGCGTCTCGGTGACGTGGGTGATCCTCAGCCCCTCCGCTTCGGCCGCCCGGACGTATTGTTCCACGTCGCGGTTCGCATCCACGATAAGCGCTTCGCCGCTCTCACTGGAGCCGATCAGGTAGCTCGCCTGCGCGAGCTTGTCGTCATAGAAGCGCTTCAGGATCATGGCAGGTTCTCCGGGGTCAGGCGGCTGGCAGGGCGGTTCAGCTATGGGCGGCAGCGGCGACGGGGCGGGCGCCGAAGGGCGCCGCGGGTGCGTCACGGAAGGACGCCAGCACCTCGATCAGCCGCCGGATGTCCGCCTCGTTGCCGGGCAGACCGAGCGAGACGCGGATGGCGCCGACGGGTTTGTCGCTCATGCAGATCGAGAACTGCTGGATGGTGAAGGTCTCCGGCGTCAGCTCGCGGAAGCAGCGCAGCGCCTCCTCGCTCACGTACTCGAAGGCGAACTCCGCCGCGCCCGGATTGCAGAAGAAGCCGGTGCGGAGCGAGAGGTTCGCCTCGTTGGCGCGCTGCTCCACGATGCGGAAGTCCACCGGATGTCCCTCGGGATCCAGCAGGTTGAAGGCGACCGCGCCGCCGCGCCGCTCCGCCGTACACGGCCCGTAGATGCGGACCATCGGCGCTCCGTCGCTGTGTCGCATCTCCTGCAGCTCGCGCAGCAGCATGCCGGTCAGCCTCTCGACGTGCGCGCAGATACGCTCCATGCCGATACCCTCGAGGAAGTCGAGGCCGGTCGGCACCGCGGCGATGCAGAGGAAGTTCGGGGTCCCGTCCTCGAACCCGCGCCCCGTCGAGTGCATCATGTGCACCTCGTTCTGCGCGGAGACGAAGCGCACGGTGCCACCGCCGAACCAGGGACGGCGCAGCTTCGTCAGCGCCTCCTTGCGCGCCAGCAGCGCCCCGACGCCGGTGGGCAGGCCGAACATCTTGTAGAAGGAGATGCAGACGAAGTCGGGGGTGACGCGCCGCAGGCTGAGGCGGCTGGTCGGCGCGAAGGCCGCGGCATCCAGGTAGACGTCATAGCCGTGGTCGCGCGCCAGCTCGACCCAGTCGAGGGGGTGCTTGACCCCGGAGAAGTTGGACTGCGCCGGGTAGATGAAGAGGTTCGGCTGCGCGCGGTCGGCGCCCGCCAGGTGGCTCGCCAGATCCGCGACGCGCAGGTCGTGGTCGAGAGGGACGTACAGTACCCTGGCGTCCCGGGCAGCCGCGAACTCGCGCACCCCGTGCACCGAGTTGTGATTGTCAGCGGTAAGGAGCAGTCGCGTGCCCGGTCCGAAGGGGTAGCTCTCGGCGACCAGCTTCAGCGAGTTGCTGGCGTTCAGCGTGAAGCTGACCTCGTACTGTGCGGGATCAGCGTCGAAGAACTCGAGCACCCGTTCGCGCGCCG
>JBPCIT010000409.1:0-2835 GCA_051006015.1 Longimicrobiaceae bacterium
CCCCCCCTCCCCCCCCAACGCTCGCCGGAGCGCATTCCCATCCGGCACTGCTCCTTCGGCCTCGCCCGAGGGGGTGGGAGCGCGCAGATCAGCGACAAGATCGGCAATCGTGAAGTCCGTCTCATGCCCCACCGCCGAGATGGTGGGGATCGGCGACTCGGCGATCGCGCGCGCGACGATCTCCTCGTTGAATGCCCAGAGATCCTCGACCGATCCGCCGCCGCGCCCGATGATCAGCACGTCGGCGCAGTCTGCGCGCGCGAAGAGGCGGATCGCGCTGGCGACTTCCTGCGCGGCCCCGTCGCCCTGCACACGGCAGCCGCTGAGCACGACGCGCGTCCAGGGTGCGCGCCGCCGCAGCACGGAAAGGATGTCGCGCAGCGCCGCGCCGGATGCGGAGGTCACCACCCCCACGCAGGCGGGGTATCGCGGCAGCGGACGCTTCCGCTCGGGAGCGGTGAGTCCCTCGCTGGCGAGCCGCGTGCGCAGCCGCTCGAAGGCGAGCTTCCAGAGCCCGTCACCCCGCCCCTCCAGCTCCGCGACGACGAGCTGGAACTCGCCGCGGGACTCGTAGATGGTGAGCCGGCCGAGCGCGCGGACCTGCATTCCTTCGGCCGGCGTGGTGGGGAGGCGGCGGGCTTCGTCGCGCCACATCACGCAGCGGAGCTGCGAGGCAGAGTCGCGCAGCGAAAAGTAGCAGTGGGCGGAGCGTGCGCGGGTGAAGTTCGCCACCTCCCCCACCACCCAGAGCGGCGGGAGTACGCCCTCGATCAGCTCGCGCGCCGCCGCGTTGACGCCGGAGACCGACCACCCCTCCGCCTCCGTCGGCACGGCGGGGAAGCCGGCATCCGCCCAGTGCGCCGCCACCTGGCGGGCGAGCGCCTCGTTGTGCAGCATCGCGGAGGAACGCACCGCCTGGCGGCGCTCCAGGCTCTCCCGGCGCTCGCGCTCTGCGGAGGAGAAGAGGTCCCAGCTCACCTCATCCCTCGCTTCCGCGGCGTGCCGGCCGGCGCGCGCGGCGCTTCAGGGTGCGGCGCGCGGCCTCGAGCGTGTTGTCCAGCAGCATGGTGATCGTCATCGGCCCGACGCCCCCAGGCACCGGCGTGATCGCGCTCGCGACCTCGGAGACCGCCTCGAAGTCCACGTCGCCCACGATGCGGTAGCCCCGCTCGAACGTGTCGTCGGGAACGCGGTTCACCCCGACGTCGAAGACGGTGACGCCGCGCTTCACCATGTCGGCGGTGATCAACCCAGGCTTGCCGACCGCCACCACCAGGATGTCGGCCATCCGGGTGTGGGAGGCCAGATCCGTCGTGTACTTGTGGGTAAGGGTGACAGTGGCGTCGGGACCGGGCGCCATCATCAGCGATGCCATCGGCTTGCTGACGATCAGGCTGCGGCCGACGATCACCACGTGCCGCCCGCGGGTGGGGATCTCGTAGCGCCGGATCAGCTCGATGATCCCCGCCGGCGTGGCGGGCACGAAGCCGCGCGGATCGCCGATGAAGGAGAGCCCCATGTTGAGCGGATGGAAGCCATCCACGTCCTTCTGCGGGTGGATGCGCTCCATCACCGCCTTGTAGGGGAGGTGCTCCGGGAGGGGGATCTGCACGAGGATGCCGTGCACGCCGGGGTCAGCGTTCAGCCCGTCGACCACCCCGAAGAGCTCGTCGCGGTCGATGTCGGCAGGCAGATGCAGGGTGCGGCTGTGCATCCCCACCTCCTCGCACGCCAGCGACTTGCTGCGCACGTACACCTCGCTCGCCGCGTCGTGGCCGACCAGCACGACCGCGAGGTTCGGCGTCACCCCCTCCTCGCGCAGCTTGGCCACCCCCTCGGCGATGCGGGCGCGCATGGAGCGGCTGATCTCGATACCGTCTATGAGGCGGGCCATGAATCTTAGAATTTCTTTCCGAAGGCGCCTTCGAGCACCCGCGCGTAAGGAACGCTGAGCCGCTCGATGGAGCGCGCCAGACCCGTGCCGCTGTCGATCTCGACCAGCGCGCCCTGCAGGTGCAGCTCGTCGTCGGCGGGCTGCATGCGCTCGCCCCGTGCGAGCAGGCGCTGGCGCTCGATCGAGATCTCGGCCTTCATGCCGATCACTCCGCCGAGGCCGCCCGTCAGCCCGAGATCGGTGATGAAGGCGGTGCCGCGGGGGAGAACCCTCTCGTCCGCGGTTTGCACGTGGGTGTGGGTGCCGACCACCGCGGCCACCCGGCCGTCGACGAAGCGTGCGAATGCCTGCTTCTCCGAGGTCGCTTCGGCGTGGAAGTCGATCACCACCGCGTCGGCCTCCTCCCGAAGCTCGGCCAGCATCGCCTCGACGGCGCGAAAGGGGTCGTCGATCGGGGGCATGAAGGAGCGGCCCTGCAGGTTCAGCACCGCGAGCCGCGCCGTCGGTCCACCTCCCGCGACCGCTACCTCCACGACGACCGAGCCGCGGCCAGGGTTGCCGGGCGGATAGTTGGCCGGACGGAGGAGGCGGGGCTCCCTGTCGAGGAGCGGCAGGATCTCCTTCTTGTCCCAGACGTGGTTGCCGGTCGTGATCACATCCACGCCGATGCCGAGCAGCTCACGAACGATGTCGGGCGTGATCCCGAAGCCTCCCGCGGAGTTCTCGCCGTTGAGCACCACCGCATCCGCGCGCAGCTCATTCCGGAGCAGCTTCAGCAGGCCTTTCGCAACCTTACGTCCCGGATTGCCGATCACGTCGGCAACGAAGAGCACCCTCACCGCCGCGCCGCCTCCCCACCTAAGTGCGGCGTGCGGAGTGCGAAGTGCGTGGGGTGACTTCGCCCTTCGCACCCCGCACTTCGCCCCGGGTGGAGGGGTGGG
>JBPCIT010000410.1:0-7787 GCA_051006015.1 Longimicrobiaceae bacterium
GTGTACGCGCTCGATCGCTACCTGGGACCCTCCTCCCCCGGCCCCTCCCCCGCAGCAGTCCGGTCGCCGGAGGCGAGCGTCAGGGGGGTGGGGAGAACGGCAGAGCTGCAGGAGCGCTTCGAGCGGCTGCTGCTCTCGCGTGCGGAGGACGAGCGGCTGCCGTACGGCATGCGCAAGGCGAGCCTCGATGCGCTGATCGGTCTCGCCCGCAGCCGCGCGAGCCTCGAGGTGCTGAAGGAGTACGTCGCGGAGAAGCGGCGTTTCGCGGGCGAGCCGCTGCGCCCGCCGAGCCGCTGGTCCATCATCGAGACGCTGCTCGCCCGCGGCGATGCGGATGCCGCTGCCCTCTCTGCCATCGAGCAGGTACGCGATACCACCCCCGAGGCCGCTCGCCAGACCTACATCGCCGGCGCCGCGGTCGCCACGGCTGAGAACAAGGCCGCCTACTTCGCGCGCTTCCTCGACGATCCCGAGCTGAACGAGGAGTGGGTCACCGCCAGCCTCGGCGCCTTCAACCACCCGGACCACGCGGCGCTCACGCTGCCCTACCTGCGGCCCGCCCTGGAGCGGCTGGAGTGGATCCGCGACAACCGGCGCATCTTCTTCCTGCCGCGCTGGATCAACGCCTTCGTGGGAGGGCAGGGAAGCGTGGAGGCGCTGGCGGTGGTGGACGGCTTCCTCGCGGAGCGTCCAGAGCTGCCGCTCGACCTGCGCCGCAAGGTGCTCCAGGCTCGCGACGACCTGGAGCGTACGGTGCGCATTCGGGCGAACGGCACCACCCCGGAGTAACGAAGGTCATTCCGTAGTTCCCTTGCATTCCTCTCGTCCCGTCCCGACCTTCCCCGCGGTGGCACGAAAAGGTTTCCCGAGCTGGAGGAGGAGATCGTGGCATACAGCACCGGAAGCATTTCCTGAGGCCTCCGCTCCTGAAGTTGGTTCGTTCAACGGAACACGCGACCGCGAGGCCGGGATGAACTCCGCGAGCAGCTATCCACGCATCTACGACGTGGTCGGTCGGATCCCCGCCGGGCGCGTGCTGACCTACGGAGAGGTGGCCACTCTGGCGGGGCTGCCGGGCCAGGCGCGTCTCGTCGGTTACGCACTGCATGCGCTGCCGGAGCACACGATGGTGCCCTGGCACCGGGTCATCAATGCCCAGGGCAGGATCAGTCGCGGCAGAGCCGTAGCGGGAGCAGAGCTGGCGCAGCGCTTCCGGCTGGAGAAAGAAGGCGTCGAGTTCGACGCCCACGGGCAAGTCTCGCTCACCCAGTTTCGCTGGAAGCCCTCCTGAGGTGACGCCGCGTCACGACTCGCCCGCTCCGGGCTCCACGTCAGAGTTCGGCGGGCCGGTTCGTTTCTCAGCGACATCCATCATTCCTCCCGGGAGGGTTCCGCATGCTGATGCGCCCGTTCGAGCCGCTCCGCTTCGCTGCTATGGTTCTGCCGGTGCTGCTGATGGCTGCCGCCGGATGCGGCCAGTTGGCCACCGATCCGGCGCCGGTCGAGGGTGGACTGGTCCTTCACGTTCGTGAGATTCACGACTTCACCTTCTCTCGGGTCGGTACTCCAGACATCGCACTCTTCATCGAGAGCGAACGGGAGTACAATTGCGCCAATTACCGGCTCGATTCGGAGCTTGACGTGAAGGGGCAGGAGATCTCGCTCTCGATCCGTGGGATCCGGACGCCTGAGATTTGCCTGGCCGCTCTTGGCCCCGCCCAGTTCAAGACCTTCCTCCCGGGCGCGGAGGGCGAGTACTCGCTGCGGATCTCGCACGGCGGGCGGACCGACCGCTACACGCTCTCCATCACCCGCGAGGCAATCACTCTCCAGCGCGAGCACGCGAGCTTCACCCGCACCGCGTATGGCCGCTTCTGGCGCTACCCGCCGCTGAGCTTCGCCTACATCTGCGACTCGGCGGGCGCGAATCGGGAGGCGTGCGACCGCTTCCGCGGCGTGCTGCGCGAGCAGCTCGCGATCGAGCCGTTCTCCTTCCCGGCGGGTGGCGAGATCCCCTACCCGCAGTCTGAGTCAGGCTGGGGCCGGGAGTGGCGGGCGGAGTACTACCGCTACCCTCGGGAGGAGGAGTATCTCCGCGCGGGCGAGCTGCTGCGCTCCTTCATCGCGGAGAACTCGGGTGTGATGCTCTCGGTCATGAACTGGCAGAACCTCTCCTTCCGCTCCTGGCTGGGCGGGAACTGAGGCGGATCCGCTCCTGGCTCGCGGGTTGCGACGCCGCCTCGTCGTTCTCGCGGGTGACCCCCGCGGGAGTGGCTCCACGCCAGCCGGGGAGGAGATGACCAGCCACACCACCAGCGCCGAACAATTGGTTCAGCTCGACCCGCGGGATCTTCCACAGCGGCTCTGGGACGTGGCAATCGTCGGCGCAGGCCCGGCGGGCAGCATCGCCGCGCTGCGGCTGGCCCGCCGTGGCCACCGCGTGCTGCTCCTCGAGCGCAGGCGCTTTCCGCGTGACAAGGCATGCGGTGACGGTCTGATCCCGGACGCGCTGAACTGCCTCGAGCGCAACGGCCTCTACGGGCGCATCGTGCCCCTGGGCCGCCGCTCATCCACCGTCACCTTCTGGAGCCCCTCGCGCATCGCCTGCGACTTCTCTGGGGAGTTCGTTTGCGTCAAGCGGGCGATCCTCGACGCCGAGCTTGCCGCTGCGGCGGTCGAGGCGGGGGCCGCACTCTGCCATGCCAGAGTCGAGGCGCTCGAGCCCGATAGCGAGGGGGTGAGGGTTGCAATCGGCTCCCGTGCCGGGCCGCCGCTCTGCGCGCGCTACGCGCTGGTCGCCAGCGGTGCCGACGTCTCCCTGCTGCGTCCGCATGGCATGGTGGAGCGGCCGGAGCCCAGCGCCGTGGCGCTCCGCTGCTACATGCGCTCCGAGTTCGAGATCGACCGCCTCGTCGTCTCGCTCGATCGCTCGCTGCTGCCCGGGTACGCCTGGATCTTCCCGGTGGGCGAGGGGGAGTACAACGTGGGGTGCGGCGTGATCTCGCAATCGCTACGCACGAAAAAGGTCGATCTGCGGGCGATGCTCGATTGCTTCCTCCGGGAGTTCCCGCTGGCGCGTGAGCTGCACGCGCGCGCCACGCACGCCGGCCCGGTGCGCGGTGCCCAGCTGCGCTGCGGCCTCGCCGGGACGCGGGTGTGGGATGGCGGCCGCATCCTGGCTTCGGGGGAGAGCCTCGGTGCCACCTTCCCCTTCTCGGGAGAGGGGATCGGCAAGGCGATGGAGACCGCGGAGATGGCCGCGGATTTCCTCGATGCGGCTCTCACGGATGGCGGACCAGAAGCGCTGGCAGGGTATGGTGAGCGTCTGCACGCCGAGCTGCGGCCCCGCTACCTCGGCTACGAGGTCGCCGAGCGCTGGCTCTCGCGCCGCTGGGTCGGCGATCTGGTGATGCGCCGCGCGCGCAGGAGCCCCGCCGTTCGCGCCGCGTTCGAAGGTGTCTTCACCGAAACGGTCGATCCGCGTCGGGTCTTCTCCCTCCCCGGTCTACTGCGGTTGCTGATTGGATAGGCGGCCGCCTACCTCTTCCGATTCCCTACGATTCCCCCACGGTTCGGGAAACCTCTGGTGCGCCGGCCGCTTACCCGGTACCTTGCCGCCTCACGCACCCGCGCATCTGCCGAGCTGCTCCCTTCCACCGCATGGCGCCACCTCGGAGTCGGCGCGCGGGCAGGATCTAGCGAAGGTCCCCACATGACCGCCACGGACAACCGGGTCTTCATCTCCTACGCACGCCTCGACGGCGACGAGTTCGCCAGCGAGCTCGCGGCGCGCCTCAAGGCGGCGGGGTTCGATCCCTGGTTCGACCGGATCTCCATCGGTGCCGGATCCTCGTGGAGCCGGATGATCGACCAGGGGTTGGATACCGCCTGGACGCTGCTGGTGGTCCTGACGCCGGGTTCGGAGCTGTCGGCGGAAGTCCAGGGCGAGTGGTACGGTGCCCTCGACCGGCACGTGCCCGTGGTTCCGCTGCTGGTCGAGGAGTGTGAGATTCCACGGCGGCTGCAGAGCATCCAGTACCTTGACTTCCGGGGGGGTGTGGAGCCCGCCTTCACCCAACTCGTGGAGCGGCTGCACAGCCTGCCCACGGAGCACCTCGCCGAGCTTCGGCACCAGCTCGACCGGACCCGCCAGGTGCAGGCAAAAGCCAGGAATCCGCAACCCTTCGAGGCGAAGATCGCCAGCCTCGAGGCGGCGATCGCCCGCTGGGAGAGCCGCATGCAGGCCGCCTCCGCTGCGACGCCATCCCCCGTCGTGGAGGCGCACCGGACGCGGATTGCCGGCCGCCCCCCGTGGGATCAGCCCGACATCTTCACGGGGCGCACGGCCCAATTGGAGGAGATCGGCCGCATGCTCGCGGAGGAGCAGGCGCAGCTGGTGAGCGTCCTCGGCCGCGGCGGCATGGGCAAGACCGCGCTGGCGTGCCAGGTGCTCCGCGATCTGGAGCGGGGGAAGTGGCCCCACCGCGCCGAAGGGCCGCGAATCGATGGCATCGCCTACCTTAGCACCCGCACCCACGGCATCACCTTCGATCAGCTCTTCGTCGATTGCACCAAGCTGCTGGAGAACGAGCGCAAGCTGCGCCTCGGGACGGTGCGGACCAGCCGCGACCTCGAGCTCGACGAGCGGCTCGCGCGCCTGTTCGATGCATTCGAGCAGGGGCTGTACATCGTGCTGCTCGACAACCTAGAGGATCTGCTGGATGCCGAGGGGCAGCTCGCCGATCCGGAGGTGGCCGCCTTCTTCCGCGAGGCGCTGCGGAGCTCGCGCGACGGCCTGCGGCTGGTCGCGACCTCGCGCCGGCCCCTCCAGCTCGACCCCGACCTGCAGCGCCTCGACCGCCATGTGTGGCTGAGGGATGGGCTCAGCCTGGACGAGGGGATCAAGCTGCTCCGGGAGCTGGACCCCAATGACGAGTTCGAGATCCGCAGCGCAGGCGAGGAGCAGCTGGCGGAGGTGGTACGCCGAACGCATGGCGTGCCGCGGGCGCTGCAGTTGATCCCCTCCATCTTTCGGCAGCGCGTCTTCGTCTCGCTCGATGAGGTGGTGGCGGATTTCTACACCGAGGAGGAAGTGGTCGAGAAGCTGGTGGAGGAGAATTACCGCTTGTTGAGCCAGGACGCGCGGCGCGTGGCGGAGGCGGTAGCGGTGTTTGGAGTACCCGTGCCGCCGCAAGCGATCGCGGAACTCCTCCAGCCCTTCCTGCCCGAGCTGGACGTGCTTCCGGTCCTGCGGCAGCTCGTGCGCACGCACGTGGTCCAGCTTGTGGATCGCGGCGCCAAGACCGTCAGCCTGCACCCCATCGATCAGGAGTATCTCTATCACCGCCTGCGGGCAACGGGTCCGTACTCGCGGGCGGCACTCCACGCACGGGCGGCGGAATTCTACCGTTCGCAGCGCACCAGCGAACCGGACGGCTACTTCGGCTTCGATACGAACGCCGACCTCGATGCGCTGGCGCCGCGCTTCGCGGAGTTCAACCACCGCGTGCGGGCGGGGCAGCCGGAGGAGGCGGCGGAGGTGCTGGCGGAATTTGGGTCCGCCCTGGCCCTTTCCGGCTCCCCAACCCGCTGCAACGAGATGGTGCAGGCGATTGCCGGACGGGTGAAGGGCGACCGCGCCCGTCTCACCCTGCTCGCCTGTGAGATGGCCATCCGGATCATGGTAGGGCCGTTGCCTCAGGTGTTGGAGATGGGCCCCCGGGCTCGCGAGATCGCGGCCGGGCTCGGCTCTCCCCTCGAGGAGGCAGGCATCGAGGTCATGTTGGGGATCACCTGCCGCTACCTGGGCGACGCCCATCAGGCGATCACCCATTATGAAAGGGCAGCCGAGCTGTACGGACGCTGCCACGACACGGCCACCAAGGCGTTTTTCAGTGATCTCAGCCTCTGTCATAGCTATACGGGCAACGTGCGGGAGGCGCTGCGTTACGCAGAGCAGATGCTTGACGTCGCGGAGCACACCACCGATCCGTACCACCGCTTCAAGGCGCACAACACGCTGAGCCTGGCGTACTTCGCCTGGGGCCGGTGGGAGGAGGCGATCCAGCACTCCTGTGACGCCATCGCCGCCTGGCGCCCGGGGATGAACGACGGCCGAGCCTATGTGGCCAACACCCTGGGGATGGCGCACTTCCTCGCCGGGCATCATCCGCGGGCTCTCGCCGCCCTGCGCGACGGCATCGATGCCGCCCTCGAGTTGGAGAGCCCGCGCGCCGGGGGGTTCTGCCTGTACGACCTGGCTATGGCGCACTACCTGCTGGACGCCGCCGCGCAAGCGCGGGAGCCCGCCGTGGAGGCGCAACCCCTGCTCGCCGCGGCCGGACACGCCGAGCTGAGCGCCGCCATGCTGGTGCTGCTGGATGCGGCGGTCTCGGGGGACCGCGCGGCCGAGGCACGCGCACTGCTCGACTGCGCGCGCCACTCGGTCGAGAATCCGGACGTGTTCCCGCCCCGCGAGTTGGCGGCACGCACCCTGGCGCTGGCGGCGGAGCTGGGGCTGGACGAGACAGCCGCGGACGCCGAGCGGCTGCTCGGGGAGCTGACCGCACGGCTCATACTCCCCGACGAGTAGCCCCGTCAGATTGCCCGGCGAATGGACGCCAATTTTCTCGCCCGCCTGACGTGCGCCTACGCCGAGCACCCGCTCAGCGCGGCCACCATCCTCGCGCGGATCCGACGCCAGAAGGGGTTGCTGGAAGGGCTCACCGCCCTGGATCTCGCGATCGATGACGAGACGGGCGTGACGGACCAGAACCACTTCGGCGGGGTCGGCGCGGTGATCGAGATTGCCGAGGCGGCGGGGCTGCGCGAGGGTGCGTGGGTGCTCGACGTGGGTACCGGCCTGGGCGGGGCGCCGCGGGTGCTGGCTCACCTGTTCGGCTGCCGCTGTCACGGGGTCGAGCTGACGGAAACGCGCTGCCGCGAAGCCGTCGAGCTCACGCGCTTGGTCGGGCTGGAGGAGCGGGTGACCTTCACCTGCGGCGACTTCCTCGCGGTCGAGGTGCCGGACGGACCCTTCGATCTGGTGATCGGCCAGGGCGCGTTCATGCACTTTGCCGATGCCGATGCACTGCTCCGCAAGTGCGCCGCCCTGCTGCGCCCGGAGGGCTGGCTGGCGGTGGAGGAAGGCTATCTGCGGCGCGAATCCAGCGGCGACAGGGAGGCGGCGAAGCTGGAGGCGCTGCTCGGCTGCTGGAACGGCTGGTTCCACAGGCGCGACGCCTGGCGGCGCTGGCTGAACCGCGCCGGCCTGGCGGAGCAGCGTTTCCAGGACCTGAGCGAGCTGGCCGCGCAGGAGTTCCGCGCGCATCTGCGGCTGGCGGAGGGGGATCGCCTCGCGTCGGTATCGGAGTCGGAGCTGCTCGGGTGGCGGCTGGGAGCCGAGCTTACCGATTCAGGCCTGATCGGCATGATGCGTCTCCTCGCCCGGCGTGTCCCCACCTCCGCTCCTGTAGTGGAGCATTTCGCATAGATAGCGAGGGAGTAAGCCTCGCGGCAGCAGTCGAAACCAAGGAGAATCATGAGAATACGACTGGTAGTGCTACTTGCGTTGAGCTTATCCTTCGTTGCTGACCAGCCGCTGACGGCGCAGTCCGCCGATCCGCACATGCAGCGCGCGATCCGGGTGCTGCGCAGTACGCCGCTGATCGACGGCCACAACGATCTGCCCTGGGCGATCCGCGAGAGCCGCACCGCACCGCTCGACATCGAGGCGTACGACCTCCGGCAGCGCACCCCCGGCCACACCGACCTCGAGCGGCTGAGCC
>JBPCIT010000411.1:0-5071 GCA_051006015.1 Longimicrobiaceae bacterium
GTCCAGGCGGCGAAGATGAGCGCCGTCTCCAGCCAGAGCTGGCGGTTCCGTTGCTCCTCAACCATACAGCAAGATCCTTCTCTGAGGACGAAGCTCCCGCGGCCGACTCGCGCGCACTGCCGAACTCGAAAAGCTACGGATCAGGTCACCCCCGCGCTATAGGGGCCACCGGAGCCTGACCCGCTACCGCCGCAGCAGCCAGTCGGCGAGCCAGAGGCCGACGATCAGATCGAAGGCGGCGTGGGCGACCATCGAGGGGAGGATGCTGCCGGTGAGGAGGAAGGGAACCGCCAGCACGAGGCCGATCAGCGCGGTGCGGAGGATGCCGATCATCCCCTGGTAGCTGTGCAGCAGCCCAAAGATCGCGCAGCTCAGCAGGACGGCGAGCGGCAGCGAGCCGGTGGCGATCTCGAGCGCCGGGATCAGGAAGCCGCGGAAGACCAGCTCCTCACACACTCCCGCGGTGATAGAGACCCCCACGAAAGCCGCCTTCTCGCCCGCCGTGCGGGGGAGGATGTACTCGAGCAGCGGCGTCTCGCGCAGCCGCAGCGCGCGGCCCGCCACCAGCACCGCGAGGCCCGCCAGCGTCGCCAGCACGCTCCAGAGGAGGAGCGGCACCGGCGGCAGCATCACCAATCCCAGGCTCTCCAGCGAGAAGCCGCCTGCGCGCGCCGCCGCGTAGGTGATGCCGGCGAGCGCCCAGAGCCCCGCCGCGGAACTCAGGTAGGCGGCTGCGCGCGGCACCTCCTCGGGTACCTCCTGCGCCATCCGCCCCTGTGCCAGGAGCAGCGCGGGAAAGAAGCTGAGCAGGAAGATGGTGAGGAGGCGGGCGGGCTGGGCGAGATCCGGCGTCACCAGCCAGGCGAGGAGCGCCGCCGCGAGCGTGCCGAGTGCGAGCTTCCAGCTCACCGGGTTCGGTCGCGCGGCAGACGCTGATTCGCGGGGATGTGCCACTCGGGAAGTGGCTCCCACCACTCGATCCCCCAGAAGCGGGCATTCCCCAGGCGGGCGCTGAGGCCGAAGAGCTCCGGGTCGAGGTAGAGCGGTGCGTAGACCGCGTCGTCGATCACCTGCTGCTCGAACTCGCGCCAGATGCGGCGGGCCTGCGCGGTGTCGAAGGTGACCAGCGCGGAGTCGATCAGCGCGTCCACGCGCGGGTTGCTGTAGCCGGCGAAGTTGGGTCCGCGCGGCGGGATCGAACGGGAGTGGAAGACCACCTCCGCGTTCGGCCCCACCACCCCCGGTCCCCAGCCCCATCCCCAGAGCGAGCCCTGGAACTGCTGCGCCCGCAGCCGCTCGACCCAGGCGGTGCTCTCGAAGGGGCGCGGCACCAGATCGACCCCGATGCGGCGCAGCATCGCCTGGATCGCCACCAGCACGTCCTGGCGCGTCTGGTCGGTGGAGATGTAGTCCACCTCCAGGCGCAGCGGGCGCCCCTCCCTGTCGAGGATGCCGTCGCCATTACTGTCGCTCCAGCCGGCCGCCGCGAGCAGGCGCCTTGCCCCTTCCGGATCGAAGGGAATGGGACGCACGTCGGGGCTGTGCTCCCAGAGCCGCGGCGGCAGCGGCGAGAGCGCGGGCTCTCCGACACCCCCGAAGAGCCCCTCCGCCAGCGCCTGCCGGTCGATCCCCATCAGCACCGCGCGGCGCACCCGCACGTCGTCCACCGGCGCGCGATTGGTGTTCCAGGCGATCCACGCCGGCCGCACCCGGGCGGCGCTGTGCAGCTCCACATTCCGCACGCTCTGCACCCGCTCCCGCTGGTCGGAGGGGATCTTGAGCAGATCGCCCTGGCCGGCGAGCAGCTCGGTCATCGCCGCATTCATGTCGGGGACGAAGCGCAACACCACGCGGTCCAGCGGCGGTCGCCCCTCCGGCACCTCGGCATTCGCCTCGACGGTGAGGGATTGCCCCGCCTGCCAGCTTACAAACCGGAAGAGGCCGTTCCCCACCGGCTGGCGGCTGAAGGGGCTGAAGCGCATCTGATCCGGAGCCACCTCCGCCAGCAGGTGCCGGGGGACGGGCATCAACTCGAAGAGGGCGTTCACCGTGTAGGGACCGGGACGGATGAAGCGCACCTCCACCGTGAAGCTGTCGCGAGCCACCGCGCTCGCCACACGTGCCACGTCGCTGATGCGGGGCGAGGCGACGCGCTCGTCCTTCTGCCGCTCGATGGTGAAGACCACGTCCTCCGCCGTGACCGGCTCGCCATCGTGCCAGCGTACGTCGTCACGCAGGTGCAGCACCAGAGTGCTTCCATCCTCCGACAGCTCCCAGGAGCGGGCGAGGTCGGGCACGTAGTTGCTCAGCGTGCTGTCGCGCCGCGCCAGCGTGCGGAAGAGCAGGTGCGTGACCTGGTAGGCGGGATTGCTGTTGTAGGTGAGCGGGTTCAGCTCGTCCGGCTCGCGGTCGGCTAGCACGATCAGCGTCCCCCCTGGCGGTGCCCCGGTCAGCGTCGCGTGCTCGCCCGCCGCGGCGTCCGCACCGGCGGCAGGGCGGTCGGCGGGGCCGCAGGCGGTGAGTGCCGCCACCAGCGCCAGCAGCATCCAGGTGCGGCGACCCCCCTCCCCCGCTGGGCCCCCTCCCCCGGCCCCTCCCCCGAGTCCGGGGGAGGGGAGAACTGCAGATCCTGCCGTACAGCTGGAGTCGAGGCTTGGCAGGAGAGAGTTCCCCCTCTCCCAGAATTGGGAGAGGGGGCTAGGGGGAGGGGGCGCCGGTGAGGGCCAGATACGTCTGTACATGAAGTGCCGTTCGCTATTTGCTGAAGGCTGATCGCTGACAGCTACTCAAAACCTGTCGAAGGTCCACGGCCGCCGCAGCCGCAGCGCCGAGTCCAGCGCGGGGAGCAGCTCCGGCCGGTCGAGGGTCGCACGACCCGTGGCTACCGCGGCGGAGGGAGCAAGGTCGCCGATGAAGATGCGCGAGAGGGTGGTGACCTGCAGCCGCAATGTGGCCTCCCCTGCCCCGGCGCTCCCCGCCTCGACCTCGCAGCGCTTCCCCTCCAGCCGCAACCGCCAGGGGCCGCGGTTCTCCGGGAGCTGCTCGTCCTCCACCTCCAGCGCCAGGTCGAGCGCCGCCTCCGCAGCGACGCGGCGAGCAGCGAAGGCGCCGGACACGTTCAGCAGGCGGAACATCGGCCCACGCATCAGGGTGGCCGCGGGAAACCAGAGACCCCAGTGTGGCTCTCGGCCCAGCGGCAGGCGCTCCTCGCTGAGGTGATTGGCGAATCCCTCCTCGGGATGCGCCCGGTAGAGGAGGGAGTGCCACTGGTCGCCCAGCGAGGCGAGCCAGCCGTAGATGCCGCGCTGCGCCGCGGGGGTGAGCCACGCCCGTTCCTCCACCTCCAGGAAGCGCTCCTGCGGAGGCAGGTCGGCGCGGTAGCGGACGACGGCGTACCCCTCCGCCTCGCCGGCTTCGCCCCAGTACACCACGCCCGCCCGTGCTTCGTCCTCCCACATCCTGCGCCAGACGCCGTCGCCCCGCTCGAGCTGCCCGTTCTCCCCCTGCGCCCAGCGGTCGTACACCCGGCGCAGCGTGGCACGGTCCTCCTCCGATGATACGGAACGCAGGCGCCGGCGCTCGGGGGCGTCCGGCACCGTCTCCGGCGGGAGCTGGTACTGGTGCGCCTCGCCCGCCAGGCCGTAGCCGAGCCGCGCATAGAAGGCGATGCGGAAGGGATACAATGCGGAGACCAGATCGCCGCGCTCACGCGCCACGCGCAGACCGCTGGTCACCAGCCGCCCCGCCAGACCCCGGCGACGGTGCACCGGCGAGACGGCCACCGATCCCAGCCCCATCATCGGATAGCGTGCGCCGCCGATCCATTGCTGCATCGAATGGAGATCGCAGGCAGCGACGACCCGCCCCTCCTCCTCTCCGACCCAGAGCGCCTCGACACCACTGTAGGGACCCTCCCGCAGCAGCGTCTCGAGCTGCTCCTGCGTCCGCCCGACGAAGCTGTGGCCCATCACCCGCGCGATCTCCGGGATCTCCTCCTCGCGCGCGGGACGGAACGTTTCGCTCAACTTGCCTCCTGATCGGTGGTGCCCGCACCCCCTAGCCCCCTCTCCCTGTTGTCCGGTGCGCGTAGCGCAGCGCCATTCTGGGAGAGGGGGAACTCTATCCTGCCAGACCTCAGCGCCCACGCTACAGCAGGATGTGCTGTTCTCCCCTCCCCCGAATTCGGGGAGGGGCCGGGGGAGGGGGCCTGCCGGTGTCAGACCTTTTCCACCAGCGCCGGGTATACTGCGCGCGGCGGATCTCCCGCTCACCGCTTCGCAATCGGCCACCAACATACCAGCAGAGAGAATGCAGCGCCAACCGCATCGCTCGACCGCTTTCGCATCGCTCCTCGCGCTTCTTCTGACGGCGGGCGCCGCCTGCCGCACCGGGCCACAGGCGGCGGAGACCCTCCCGGAGCGTCCTCGCCAGGCCGAAGCGGAGAGCGTCGATACGACATCCGCGATCCCCGCGGCGCGCGTCGTACCGGGGCTGGAGGTGCTGCTGCGCGACTCGCTGCACCTGGTGCGCGGCAGGCGCGTGGGCTTCCTCACCAACCAGTCGGCACTCACCTCGACCGGGGAGAGCGGGATCGACCTGCTGCACCGCGCACCCGAGGTCGAGCTGGTGGCGCTCTACGGACCCGAGCACGGGCTGCGCGGCGGTGTCGAGGGTGGAGTGAAGATCGGGAGCGGGCGCGATGCGGCGACCGGCCTCCCCGTCCATTCGCTCTACGGGCAGGCGCAGCGGCCCACCCCGGCTATGCTGCGCGGCGTCGAGGTGCTGCTCTTCGACATGCAGGACATCGGCGCGCGCCCCTACACCTTCGTCTGGACGATGGCGATGGCGATGGAGGCCGCCGCTCAGCAGGGGATCCCCTTCGTGGTGCTCGACCGTCCCAACCCGATCACCGGCACCATGGAGGGGCCGCTGATGCAGCGGGAGATGCGCAGCGTCGGGCAGGCGATCACCGGCTACTACCCGGTACCGCTGCGGCACGGGATGACCGTCGGAGAGGTCGCCCGCTACGTCAACCAGGAGTACGGCATCGGCGCGCAGCTCCACGTGGTGC
>JBPCIT010000412.1:0-9198 GCA_051006015.1 Longimicrobiaceae bacterium
AAGCGCCTGGCGTCGCTGATCGCCACCCTCGAGCGTCGGCGCCGCGAGGCCGAACGTGCCGCTGCCGCACGCGCCGCGGAAGAGCGAGCGGCGGCCGCGCGCCGGAGTGCGGCCGGCTCCGGCGCAACCGCAACGTCGGCACGCGCTCCGGCGGCGGCGAGCAGCCGAACCGAGGGGCTCACCACGCGCGATCTCGGCAACCTGGGCTGGCCGGTGGATGGGACGCTGATCTACCGCTTCGGCCGCTCCGTGCAGCCGAACGGGACCGCGATCCGCCTGAACGGGATCGGGATCGCGGCGCCGGGCGGCACCTCGGTTCGCGCTGTCGAGGGGGGCACGGTGGTGCTCGCGAGTCCCTTCGAGGGGTACGGTCCCACCGTCGTCCTGAGTCACGGCGGGGGCTACTACTCGCTCTACCTTTACCTGAAGGATGTCTCCGTGCGCGAGGGTGCCGAGGTCACGCGCGGACAGGCGGTGGGGACGGTAGGCGGCAGCTCGGGCTATCAGGCCGCACACATCGAGTTCCAAATCCGCGCGCCGGGCGGGCAGGCGGTAGATCCACTCAGCTGGCTGCAGCAGCGGGGGCGCTGATGGCGCTACTGCCGCTCCTCGGACACGCGGAGGTGCGGGCGAGCCTGGCCCGCGCGGCGCTCTCCGGAGTCCTCCCCCAGTCCGTCCTCCTGCACGGACCCGCAGGGATAGGCAAGGAGCGCCTGGGGCTCTGGCTCGCGCAGCTCCTCCTCTGTGAGAGCCCGCAAGGCGGCGAGCCGTGCGGAAGGTGTCTCAACTGCAGGCTGGTCGAGCGGCTGGAGCACCCGGACCTGCACTGGTTCTTCCCGCTACCGCGCCCCGATGCCTCCTCTCCCGCGAAGCTGCGGGAGACGCTGGAGGAGCTGCGCGCCGCCGAGCTGGCTGCCCGCCGCGCCGATCCCTTCCATCTTCCTCAGTACGAGCGCGCCCCGGCGCACTTTCTCGCCGCAGTTCGTACGCTGCAGCAGCTTGCCGCTACCCGTCCGTCGATGGGGGCGCGGAAGGTCTTCGTCGTCGGCGACGCGGAGGCGATGGTGCCGCAGGAGTCCAGCCCCGAGGCCGCCAACGCCTTCCTCAAGCTTCTCGAGGAGCCTCCAGACCACACGACGCTCATCCTCACGGCGCAGCATCCGGGAACGCTGCTGCCGACCATCCTCTCCCGGGTACTGCCCCTGCGTGTGCGTCCACTCCCACGCGAGGAGTTGGCTGCGTTTCTGGCGGAGGCGCGGGGCGTAAGCCGCGACGAGGCGACGCGCATCGCCGCGCTCGCGCAGGGTGCGCTGGGACGGGCGCTGCGCCTCCTGCCCGCCGGCGGCGAGCCGGGAGCGCAGGAGAAGCACCGGCACGAGGGTCGCCGCCTGCTGGAGGCTGCTCTCTCGGATACCGCCACGGCGCGTCTCGCGGCGGCCCACGCGCTGCCGGCGTCCGGCGCTCGCGGCGACTTCCTCGACCTGCTGGACGCATTCGCCGGCTGGCTGCGCGATCTCCTCGCGGTGGCTGCGGGTGTGCCCGATCAGGTGGTGAACAGCGACGGCACGGAGATGCTCACCGGCGCGGCGCGCAAGCGTCGGGTTGCGCCGCTAGCTGTCGCCGCCGCGCTCGACCGGGTGCCACCGGCGCGGGAGCTGGCGTTCGGCAATGTGAACCCGCAGCTCATCCTGGCGGAGCTGCTGCACGGGGTCTCGGCCGACCTGGCCGCATGAGCCTCTCCCACCTGGACGAGCAGGGCCGGCCGCGCATGGTCGACGTAGGAGAGAAGCGGGAGACCCGCCGCCTCGCGGAGGCCGAGGGCTGGATCCGCACCTCGCCCGAGACGCTCGCCGCCATCACCGAGGAGCGCACTCCGAAGGGAAGCGTGCTGCTGGTCGCGGAGCTGGCCGGGATCACCGGCGGCAAGCGCACCGCCGAGCTGATCCCCCTCTGCCATCCCCTCCCGCTCAGCTCGCTCGAGGTCAAGGTCGAGGTGGACGAGAGCCTCCCCGGCGTCCGTGCGCGCGCCGTCGCGCGGGTAGAGGGAAAGACGGGGGTGGAGATGGAGGCGCTGACCGCCGTCTCGTGTGCGCTCCTGACCGTCTACGACATGTGCAAGGCGCTGGACCGCGGGATGGAAATCGGCGGGATTCGGCTCCTGCGCAAGGAGGGGGGGCGCAGCGGGACCTGGACGGCGGAGCGGTGAAGGCCGCCGGGGTGGCCGGAGCCGGGCATGGCGCCGGCCACCCGGGAGTACGACTCAGAAGCGCAGCAGCGCTCCCACCCCGCCGACCTCCGCCACGGCGCCCGGCTCGACGAACTCCACCTCGGAGTCCTGCTCCTCGGCCATCCGCACCATCTCCTCCACCACGTCGATCCCCTCCTCCGTCGCGGTGCCATCGTACGGGCAGCTTCCCGGATCGCGCGCGAAGACGAAGCCGCACTGCGGGCAGCGAGCGCCATTGCGCTCGTGGTCGCGCGCCATCACCAGTGTATCGACCTTCCCCTCCTGCAGCGCGGTAAGCGTGCTCTGGAAGCCGGCGGTGGCCAGGTAGCCCTGCCCGACCCGATCGAGCAGCACCTCCACCACCTCGCGAGCCTCGCGCTCACGCTCCGCCCTGAGATGCGGCTCGATGCGGGCCAGCACCTCACTGGTCGAGT
Source organism: Longimicrobiaceae bacterium (assembly GCA_051006015.1). Taxonomy (GTDB): domain Bacteria; phylum Gemmatimonadota; class Gemmatimonadetes; order Longimicrobiales; family Longimicrobiaceae; genus JBPCIT01. The sequence goes on from JBPCIT010000412.1 coordinate 2,662, forward strand.
CGTCGACGCCCATCGGCCCGGTGTAGACGACCATCTCCCGCAGCCGATCGGAGAGGAACTCCTTGAACTTGGCAACGTTCTCGTCGGTACCGAGGATCACCAGATCATCCGCCTTGTAGCGCCGGACGAACTCCTCGACCTCCTTGGCGAACTCCCGGAAGAAGTGCCGCATCTCCTCCGCCTTGCGCCGCTGGTAACGCTTCTGGGAGTAGCCACCGGCCTGGACGTCGTGGGGCGCAGGGAAGGGATCGCCGCGGACCTCGATCTCGTCCAGCAGCGTACCCAGGTAGACGCTCAGGATGCGCACGTGCTCGCGATCGAGCAGCACGACTCCGTGGTGATGGTAGCTCTCCAGCACCTGCGCGAGCGGTCCGACCACCGGGCGCTCGTTGATGACCATACGGTTGGTGATTGGAACGGGGAACTGCAGCGCCTCGAACCAGTCCCCGCCGATCTCGGTGTAGAGCGCAACTCCGCGGTTCGCCTCATCGAACTCGTCGTCGATCCACCGGTCGATGCGGTCGAAAGCCGCGCCGATCGGCTCGACGTGGTGGTTGCTCCGCTCGCTGTCCAGCTCCTGGAACTCCGCACGCTTCTGGTTGAGGAAAACCTGGAAGGTGCGCTTGTTATCGGAGTTGACCGACATGTCAAGAAAGAGCGACAGGATCTTCGCGTCGCCAGGCGGACGGGAGACGAGACGTTCGAGATCGTGTTTGGAAATCATAGGACTCGCGTTGAAAGGTCAAACATCCACGGGCCTTACACCTGCGGCCCGCTCCGGGGCAGAAGAATGCAAGAGTCTTGCCCTGGTAGCGCGCCGAAAACAGGCCTCGTCCGTGCGGAGCGCACCTGTTTCGGCCTCGCGGTCGCGGCCCGAGCACCGTAGCTTCCATGCATGGATGGTACTCACCAGCTGTTCCGCGTGCTACGTTGGTGCGCGCGGTAGAAGTAGCCGGGCAAGCCTCGCATTCGCCCACCAGATATCCACGTATCGAATGGAGTAAGCGCATGTGCGGTCGCTTCACCCTTGTCGCGTCGAAGGACGAGCTGGCCGAGGAGTTCGATCTCGATGACCTGCCGGCCGATTGGCGCCCGAGGTACAATGTCGCGCCTACGCAGGAAGTGTTCGTTCTGCTGGCAGGTGCAGACGGAGCCCCGCGGAGCGGGTGGCTTCGCTGGGGACTCATTCCCGCGTGGGCTAGGGATCCTGCGATCGGCAACCGGATGATCAACGCGCGCGCGGAGACCCTCGGCGAGAAACCAGCCTTTCGCAACGCGTTCGCGAAGCGGCGCTGTCTGGTGCTCGCCGATAGCTTCTATGAATGGCAACGGATGGGCGGAAGGAAGGTGCCGATGCGGATCCGTCTCGCCTCGGGGCGGCCCTTCGCCATCGCGGGCATCGCCGAGCGGTGGCGGCCGGTTGGAGGCGAGCCTTTGGAGAGCTGCGCCATCATCACCACCGCGGCGAGCCCCTTCATGCAGCCGATCCACGACCGTATGCCGGTGATTCTCGATCGCGCAGCGCGGTCGCGGTGGCTGGTTGCCGGCGCGAGCGCGGAGGAGCTGCACGCGCTCCTCGAGGCGGGCAGATCGAGCGACCTGGAGGCGTACCCCGTCTCGCTCCTGGTCAACTCTCCGGCGAACGATCGCCCGGAAGTCATCGAGCCACTCCCGCCCACGGAGAGCGGCGGCTGGGACGAATGACGTCGCTGCCGACCTTCACCGCCACGCGCTACCTTCAGCCGCTGCGGGAGGGCGGCTCGCTGCCGGCGATCGTGGACACGGACGGTGGCGGCCTCTTCGTGGTGAAGTTCCGCGGCGCCGGCCAGGGGGCGAAGGCGCTCGTCGCCGAGCTGATCGTCGGCATGCTAGCCGGGGAGCTCGACCTGCCGACACCCGATCTGGCGCTCGTCCAGGTGCCGCCCCCCTTCGGCCGCGGCGAGCCGGATCCCGAGATCCAGGACCTCCTGAAAGCGAGCCACGGCATCAACGTCGGCCTGCGTTATCTCGACGGCGCCTTCAACTTTGCGCCCGCCGCAGCGGGGCACCTGTTGAGGCCGGAGTTCGCCTCGCACGTCGTATGGCTGGACGCCTTCGTCACCAACCCGGACCGCACGCACCGCAATCCCAACCTCTTGATTTGGGAGCGGCGTCCCTGGCTGATCGACCATGGCGCCGCGCTCTACGCGCACCACGACTGGTCGCGCGTGGATGCGGCGCGAATCCGAACCCCGTTTCCCATCATCCGTGACCACGTCCTGCTGGCAGAGAGCGACGATCTGGAAGCTGCCGATGCGGAGATGGCGGGTCGTCTCACCGGCGAGGTGCTCGCCGGCGTCTTGGACGAGGTTCCTGACGCGCTGCTTACCGACACGGTCGGCGGCACCGAGTTCGCCTGCGCCGACGAGGCGCGGAAGCGCTACCTCTCGTACCTGCAGGATCGGCTTCGTCCGCCGCGCGCCTTTGTCGCCGAAGCGATGCGAGCGCGCGAGCTGCTCCTGCGCGAGCCCCCGCGCCCACGCACCGCCCGCCGATGAAGCATTCCAGCTGGATTCCCTACAATTTCGCGGTGCTGCGGATCGTGCCGCACGTCCACCTGGGTGCGTTCGTCAATGTCGGTGTGGTGGTTCACGCCCCTACCGCGGAGTTCCTGGGGATGCGCGTGGTCACCGAGCCAGAAAAGCTCCGCCAGCTCGCCCCCGCGATGGACGCCGATCTCCTCTCGCGATACCTGCAGTGCTGCCAGCGGATCTGCGATGGGGATGCTTCGGCCGGAGCCGTGGCACTCACCGCACCGTCCGAGCGATTCCACTGGTTGACGGCGCCGCGTTCGGATGTGCTGCAGAGCTCTCCGGTGCACGAGGGCCTGACGAGCGATCCCGCGAATGCGGTTGACGAGCTGTTCGCTGCGTACGTGCAGGTACGAACCTGACCATTTCCGAAGCCGACTGGTGCTGCGGAACACGAGCGCGGCTCAGAACCCCACCACCGGAGGATGGCTCATGGCGCACGACGGTTTGGAGGCAGCAGAAGCGCTCACCTGGGAGATGGTCGATGCGCTCGAGGAGGTGCTCGACCACTGGGACGATACGCACTCTCCTCTCGATGATGCCGGACTGCAGAAGTACATGCTGGCTCGGCGCGGCCTGAACCATCTGCGGTCCGAGCTGCCCCCGCAGGAGGCGTGAGCGAGCCGTCGCGCGTTGAAAGCCGATGCTCCGTGCGCGATTTCGGTACCGCTCGTGGCACCCGTCATGCTACCGTACCCGTGGCGTCCGGCGTGAGAGCACGCAAGCAGAGGGGCAGCGAGAAAGGCACCCTTCCGGGTGAGAGGAGAACCGGCAATGCGGACTGAATCGGTAAACAGCAAGCTGGCATACATACTGGATAAGGTCGCCGTCGCCAAGCAGCACGTCGACGAGGCAATGGCCGACGCGGACGCGCTTCCCGAGGAGGAGGGCGAGGAGGTGCAGGCGCAGCTCGGCCCGGTCCAGAACCATTTGCGAGCGGCCGTCGGCAGCCTGAAGAAGTACATCGAGGCTTCGCCGAACGGAGAACCGACGGGGTGATCCGCACTCCAGGGAGGGGGCGGCCTTGCCCCACGCTCCCGCCGCGCGGCTCTCGTCGCCAACCTCCTCGCGCGACCGGCGAGCAGGAGCGCCGCACGTCCGGGCGCCGTGGCTCCACTTCGAGCCTCGTGGAGAGGAGGCGATGGTGTGTGCGTTGGCGCGGCTTCGCCTGCTGAGGCTACCTCAGATCGTAGCGTGAGCGGCGTGGGATGGCCGGCCGGGGCGCGTCTCTTCACCGATGCTGCTGGCAACTGCTACCAGGTGCGGATCACCCCTCGCGCGCTGAGTGGCGGACGCGGTGTGTCGGAGAACCTGAAGGCGATCGTCTTCGAGAGCGACGAGGGGCAGTGGGTCGGCGCCGTGCCCGTCTACCCCTACGTCACGCTGTCCGCCCTGAGCCACGAAGAGCTTGTTCGCCTGCTCGACCAGGCAAAGCGGAGGGGCCTTTGAGATCGAAGAGGAAAAAAGCCCCGCCGTAAATCACGCCGGGCCTTTATCTTACGTCAATGCGCTCGACAGGATTCAAACCTGTGACCTTTGGCTCCGGAGGCGCGCGGCGCGCGTTGGCCGTCGCTCAGGAGTGCCAATTCTGCGCGGTTTGTTCGCTCCAATCGCTCACCAGCGATAGCCAGTGACAGGGGGTTTTGTCACTGAAGCTGGCACTGCGGGCTCCATCCCGCCATCGCACCCACAGGGAGATTCAGTCCCGCAACTCTCCCTCTCCCGGATCCGTTCACCGCGAGGGGCGTCTCGGCATGTGCGAAGGCTTCCGTCGAGCTCGGCACCGGAGGTTCCGTTGAATCGCACCCGAGCTGCAGCGGGTACAGGTCGCCACCTCGCGACGCAGCCCCCTCCGTGGAGCGCCGCGCTTGAATGCGGCGGATCGCAGCACGACGTTCCCGCGCTTGCGCGGATTCGTACACGAGGAGCGCCCCGCCCACCACACCCCCAAGCACGCCCACGACCGCCCCACCCACCAAGCCGCCGAGTCCGCAGTCTTCGCACCCGCGAGCGGTATCCCAAGCATGGCCAATGCGATACCCGATCTGAGAGCCTACAACCATCCCCAATGCCCCGCCGAAGAGAATGCCCCATCCAATCGGACCCGTGACGGGGCGCATTTCGTGCCGGATCTCCTCTTCGGAAATCGGCCGCCCAGCACGGTCGGAGACTGGCGGGCGCCCACGTGTCGTCGCGCATCCAGCCTGCAGGGCCAGCGCCCAACAAACAAGCACGGCGACAGGTCTGCTCCATGTCATGGGCGCCATCTTTGAGACGCGTGGTGAAAACATTCTCGTGGAGCTTGTCCGTGCGGCACAGAACGGCGCTTTAGAACTGCCGCAAATCACACGCCTGCGGCTTTCCGCCGTCCTCCTGTTGCCGTCCGCCCACTTCAGAATCAGCCCATCGGCGTCGAGCGCCGGCCGCACGATCCCTTCCACCTCTTCTACAGCACTGGAACTACCCATGCGGAGGCGCGGGCGGAACCTTCACCGCGGAGACCGATGCTCCGTAGCTCTATGAACCCCATGCCGCTCCCTGCCCTCCTGCTGGGGCTCGCCGCCTGCGGGCCGCCCTCTGCCGAGCTGCTGCGGGAGGCGCTGGTGGATGCCTGCGTAGGATGGGACGAATACCAGGCACGGCTGCAGGCCGGGGACACTCTGCACGTCACGGCGGAGGAGGATACCCTGCGGCCTGGCCCGCAGACCTACAATCGCGCCGAATCCGCCTGAGCGATGGTGCAGGAACCTGAACCCGCTCCCGAGTGAGGATCCGGATTATCGCCGCCGACCCGACGCGCCCGGCCTGGTTGAATGAGCATGTGGGCGAAGAATTCGAGGCGCATGGCTCGCCCGGGAAGTACGTGGTGCAGCTCCCCATCGGCAACGGGCTGGTGCCGTTCGCCTTCGCGGAGTGGCTCGACCCGCCGACGATCGAGCCCGATCCCCCGCCCTACCTGGAGCCGGCCGCGCCGATCGCTCCTGTCCGCGGCACTGAGCTGGCGGCCCTGGAGGTACGCGCCTGGCACGCTGCAGAGTGGCCGAAGCAGGAGGACGGCGCCCCGGTGCGGCTGGGGCCGGAGGAAGTCACGAAGCTATTCGAGGGGCCGGTCAATGCCCGGTTCTACAGCACAGCTCTGGAGGATATGCTGCGGCTGGTGTGGACGTGCCGGCGGCTGAAGGCGGAGAATGAGGAGTTGCGGAAGAGCCTTGGGGTGAGGTAGAGTGAGTGGGGCAGGCAGTCGTCGGGCGACCGCTGGAGGACCTCCGAAGAGGAACTCATTAGCCTAAACTATCCCTTACCACCCATTGCGGCTCGCTTCGCTGCTTTGCGTTCTTCTTCCTCTGCCGATGCACGACGAGACGCCTCTTTTTCGGTTGCCAACTTCTCTGCCGCAGCACGCTCTTCTCCGGTAAAATACAGGTCATCAGGTGCCCCAAACCTCCCCAAACAGTACGCGAGCCGCTCCTGCAGGGCGTTTAACGCAGTCACAGATAGGCGGGCGCGACGGAGGCTTCCGAGTGCGAGGACATCATCAGGGTGAATCGTGGTCGTGTCTAGCAGATCCGCGGTCGAGGCTTCGAGAGTGAAGGTTCCTGCATCGACTGGTGGAAGATAGAACGCCTGTGGAAATTTTCCGGGATTCGCCATCTCGCGAATGGCGTTCACCCGCTTGTTAATTATCATTTCCCCGAACTTTTTATCAACTTCGGCCATTGGTCTGATTCGAGCGATCAGGATCGGCCGCCGTCGCCCTAGCGCGCCCGTCACATCGCACGACTGATTCAGGATGATCCCGAGCCCGCACTCGAAGGCAACGATTGCTGATCCGGACGCGGGGTAAGTCTCCGTGCCTACGAGGTCAATCTGCTGTGGCTGGCCTGTCCCCCGGTTGATAACGAGAAAACTACGAACAGATACGGAAACAAAGGGAACGTTCGCAACGATGTCTCCTTGCCGAAGGCGG
>JBPCIT010000413.1:0-15654 GCA_051006015.1 Longimicrobiaceae bacterium
CCCTCACCCCCGCGCCCCCTCTCCCCATTCTGGGAGAGGTGTAACCCTGCCCTTCTGGACACCATCCTCGTTTCCAGTGTCAGCATCAGCCCCCCTCCCGACCTCTGGAGAGGGGTGCGAGCCTCAGCGAGCGGGGTGAGGGCCCGCAGCTCCTCCACGAGGTCCTCTCATGCCAGCTACCATCCCTGACACCGAGGCCAGCTCCGCTCCCCCCTCGCAGGGGCCCCGCTACTGTGACATCGTGATGAAGGGAGGGATCACCAGTGGCGTGGTCTACCCGCGCGCGGTGTACGAGATCTCCCGGGAGTTCACCTTTCGCGGCATCGGCGGCACCTCGGCGGGCGCGATCGCGGCGGCTGCGACGGCGGCTGCGGAGTATGGCCGGCGCAACGGCCGCGATGGGTTTCCGCAGCTCGATGACCTGCCGCGGTGGCTCGGAGCGCGCGAGCCGCAGAGCGGCGAATCGAACCTTGCCTCCCTCTTCCAGCCCGTCGCCGGGACGCGCCGGCTCTTCCACCTGGCGAAGGCGGCCCTCGGAAACGCAGAGGGGCGGGTGTGGCGGATCGTGGAGGCGGCGGTCACCCACTATCGCCTTCCCTTCCTCCTGGGTCTCCTCCCCGGTCTCCTCATCGCCCTTCTCGCGCTGCTGCCGGGCCACCCGCTGCTGCGCGCCGCGATCGTGGTGGCCGGGGTGATCGCGGCGCTGGCGGGCGCTACCCTGGCAATCGGGTCACGAGTCAGGACGGACGTGCAGCGGAGGATCCCGGAGAACTTCTTCGGTCTCTGCACGGGTCACGCCGAGGGTCCCGTGGGTGGGATCCCGCCACTGACCGACTGGCTGACCGGGTACTTCAACGAGTTGGCGGGCAAGCCTCTCGCCGAGGGACCGCTCACCTTCGGCGACCTCTGGGGCACGAGCGATCCGGCAGCCGAGCGCGCGGTGGATCTGCAGATGATGACCACCAACCTCACCCACGGACGGCCTTATGGGCTTCCGTTCAAGAAGCAGGTCTTCTACTTCCATCCGGAGGAGATGCGCCGGCTCTTTCCCGATGTGGTGGTCGACTGGATGGTCGCGCACGCCCGCCCGGTCGAGGATCCCGAGCGCAGCGCACCTCTGGTGCCGCTGCCCGAGGCCGCTGACCTGCCGGTGGTGTTCGCCACCCGGCTCAGCCTCAGCTTCCCGCTTGTCATCAGCGCCATCCCCCTGTACGCGGTGGACTACAGTCGCCGGGTGGCGCCGGAGGAGCGGCGGCCCGAGCGCTGCTGGTTCTCCGACGGGGGGATCACCAGCAACTTCCCGGTCCACTTCTTCGACGCGCCGCTGCCGAGCTGGCCGACCTTCGGGATCAACCTGCGTCCCTTCCATCCGGACTTCCCGTACCGGCCGGGCGACGAATCGAAGCACGTCTGGATGCCGGAGCGCAATCTCGGCGGGATGCTCGAATGGTGGACGCGGTTCGAGGATGGCGATCCTCTCACCGGCTTCCTGATGGCCATCGCGAACAGCGCGCTGGACTGGGCGGACAATACGCAGCTCAGCGTCCCGGGCTACCGCGACCGCGTGGTCAATGTGAGCCTGCGCGCCAACGAGGGTGGGCTGAACCTGGACATGCCCGAGCAGCTCATTCATGACCTGAGCGAGCGCGGTCGTCATGCCGGACTCAGGCTCGTCGAGCGCTTCGGTCCGCAAACCGACGGCGTCAAGCTCTCCTGGGAGAACCATCGCTGGGTACGCTTCCGCTCGACCATGGGGCTGCTCCAGGGGATGCTGGAGGCGATTTGCGCCGTCTACAGGGATCCGCTCCCCGGTGATCGCTCCTACGCGGAGTTGGTCAGCCGCCCGCTCGGTGAGCGGCCGCGCAGCTACCCCTGGCGTACCCCGGCGCAGCAGCAGTTCGCCGAGCAAGCCTGCGAGGAGCTGTGCAGGACGGTTGGCGCCTGGCAGCAGGAGCCGAAGACGTTCGAGTACGAGGCGCCTCGCCCGGAGCCCGAGCTCCGGACCCGGCCCAAGCTTTGATGCGCGGAGGGCGCTCCGGCCATCTGCCTCCCGCTGCTCCTACCTTGGGCACGCGGACGTCAGGATGAGCGAGCGTCTGCTGTCGCTCTTCGCCGTCACCGCCCCTGGTCTGGAGGCGCTGTGTGCCGCCGAGCTGCAGGAGCTGGGGATCAGTGCCGCCGTCGAGCCCGGCGGCGTGGCGTGGGAGGGGACCCCTGAGCAGCTCTACGCCGCCAACCTGCGGCTGCGTACCGCCAGCCGCGTGCTCCTGCGGATCGGCGAGTTTCGCGCGCGCACCTTCTTCGAGCTGGAGCGCCACGCCGGCCGCGTACCCTGGGAGCGCTTCGTCGGAGCGGGGCTGCCAGTGCGGCTGCGGGTGACCTCCCGCAAGTCGAAGCTCTACCACCAGGGCGCGATCGCGGAACGGCTCGCCGCCGCCGTCGAGAAACAGACGGGAGCGCCAGGGGAGGTAGGAGCGGGGAAGGGAAGCGAGGCGGAGGACGAGGGGGCGGACGCGCAGCTCTTCGTCGTGCGCTTCCTCTACGACCGCTGCACCGTGAGCGCCGACGCCTCGGGAGCGCTCCTGCACCAGCGCGGCTACCGGCAGGCGGTGGCGAAGGCCCCGCTGCGGGAGACGCTCGCCGCCGCGATGCTGCTGGGCAGCGGCTGGCGCGCACAGGCGCCGCTGCTGGACCCGATGTGCGGCTCGGGAACCCTTGCCATCGAGGGAGCACTCCTGGCGCGGCGGATCGCGCCGGGGCTCGCCAACCCGGCGCGGGCGCCACGTCACTTCGCCTTTCAGGAGTGGCCGGAGTTCGATGCGGCTCTCTGGCAGCGGGTGGTCGAGCATGCCACCGGGGAGATCCTCCCTGTAGCTGCGGTGCCGATCCATGCCTCCGACCGCGACGCCGGCGCCATCGAGGCCGCCCGTGGCAACGCCGACCGCGCCGGCGTCCTCTCCGACCTTACGCTCGAGGTGCGCGCCCTCTCCGCGATCGAGCCGCCGTCGGGTCCGGGGTGGCTGGTCACCAACCCGCCCTACGGGCTACGGGTGGGTGAGCACGCCCCGCTGCGCAACCTCTACGCAGCGCTCGGCAAGGTGGCACGCCAGAAGCTCCCCGGCTGGAGGGTGACGCTGCTCTCGGCGGATCGCAGACTGGAGGCACAGACGCGGATCCCCTTCGCGGAAGTTCTCAGCACCCGCAACGGCGGCATCCCGGTGCGGCTGGTGGTGGGGCAGGTGCGGTAGACACCCTGCGTCGCGCCGATTCCCCTACTGCTGGAGGCGGCGGTGCAGGGTCTCCAGCAGCGTGCCGTCGTCTCCGCCCAGCTCCCAGATCATCGCCCCGCCCAGGGCGCGCTCGCGGACGTAATCGGCCTTCAGGGCGGTGCGGGTACCGCACCAGGCGCGGATTGCGGTGCGGCGCCCGGTGCTGCCGGAGTGGAGACGCAGCTCCACGCCACCAGGAGGGGGAGCAGGATGTGGAGGAGCAGCGGAAGGCGGTGGGCTCTCATTGGTTCCCACTTTGGAAGAGAACTCAGAAGCGTGGAGCAGGCGGGCCCTCACCCCCTAGCCCCCTCTCCCTGTTGTTCGGTGCGCAGAGCGCAGCGCCATTCTGGGAGAGGGGGAACACTGCCCTGCTGGACCCCAGCTTCGATGCCAGGGTCAGCATCAACCCCTCTCCCCTTGTGGGAGAGGGGTGGCGAGCCCTAGCGAGCCGGGGTGAGGGCTTGCAGGGGACCCTTCTCACACCCCCGCCCGCCGGAAAGCGGCGTTAACGATCGCCTGCGCCTCCTCCTGGATGCGGCGCAGGTGCTCGGCGCCGCGGAAGCTCTCCGCGTAGATCTTGTAGACGTTCTCCGTCCCGGAGGGTCGGGCTGCGAACCAGCCGTTCTCGGTGACCACCTTTAGCCCGCCGATGGAGGCATCGTTGCCCGGCGCGCGGGTGAGCTTCGCAAGGATGCGCTCGCCGGCCAGCTCGTCGGCCTCGACCATCTCGGGGGAGAGGCCCTTGAGCGCCTTCTTCTGCGCGGGGGTGGCAGGTGCATCCATGCGCTCGTAGAGCGGGCTGCCGAACTGCGCCTCCAGCGCGCGGTAGTGCTCGCCGGGGTCACGGCCGGTGCGGGCGGTGATCTCCGCCGCCAGCAGGTCCAGCAGAAGGCCGTCCTTGTCCGTCGTCCACACCGTGCCATCGCGCCGCAGGAAGGAGGCGCCCGCGCTCTCCTCGCCGCCGAAGCCGAAGGAGCCGTCGAGCAGCCCGTCCACAAACCACTTGAAGCCGACGGGCACTTCGGCGAGGCGGCGCCCGAGGTGCGCGGCGACGCGGTCGATCATCGAGCTGGAGACGAGCGTCTTGCCGATCGCCGCGTCCGCGCGCCAGCCGGGGCGGTTCTGGAAGAGGTACCAGATGGCGACCGCCAGGTAGTGGTTCGGGTTGAGCAGCCCCGCGCCGCGCGTGACGATGCCGTGCCGGTCGGCGTCGGGATCGTTGCCGAAGGCGACGTCGAAACGCTCCCGCAGCTCGATCAGGCTCGCCATGGCCCAGGGGGAGGAGCAGTCCATGCGGATCTTGCCGTCCCGGTCCACCGTCATGAAGGAGAAGGTGGGGTCCACCCGCCGGTTCACCACCTCGAGGTCGATCCCGTACATCTCGGCCATCGGCTCCCAGTAGCCAATTCCCGCGCCGCCCATCGGGTCCACGCCGATCTTGAGCCCCGCCCCGGCGATCGCCTCCATGTCGATCACGCTCCGCAGATCCTGCACGTACGGGGTGACGTAGTCGTGCCGCTGCGCCTGCTGCAGAGCGCGCGTGAAGGGAGTGCGCCGCACCTCCTTCAGGCCGCCGGCGAGGATCTCGTTGGCGCGGTCCTGAATGGCCTGCGTGGTGTCCGTGTCCGCGGGTCCGCCGGTCGGCGGATTGTACTTGAATCCCCCATCCTCCGGCGGGTTGTGCGAGGGGGTGATGACCACTCCGTCGGCGAGCGCCGCGGCGTGCTCGCGGTTGTGGACGAGGATAGCGTGCGAGATGACGGGGGTGGGAGTGTAGCCCAGCTCCCGGTCGATCCGCAGCTCGACATCGTTGGCGACGAAGACCTCGATAGAGGTGGCGAATGCCGCCTCGGAGAGGGCGTGCGTGTCCATCCCCAGGAAGAGCGGCCCCCCGATTCCCTGTCCCATGCGGTACTCGCAGATCGCCTGGCAGATGGCGAGGATGTGCTCCTCGTTGAAGGCGCTGGCCAGCGAGGTCCCGCGGTGCCCCGAGGTGCCGAAGGCGACCTGCTGCATGGGATCGCTCGCGTCCGGCTGGTGCGTGTAGTAGGCCGAGACCAGGCGGGGAACGTTGACCAGCAGCTCCGGCGGAGCCGGCTTGCCTGCGAGCGGGTGCATGGACACGGCGACCTCGGGGTTGGGGTTACGAAGCGTTGTCGAGGGTGAGGGCTGCTACCCGCAGCGCCTCCGCGGCGGCGCCGATGAGGCCGACCTCCTGGCTGAGGATCACATGCACGGGCACCTTCGCCATAAGACCGGAGAAGCGGCCCTTCTGCGAGAAGCTCTCGAGGAAGACGCCGCCACGGAGCTTTTCCAGGATGCGCGGCGCGATGCCGCCCGCCAGGTAGACGCCGCCGGTCGCGAGCACCGTCAGCGCCAGGTTGCCCGCCTGCGCACCGTAGACCGAGATGAAGATGTAAAGCGTCTTCGCGCAGAGCGGGTCGGTACCGGCCAGCGCGTGGCGCGAGATGATCGCCGCAGGGTCCTCGCTCTCCATCTCCGCGCGCACCTCCGGCCGTTCGGGGGCGAAGCCACTCTCCGCAAGGTAGCGGTAGACGTTGAGCAGTCCCGGGCCGGAAACCACCCGCTCGTAAGAGGCGTTGCCATACTCGGCGCGGATCCACTTGGCGAGGCCCCACTGCAGCTCGCCTCGGGCGGCGAAGTCGACGTGCCCCCCCTCGGAGGGATAGACCATGTATCTGCCGCCCTGCCAGACCAGGAATCCCTCGCCCAGACCCGTCCCGGCGCCGATCAGCGCGATCGTGCCGCGCTCGACCCGCTCTCCCTCCTGCAGCGTGGCGACCTCCTCCCGGCCCAGCCAGGGAGCGCCGTTGCCCACCGCCTCGAAGTCGTTGAGGAGCACGGTGCGGGGGATGCCGATCTCCTCGGCCAGCGCGCGGGCGCTGATGTGCCAGGGTATGTTCGAGGTCTTCACCTCGCCCTCGACCACCGGGCCGGCGATTCCGAAGGCGGCGCTCTCGACCGGCACGTCCACCTCCGCCTGGAACTGCCGCACGATCGGCGCGAGGCCGGAATAGCTCTGGCTCGAATAGCGAGCGGAGTGCAGGATGCGAGCGGTCCCGCCCGGTGCGATCTCGACCACCGCCAGCCGAGCGTTGGTGCCGCCGATGTCGCCTGCAAGGACCCTCATCGCCACCCCTCCCCTGCGGAGCGTTTCTGCGTTGCGCCCATGTGCACGGCCGGCCCCTCCGCGGAGCGGCCCCGGCTGCGCGCTGCGGGGCAAGGGGTGTGCCGGAAAACAAGCGGGCCAGGAGAGTTTCCTCCCCTGGCCGCAGTCGCTTCTCACATTTCCCGACGTACCCGGTGCCGGTCTACTGCGGCTGCCTCTCGTTGGCCGTCGGGAAGGCCGGTGCGGGATGGGTGCCGATCATCTCGGCCCAGGTGCTGGCCCAGAAGTCGGGTGGCCCCTCGCTGTCGGGTACCCGGTTGCTCACCGGCCTCAAACCGCGCTTGAGGTAGGCTGCGATCGCCCGCAGCTCCTCGTCGGACATGTGACGGAATGCCGGCCAGGGCATCGGAGGAGCGAGATATTTCGGGTTCGCGGGGAAGTTCCCCTGGCCGGGTGTGGTGGAGGTAATCTCCATGTCCGGTGTCTCACCCGGGCGCAGACCAAAGCGCAACGAGTTGAAGATCTGGCGCTCGCTGAACCGGCCCAGCCCGGTGGCATTGTCCGGTGTAATGTTCCGCGGATAGGTCTTGAACGGACCGATCTGGAATGGTTCTTCCCCTCCCTCCTTCCATCCGGCGAGCCACCCCTCGGCTGCCGGGTTGTCGAAACCAACGTGGCAGCCGCCGCAGTCATGGTTGATGACCAGCTCTCGCCCGAAGAGTACCTGCTGCGCAGGCGCCATCCGAGTTGCCTGGCCCGCTGCCAGATCGGGACCACTGGAGACCGCGGGCGCCGGCGGCGCGCACGCGGCGGCCACGAGGATGGGTAGAGACAGGCTGAGAGATCGAACCGGGTTCCTCAACCTTCGTTTCATCTTAGTCTCCTGGTTATTTGACCTCGAGAACGCCCATCATCCCGTGATCCTCGTGATCCAGGATGTGGCAATGAAACATCCATTTGCCCGGGTAGTTGTCGTAGCGTACGATGAAGCGCACCGACTGGTGTTTGGGCACGTTCACCACGTCCTTCCAGCTCCGGTAGGGCTCGGGCACGCCGTTGCGATCCAGCACCTGGAACTGGAAGCCGTGCAGGTGGAATGGGTGATCCAGACCCACCAGGTTCTCGATCTCCCAGATCTCCGTGGCGCCTAGCGGCGCACTCACGTCGATCCGGCTCATGTCCATCAACTGGCCGTTGATCATGCCCTGCGTCATCACCATCACTCGGGTGGCGGTCGCCTGCGCCGGATCGAGCGCTGGGATCCGGCGCAGTACGTCCGGCAGGGCCATAGCCGCGGCTGGTGGCTCGTTCGTGTACTGCAGCGTCAGCAGCTCCCGCGGCTGGTTCCAATCCTTCGGTCGAGTGTGTGGAATGTAACGATCGTACGGGAGTGCCTGCAGCACGGCCCGGCTGCCGGGAGGGCCGGTGCCGCGCACCAGCAGCTCCGCTCGCTCCGCGGTGGCCAGCAGGATCTCGTTGACTTCCACCGGCCCCTCGAAGAGGCCGCCGTCACTTCCCACGTGCAGGAAGGTGTGTCCGGAGAGCGCCAGCCGATAGAACCGGCCGGCCGAGGTGTTGATCACCCGCCAGCGCTGTACCTCCCCGCTGCGGATGGTGATCGTCGGCATGACCTCTCCGTTGATGAACAGCACATCGCCTTCCCGTCCATTCTCGAAATCCATCCGCCCCTGCGGCGAGTGCGGATCAGCGATGTCGAACGAGCCGTCCGCATGGAAGCGGTTGTCCGAGAGGATCAGCAGCTTTTCCGTGAGGGAGGAGGGCAGGGGATCGTCTGCGGCGCGCACGATCACCGCCCCATACAGCCCCCTGGCGACCTGCACGCCGGTGCGATGATGCGGGTGCGGGTGATACCAGTAGGTGCCTGCGCTTCCAGGACGGACCGTGAAGTCGTACACGTACTCCTCACCCGGCGCGACGGGATGGAAGGGACTACCGTCTGCGTTGAAGGGGAGGTGGAGACCGTGCCAGTGGACGGTCGTCGAGTCGGGCAGGTCGTTCCGGAAGCGGACGATCACCCGGTCGCCCTCGCGCACCTCCAGGGTAGGACCGGGGATACGGCCGTTGTAGGCATACACCTCGGTGGCGACACCCGGCCGCAGCGAGAGCCGACCGGTCGTCGCGGTGAGCGTCACCTCTACGGTGTTGGGCAGCGAGGAGAGGTTCGGGAGGACCGTCAGTCCAGGTGCGGCAGTGGCGGGTGCGGTACTAGCTGGGGCACCGGCGGCCGTGGCCAGGTGATGGTGGCTCTGAGCCGCTGCCTGCCCGATAACGATCGAGCATGCCAGCGACGCCAGCAACATCGCCCTGCGAGTGGTCTTGCTTGCGGTGGCTCCCTCGCCTGGAGCGAGAGGACGGCCAAGGGAACGGCGGTTCGAGGACATCGTGGGCAAGCTTTGATGGGGGAACCAACCTGCCAGGAGAGTCCCTACAGAATAATCGTTGCGCGTGATCCGTCAAGGAGTTTCGTGCGACCTGATGCCGCGGGGGTATCAGCGAGCTGCGCCTGGCAGGAGCAGCATCAGCGTTCCCGCCTCCCCTCCGGAGTTCGCAGGCGGATCAGCCCCTCCTGCGCCACCGAGGCCACCAGGGTGCCGTCGCGGGCGAAGATGCTGCCGCGTGTGAAGCCGCGGGCGCCCGCCGCGCTGGGGCTGTCGATCGAGTAGAGCAGCCACTCGTCCGCGCGGAAGCGGCGGTGGAACCAGAGCGCATGATCGAGGGTGGCCGCCTGCAGCTGCGGCATCTGGAAGGAGAGCGCGTGCGGCAGCAGCGCGGCGCCGAGCAGCCCGTAGTCCGAGGCGTAGGCGAGCACGCTCTGGTGCTTGAGCAGCTCGTCCGGCATCGAGCCGACAACGCGCAGCCACATCTGCCGCAGCGGCGGGCGGGGCTCGGGGGCGAAGGGGTCCACCGGATCGATGGGACGCAGCTCGATCGGCCGCTCCTGCGTGTACAGCGCACGTACTCGCTCCGGGATCCTGTCGGCGCTGCGGCGGATCAGCTCCAGCTCGCGCGGCAGCTCCTCGGGGGGCGGCACCTCCGGCATCTCCCCCTGGTGCTCGGGACCCTCCTCCTCCAGCTGGAAGGAGGCCGCCATGTTGAAGATGGCCTGCCCGTGCTGGATGGCGGTGACGCGTCGGGTGGCGAAGCTCGTGCCGTCGCGCAGGCGGTCCACGAAGTAGACGATCGGCGCCCGCACGTCGCCGGGGAGGATGAAGTAGCCGTGCAGCGAGTGGGCGAGACGCTCCTCCTCGACCGTGCGCCCCGCCGCCACCAGCGCATGCGCCAGCACCTGCCCACCGAAGACGCTGGGCGAGCCGATGTCACGGCTGCGGCCGCGGAAGATGTTCAGCTCGAGCTCCTCCAAGTCGAGCAGACCGAGCAGATCGCCGAGTGTGTAGCTCATGCCGCCGGGGTGTGCGGGACGGGTTCGAGCGGGTGCTGTAAGATGTCTCCGCACACCATGCTGCAACTCGAGGGCCGGGATCCCCCTCCCCCTGCCCCTCCCCCGAGTTCGGGGGAGGGGAGAAAAGCAGTGCCTACCGTAGCACTGGAACCGATGTTCGGCGCTGAACAGTTCCCCCTCTCCCCTTGTGGGAGAGGGGGTTAGGGGGTGAGGGCCGATCTCTCAGGAGGTCATACCCAGCACCTCGTGCAGCCTGGAGCGGTAGCGGCGGCTCGACCTGACCTTGGCGCCGCCCCGGAGGGTGACGACGTACTCGCCCTTGAAGAGCGGCTCGAGCTCCTGGATGCGCGGGATCTGCACGATGATGCCGCGGTGGATGC
This sequence comes from Longimicrobiaceae bacterium, assembly GCA_051006015.1. Classification (GTDB taxonomy): domain Bacteria; phylum Gemmatimonadota; class Gemmatimonadetes; order Longimicrobiales; family Longimicrobiaceae; genus JBPCIT01. The sequence continues at coordinate 10,201 of JBPCIT010000413.1, forward strand.
GCAGGAAGCGCCGCGGGTCGAGCCTGGCCTCCAGCGCGCTCAGCGGCTCGCGCAGCAGGTAGGAGCGCCCGCCGGCGTGCACGCGCACGTAGTTGCCCTCCGCCTCGAAGTACTCGATCTCCTCCACCTCGACGAAGCGGACGCGGCCGCCGCTCTTCACCGGAATCCGCTGCGGAAAGTGCTGCTGCGGGCCGCGCAGATCGTCGAGCAGCGCGAGCACGCGCGAGTCGGCATCCCCCACCCGCTGGCGCTGGAGCTGCGCGCGGGCGCGCGAGAGCGCCGTCTGGAAGCGCTCGCGGTCGAAGGGCTTGAGGAGGTAGTCCAGCGCGTGCACCTCGAAGGCTTTGAGCGCGAACTCGTCGTAGGCGGTGACGAAGATCACCGCCGGCATCCGCTCCGGCTCCAGCGCCGCGAGCACCTCGAAGCCGCTCGCCTCCGGCATCTGGATGTCCAGGAAGAGCAGGTCGGGCGCGGCCTCGCGCACCGTCGCGATCGCCTCGCGCCCGTCGCGGCACTCCGCCACCACCTCGATGTCCGGCTCGCGGTCGAGAAGCGCATGGATTCGTCGCCGCGCCGGGGGCTCGTCGTCCGCGATGACCGCCCGGATCACACCGTTCGTCTCCGCCATCGTCTCAGCCGCCGTTGGTGTGGAAGGGGATGGTCACCTCGGCGAGCACTCCGCCCTGTGGGGCGGGGACGAGCCGGAAGCGGTGCCGATCCCCGTACATCTGCTCCAGCCGGGCGCGGGTGCTGCTGATCCCGACGCCGCCGCCGCCGGTAGCGCCCTCCCCGGAGAGCCCGATCCCATCGTCCTGCACCCGCAGATGCAGCGAGCCGTTCCGCCGCTCGCTGACGATCTCGACCCGGCCCGGTGCCGAACGCGGGGCGATCCCGTGGCGGATCGAGTTCTCCACCAGCGGCTGCAGGATGAGCGGGGGCACCCGCGCCGTGAGCGTATCCGGATCGATCTCCCAGTGCACGCGCAGCCGGTCCTCGAAGCGCGCCTGCTCGATCTCCAGGTACGAGCGTACGAACTCCAGCTCCTCGCGCAGCTCGACCTCCGGCGTGCGCACGCGGTCGAGCGAGTGCCGCAGCAGCTCGCTCAGCCGGGCGATCATCCGGTCGGCCGCGTCCGCGTCCTGATGCACGAGCGAGGAGATGGTGTTCAGCGCGTTGAAGAGGAAGTGCGGGTGGAGCTGTGCCTTGAGATTGTGGAGCTGCGCCTGCACCAACTCCGTCCGCAGCCGCTCGGCGAGCTGCTCGCGCTGCCGGGAGCGCTGCGCAAAGTGGAGGGCGTGCGCCACGCCCAGCAGCATCCAGTAGAAGAAGAAGTTGTTGACGAAGTTCGAGAGCAGGATCGTCGGAAAGGGCGGCAGCTCGACGTACCAGCCCACCCAGGGGTTCAGCTCCCGCACCGCCAGCGCGCGGAAGACCGGCACCGCGAGCGCCACCGGCAGATGCAGGAGCAGCCGCGAGAGTAGCCGCTCGCGCTCGACGGGATAGCGCCAGGTCAACCAGAGCGCCAGCACCGTGGGCGGTACCCAGAGGTAGGCGCTCGTCAGCCCGGTACCGAGCGCATGGCTCCAGGTGATCGGCTCCCCCGCGGAGCTGCGGATGAAGTAGTACTGACTGGCGGTGGCGGAGCCATTGAGCGTCCACCAGCCGAGAATCACGGCTCCCCAGAGGCCGTAGCGGCGCGCGTTTGCCTCCTCCATCCTCTCTCATGTCCTGGTTCAGGATCTCCCACGAGCGGCTGCGCCGCTCCACCGGGCCGATAAACGACCCGGCAAGCAACCGCAGGCGTCCTCCGGACGCAACTACGTCATGCAGTTCCGTCCGGCAGGACGGCCGTAGTGGCGCTGCTTCGCACCGGACGACTCCAGACGGGTCGTTTATCGATACGGTTGGGAACTTGCCCGAAGCGCCGCTGGAGCGCCCCCTCCGGCTCGCTAGGGCTCGCCACCTCCCCCCAATTCTGGGGGGAGGTTGATTGGATGTCGCCGTTCTCTCCAGAACTGCTGACCCGCAGATGCTGTTCTCCCCTCCCCCAGCATTGGGGGAGGGGCCGGGGGAGGGGGCGTCTTGCCCGCTGCACCGAATTTCCCAACGGTATCGTCTATCGGCCCGGCCAAGGCTGCGCCTGCCGAGAAGGCCGGGCCATCCTTCACCAAGATAAGCCACGCCGGTGACGAGGTGCCACTCCGGCTGTGCGAATGGGGCATCAGGCAGGGCGAACGGGACCGCCGGAGGGGCGAACGGCTGTCCCCGCTAGCCAGGCCGGGGACCGGCCGGAGCTCAGGCGCGGATGGGTGTATGCTGCGGGCCGGGGGCGGGTCGTGGCGCCGCCCGGCGCGTGAGCCGCACGATCACCAGCGCGGTTACGAGCTGGAGCCCGAACATGGTGGCGAGCAGGAGCTGCGCCTCGCCGTTGGGGCCAACGAGGAAGAGCGACGCCACCGAGGCGGCGATCGAGCCGAGCAGCGCGAGCCGGTAGCTTCCCCGCCGCCCCATCACCCGATGGACGGCGAGCGGGGTGAGGGCGATCGAGCCGGCGATGCCGCCCAGGATCAGCGCGGGATCACTGCTCTCCAGTCCGGTGAGCGCGAGCGCCCACGCGCCCATGAAGAGCCCGACCACCACGGTGGTGACGCAGAAGCTCCATACCGCTGCGCCCGCGCGCCGGAACCAGCCTGGCCGGTGCGCCGCAGCGGGCGACGGAGCAGGCGCGGGTCCGGGGGTGCGCATCGCCTCCGCGGCGGCGGGTCCGGGTGCGACGTTCCGCGGCGGAGGCGGCTCGAAGGCGGTGCGGGTGCCGATCGGCTCCGCGTACGCGGCCGCGGGGCGCGGGGGCGCGGGAGCGCTGCTCTGCCGGGAGAAGAAGGAGAAGCGCCGCTTCGGCTCCAGCTTGGGCGCCTGTTTCTCCTGCGGATCGCCCACCCAGCGGGTGGCATCCGGCTGCGCCACGCTCCGATCCGGCGCGGTGAGCAGAGGTGCCAGCGCCTCCGCCAGCGCGCCTGCGTCGCGGAAGCGATCCTCGGCGCGATGGGCGAGGCCACGCTGCAGGATCTCCCGCAGAGGCGGACGCAGCATCGGACGGCGCGGCAGCGAGGCGAGTGCGCTGGAGAGCTCGGCCGCCATCCGCTCCGGATCGCCCGAGGTGAAGGCGCGCTCGCCCGTCAGCAGGTGGTAGCCCACGGCGGCGAGGCTGAAGACGTCCGTGGCCGGGGTGACGCAGCTCTCGCCGCGCAGCTGCTCCGGCGAGGCGTACGCGGGAGAGAAGGGGGAGCGGCCGTAGACGGTCAGATGCGTGAGCGTCTGGTCGTCCGCGGTGACCTCGGCGATCCCGAAGTCCAGCACCCGCACCTGCACCTCTTCCGGCCGATCCCCGCTCTGCAGGAAGAGGTTGCCCGGCTTGACGTCGCGATGGACGAGCCCCGCGCGATGCCCGGCCGCCAGACCGCGTGCCGCCTGGTAGAGGATCGAGAGGGTGACGGGCAGCGCCGGGGGCCCCTCGCGCCCCATGCGGGTGGCGAGGTCCTCCCCCCGCAGCAGCTCCATCACCAGGAAGTCCAGATCCAGCAGGGTGTCCGTTCCGAAGTCGTAAACGGCGACGATGTTCGGGTGGTGCAGCCCGGCCGCTGCCCTCGCCTCGCGGTGGAAGCGCGCCCGCAGCCGCGCGTGCGATTGCGGGTCGGGCGCCGCTACCGCGATCACCTTGACCGCGACCTGCCGCCCCAGCCGCTGGTCCGTGGCGAGGTAGACCGCTCCCATCCCTCCGCGGCCGATCACCTCCTCGACGCGGTAGCGGTCGACCAGCGTGCGGCCCGCGAGCAGCCCCTCGATTCCGTACATCTTCAGAGGGTGGAGAAGGAGGTGCAACGCGGCTCTGCCGCGCGGTGCGGGAGGGAAGCGGGTCCGACCAACGGCTGCATCATGATAGCCCTTCCAGAGAAACGGGACGCGGGGGAGATCCGCGAGCCGCAGCATCGCCATCAGGCGTGTCGATCAATAGATACCTACGTCACCGGAGTAGTGCAAGTTTCCAGGCGGCAGCGCGGATCTTGCGCTGCCGCCGGTTACAGAACTTTGCTTTGACGGCCAGGGTATGACTGGGCCGTTGGGTGTGCCGTCGGCGCACGTTCATCCCCTGAACCTGCTGAAACTCTCTGATGCTCCGAGCCGTCGTTCCGTTGCTCCTGCTCGTCTCGGCATCCTTCGGCTGCGCGGGGATGCAGCCGGTCGCCACCGACGTCGCCCCGCGCGAGATCGACAGCGCGCAGCTGCTGGCCGACATTCGCACACTCGCCGCCGACTCGATGCAGGGACGCCGGACGGGCACCGTCGGCAGCGAGCGGGCACGCGCCTATCTGCTGGGCGCCTTCGAGCGCCACCGGCTCCTCCCCCTCAGCGGCTCCTACGAGCACCCCTTCACCTTCAGCGCGCGGCGCGACAGCCTCGAGCAACGGGGCATCAACCTGCTCGGCTACATCCGGGGAACCGAGAGCCCGGACCGCTACATCGTGGTCACCGCCCACTACGACCACGTCGGAGTCACCAACGGGGAGATCTTCAACGGGGCGGACGACAACGCCTCCGGCACCGCCGCGCTCTTCGCCCTCGCACAGCATTTCCGGCAGAATCCGCCGCGCAACTCGATCCTCTTCGCCGCCCTCGACGCGGAGGAGATGGGGCTCCAGGGGGCGCGCGCCTTTGTTGCCTCGCCACCGCTGCGGCGCGAGGCGATGGTGATGAACGTCAACATGGACATGGTCAGCCGCAGCGCGCGTGACGAGCTGTACGCCGTCGGCACCCATCACTATCCCTTTCTCCGACCGTACATCGAACGGGTCGCGGCGCGGGCTCCGCTCACGCTGCTGATGGGGCACGACTCGCCGGAGCTGCCGGCGGGGGAGGACTGGACCATGTCCTCCGACCACGGCGCCTTCCACCAGGTGAGGATCCCCTTCATCTACTTCGGTGTCGAGGACCACGAGGACTACCACAGGCCGACGGATACCTTCGAGAACATCGACCCGGACTTCTACGTGCGCGCCGTCGGGACGGTGATCGACTTCGTCGCCGAGGTGGACCGAGATCTCTCGGCCATCGCCGCGCAGCGCCAGGCAGCGCTCTCCGGAGGGAGGTAAGCCATGCCGCTGAGCCGCCGCGAGTTCCTGCTCCGCAGCGGGTTGGGCGTCACCGCCGGAGCCATCGCCGGCGCGGCGGCCTGGCCGCGCGGTGCGCCCGCCGCGGACGTGGAGACCCCGCCTGACCTGAACGACTGGGAGGCGGTGCGCAACGAGTTCGACCTCTCGCGCGACTGGATCCACCTGGCCGGACTGCTGCTCGCCTCGCACCCGCGCCCGGTGCGCGAGGCGATCGAGCGCCACCGCCGCGGCCTTGACGACAACCCGCCCCACTACCTCTACGGCGGATACTCGAGTCGGGAGGGAG
>JBPCIT010000414.1:0-26436 GCA_051006015.1 Longimicrobiaceae bacterium
GGTGGGTTGGGGGGGGTTCGGTCCCCTCCTCTGCCCCCTCCCCCGCCTTCGGGGCCGCGCAAGCTAGCCTCCGGTCTCCGCTACGGCGTGCTCGACCTCGATCACCTGACCGGGGCGGGTGATGATGTTGTCGATCAGACCGTACTCCTTCGCCTCCTCAGGCGACATGAAGCGGTCGCGGTCGATGTCGTCGGCGATGCTGGCCGCCGGCTGCCCGGTGTGCTTCGCGAGGATCTCGTTCATCCGCTCGCGGATGTAGAGGATCTCCTTCGCCTGAATCTCGATGTCGGCGGCGGTTCCCTGAAAGCCGCTCGAGGGCTGATGGATCATGATGCGTGCGTTGGGAAGCGAGCTGCGCTTGCCCTCCGTGCCACCCGCCAGCAGGATCGCTCCCATCGATGCGGCCAGCCCGACGCACATCGTGTTCACCGGCGACTTCAGAAACTGCATCGTGTCGTAGATCGCCATCCCGGCATATACCGATCCGCCGGGCGAGTTGATGTACAGGTAGATGTCCTTTCCCGGATTGTCGGCATCCAGGAAGAGGAGCTGGGCGATGATGATGTTCGCGACGTTGTCGTCCACCGGCGTGCCGAGGAAGACGATGCGGTCCATCAGCAGCCGCGAGAAGATGTCGTAGGTACGCTCCCCGCGGCTGGACCGCTCGATGACGTAAGGCGGATAGAGTGGCATTGCTCCCGTCTAGTGTAAGCCGCTGCAGCCCCTGACCCTCTGCACGAGGTTGGCTCAGGCGATCGTGTTCAAGGATTTCAGGTGCCCGAAGACCTTCTCCTCGGTGATCTCACGCTCGAGCGTCTCGAGCTCACCCGACTTCTCGAGCTGCAGCCAGACCTCGCTCTGCGAGCGGTTGTGCCGCGTGGCGAGCTCCTCGACGCGGGCGTCGATCTCGTCCTGCGTAGCGTAGAGTCCCTCTCGCTCCGCGAGCTTCTCGACCACCAGCATGCGCTTGATCGTCCACTCCGCCTGCGGACGCAGACTCTCGCGCAGTCGCTCCACCCGCTCCCGCTCCTCCGGTGCCAGGTCCTTTTCGTCCGGACGCTCGGCTCGGCGGGTGACGTGGTCGAGATAGCGCTCGATCATTGACTCCGGCACCTCGATCGGATTCGCTTCGAGGATGCGCTCCAGGAGCTGTCCGCGCACCTCACCCTCGGCACGGATCTCCGCATCGCGCTGCAGATCCTCGAGAACCCGGGCTCGCAGCGCAGGCAGATCCTCGAAGTCTCCGACCGAACGCGCCAGCTCGTCGTCGATCTCGGGGAGCGCCTTGCGGCGAATCTCGTTCAGCTGGATGTGCAGCTGCTGCTCCTCGCCGCGGCGTGCCTCGTCGGGGAATTCGTCCGGGAAGCGAACGGTGAAGTCCCCCTCCTGGCCGAGGCGAATGGAGAGGATCGCCTCCTCGACCATCGGGATTGCCTGGCCCTCTCCGAGCGCGAAGCGATAGGTGCGGGGCTCCTCCGGCTCGCCTTCGGCGGTCTGAGCAGTGATCTCGACCGTGACCTCGTCGCCGTAGTCGGGCTGGACCTCCTCCTCGATGGGATGCCAGACGGCGCGCTCCTCACGCAGCTGCTCGAGCACGGCATCGACCTCGATGTCACCCACCTCCATCTGCGAGCGAGTCACCGTGAAGCCGGAGACTCGCGGAAGCTCGATCTCGGGGCGCACCTCGAAGTGGACCTCGAAGACCAGATCCGAGCCCCGCTCGTACTGAACGTTCTCTACCTGGCCCTGGGTGATCGGGGTGAGTCCTTCCGCCTCGAGTGCGTCGCGATACGCCTCCTGAATCGTGCGGTCCAACGTCTCCTGATCGACTGCCGGGCCGAAGCGCTGCTCGATGATGCGAGGCGGAAGCTTGCCCTTGCGAAAGCCGGGCACGCGCACATTCTGCGCGAGCCGCGAAGTGACCGAGTCGCGCGCGCGCTGCACTCGCGCGGCAGGCACGGTAATGGTGAGTCGTCGGCTCCAGGGCTGTACCTCCTGGACCGTGACAGCAAGATCTAGCGTGTTGGATGCCATCCCGGATAATCCGTAGTGAAGCAACTCAGGTGCGAAAGGGGGGACTCGAACCCCCACGGCCGGAGCCACTGGATCCTAAGTCCAGCGCGTCTACCAATTCCGCCACTTTCGCTTGTCATAGGAAGCTTGAATATAGACCGCGCCCGGAATGGGGTCAACCTGAACAGATCGCAGAGCGGCCGGGGCGGGGAAGCTCCCCGCCCCAGCGAAAGCAGCGTCAGCTGGGCATGCGGACGTTAAGGATCGAGCGCGTACGGCCTCCCTGCGCAGTCGACGCCTCGACCGCCAGCGAGATCACCTCGCCCGACCGCTTGCCGCGGATGATCCGCTGGAACTGATCTACCGTGCGCACCGGCTGGCGATCGACCTGCCGGATCCGCATCCCGCTCCGCAACCCGGCGCGGAAGGCTGCGCTGTACGGCTGCACCTCGGTGATCACCACGCCGTCGGTGTCGGTAAAGCCGTACTCCTGCGCCGATTGACCGGTGAGGGCGGCGACCTGCACGCCCAGGCGAGCCTCGGTACCGGCGCGCTCGCGCGTCGCAGCCGGCGGAGTCGCAGCGGCCACATCCGCCGTCGGCACCTCGGCGAGCTGGACACGTAGCTGACGGCGCTCGCCGTAGCGGACGACGTCGATCTCGACGGTCTCACCGGGGCGGCGCGTCGCGATGACTCGCTGCAGCTCATTGGATTGCTCGATCGGGCGGCCGTCCACCGCAACGATCACGTCGCCCTCTTGGATGCCCGCGCGGCGCGCCGGGCTGTCGTCGGCGAAATCCTGGACCACCGCGCCAGCAACGGAGGGCAGTCCGTACGCCTCGGCATCCTCCGGAGTGACGGCCGTGATGTTGACCCCGAGCATCGGGCGGCGCGAGCGGCCATAGCGAATCAGGTCGTCGGCGACGCGGCGCGCCAGATCCACCGGGACGGCGAAGCCGTAGCCCTGCGAGTAGCCGGTGCGAGAAGCGATCGCCGAGTTGATTCCGATCACCTCGCCGCGCAGGTTGACGAGCGGGCCCCCCGAGTTGCCCGGGTTGATCGCCGCATCCGTCTGGATGAAGTCCTCGATCGCCGTCGGGCCGACGGACTGGTTGATGATTCCCAGTCCGCGTCCCCGCGCACTGATGATCCCCGCGGTGACCGTAAAGTCGAGCCCGAGCGGATTGCCGATCGCGAGCACCCACTCGCCGACCCGCACATCCTCTGAGCGTCCGATACGGGCGGCGGGGAAACCGTTCCCCTCGATGCGGATCACCGCAATGTCGGTCGTGGGATCGCGCCCGACTACCGTTGCGTCGAACTGCCGCCGGTCCTGCAACGTGACGCGGATCCGCGTGGCGTCCTCGACCACGTGATTGTTGGTCATGACGTAGCCGTCTTCCGTGATCAGGAAGCCGGTGCCGGTGCCGGGGAGCGGAACCTCCGGGCCGCCGCCCTGTGGCCCCCCCTCCGGGATGTCGAAGAAGCGGCGGAAGGGCTCCGGGATCCCCTGGTGCCCGCGGATCGCCCGCTGCGTCCGCTCGGTCGAGATGTTCACCACCGCCGGGGTGGTGGCATCGGCGATCGCGATGAACGCCTCGCTGAGGTTGGCGACCGGCTGCACCTCGCGTGCGCTGGGACCCACCTGGAGGAGCGACGCGGCGTGGGAGCCCGCGGTCAGCTCGAGTCCGGATGCGACGAAGATGCCGCCCACGAAGGCGGCTGCCACCAGGGCGATCGTCCTGGCCTTTGAGCGGATGGGATCTAGCATGGTTCCAAACTGTCGAGGGTGCCTGAGAGAACTGTCGGCTGGTGAACTATACCGGAACGGTCCCGGCGAGTTCCCGCCGCAGACTCGGCGTGCAGGCCGGGAAAAAGAACGCTGGCTCCGTCCCGGTCAGGAACGGAGCCAGCGCACGGAGCATGCCGTGTTCTACGCGACGAGTTACGCCGTTACTTGTTCTCCTCGACGATCTCGTAGTCCGCCTCGACGACATCCTCCTCGCCGGGACGGCTGCCGGTCGCCCGTGCGGTTGCATCGTCCTCGAAGCCGGCGCCCCCGGTGGCTCCACCGGTAAAGCCCGCATCGGCGCCCGCGCCGGCACCCGCGGTCTGCTGCTGCGCCTGGTAGATCGCCGCTCCAGCGGCGCTGTAGGCCTGCTGCAGCTCTTCGAACGCCGAGCGGATCTGCCCCGTGTCGCCCTGCTTGAGCGCAGTGCGGGAGCTGTCGAGCGCCGTCGTCAGCCGCTCGCGAGAGGACTGGTCGAGCTTGTCCTCCCACTCCTTCATGTTCTTCTCGACCTCATAGACCATCGAGTCGAGGCGGTTGCGGGTCTCGATCTCCTCCCGCCGCTGCTTGTCCTCCGCGGCGTGCGACTCCGCGTCCCTGACCATCCGCTCGATCTCCTGCTCGGAGATGCCGCTCGACGCCTCGATGCGGATCTTCTGCTCCTTGTTCGTCGCGCGATCCTTGGCCGAAACGTGCAGGATGCCGTTGGCGTCGATATCGAAGGTGACCTCGACCTGCGGCAGCCCGCGCGGTGCCGGCGGAATGCCGGTGAGCTGGAATTTGCCGATGGTCTTGTTGTACATCGCCATCTCGCGCTCGCCCTGCAGCACGTGGATCTCCACCGTGGTCTGGTTGTCCTCCGCGGTAGAGAATACCTCCGACTTCTTGGTGGGGATGGTCGTGTTGCGCGGAATGAGCGTGGTGAACACCCCGCCGAGCGTCTCGATGCCGAGCGAGAGCGGCGTCACGTCCAGCAGCAGCACGTCCTTCACGTCGCCCGCAAGCACGCCACCCTGGATCGCCGCGCCGATCGCCACCACCTCGTCCGGATTGACGCCCTTGTGCGGCTCCTTGCCGAAGAAGTCGCGCACGATCTGCTGGATCTTGGGGATACGGGTCGAGCCGCCGACCAGGATCACCTCGTCGATGTCGCCCGGCTTGAGGCCGGCGTCCGCGAGCGCCTTCTCCATCGGCGGGATGGTGCGCTGATTCAGGTCGTCCACCAGCTGCTCGAACTTCGCCCGTGTGAGGGTGACGTTCAGGTGCTTCGGCCCCTCCTGCGTCGCGGTGATGAAGGGCAGGTTGATGTCGGTGGACATCGTGGTGGAGAGCTCCATCTTCGCCTTCTCCGCCGCCTCCTTCAGCCGCTGCAGCGCCATCGCGTCCTTGGAGAGGTCGATCCCCTGGTCGCGGCGGAACTCCTCCACGAGCCAGTCGATCACGCGCTGGTCGTAGTCGTCGCCGCCGAGATGGGTGTCGCCGTTGGTCGCCTTCACCTCGAAGACGCCCTCGCCGAGCTCGAGAACCGAGATATCGTACGTACCGCCGCCGAGGTCGTATACGGCGATCTTCTCATCCTTTTTCTTGTCGAGTCCGTACGCGAGCGCGGCCGCGGTGGGCTCGTTGATGATGCGCAGCACCTCGAGACCGGCAATCTTGCCCGCGTCCTTGGTCGCCTGCCGCTGCGCGTCGTTGAAGTAGGCCGGCACAGTGACGACTGCCTGGCTCACCGAGTGCCCCAGGTAGTCCTCCGCCGTCTGCCTCATCTTCTGCAGGATCATCGCCGAGATCTCCGGCGGGGAGAAAGCCTTGTCCGCGTTCGAGACGCGCACGTGAGCCACTCCGTTCGGCCCCTCCACCACCTCGTAGGGAACCTTCCGCTGCTCCTCCGACACCTCGCCCATCTTGCGCCCCATGAAGCGCTTGATGGAGAAGATGGTGTTCTTCGGGTTGGTGATCGCCTGCCGGCGCGCGACCTGGCCGACCAGGCGCTCGCCGTCCTTGGTGAACGCCACCACCGACGGGGTGGTGCGTCCGCCTTCCGCATTCGGGATGACGACCGGGTCGCCTCCCTCCATCACGGCGACGACCGAATTGGTCGTGCCTAAATCGATCCCGATGACCTTTGCCATGGGTGCTCCTTCTTCGATGTGATTGAGTGTTGCCCCGAGCCGAACTCGAGGAGTCACGACACGGCGGAACGTGGTCCCATCCACGACGCGAGAGATCCCGGGCAGAGCCGGAGATGTGGCCGAGGAGGGGTACTGCTGACCCCGCGAGGGTGCAACCGACGTGCCATGTTCTGCCGCCTGTTTCCTGCACATTCGACAGGCTCTTCGCCCCGGCTGAAGTCAAAATGGCACGGCGGGTTGCCGCCCGTTCGATCGGCATCTAAGATGCTCATCCCTGCCGGCGACAAACCACGAGATCTCAGGAAGGCGCGATGCACTCCGCGAGCTTGGGCGACACGGTGGAGTTTCTGCGGGCTCGGCTCCGGCGCCCGCCGCAGGCCATGCTGATCCTCGGCTCGGGACTCGGCGGTCTGGCGGACGAGGTAGAGGACGCGATGCGGATCCCGTACGGCGAGATCCCCGGCTTTCCTCAGTCGACGGTGGTGGGGCACGCGGGCGCGCTGGTGCTCGGCCTCTGGGAAGGGGTGGAGGTCGCGGTGATGCAGGGCCGGTTCCACCTGTACGAGGGGTGGGCTCCGGAAGCGGTCGCACATCCCATCCGCAGCCTCGCAGCGGTGGGAGCGCGGCTCGCCCTGCTGACGAACGCTGCGGGGGGAATCCGGCCAGGAATGCGGCCAGGAGACCTGATGCTGATCGCCGACCACATCAACCTCATGTGGCGCAGTCCGTTGGTCGGCGCGGTCGCTGCGGGGGAGGAGCGGTTCCCCGATATGGCCGATCCCTACGACGCGACGCTGCGGCGAGTGGCCGCCACGGTAGCGCTGGAGCAGGGTATTCCGTTGCAGCCAGGGGTGTATGCCGCCGTGCTGGGGCCGAGCTACGAGACTCCCGCTGAGATTCGCATGCTCGCACGCCTCGGCGCCGATGCGGTCGGGATGTCCACCGTCCCCGAAGTCCTGGCGGCGCGGGCGCTGGGAGTCCGCTGCCTGGGCATCTCCTGCATCACCAACCTGGCTGCCGGACTGGGAGGTGAGCGGCTCACGCACGAAGAGGTGATGGAGGTCGGGGCACAGGCACGCGACCGTCTGGCGGCGCTGGTGCGCGGCATCCTGCCGCGGATCGCTAGCGGATCCGGGTGACCTGCCGCTGGAGCACAGAAGCCTGCGCTTGCGCCTCCCTCGCGGGAACCAGATGGTTGAGCGGCCCGTGGCCGCTCCCGAGGTCGGGCGCTCGCTCCATCGAGCGACGCACGAAATCGAGCGCATCTGCCACCGCGTCCGGCAGCGGCCGACCGTGCGCGAGACCGGCCGCCACAGCCGCGGAAAGCGTGCAGCCGGTGCCATGCGTGTTGCGGCTCTCCAGCCGCGACCGGCGCCACTCGCGCCACTCCGCACCGTCGAACAGCACGTCCACCAGTTCCTCCTGCTCGAGGTGCCCTCCCTTGACGAGCGCGGCGCCTGCTCCGAGCTCGACCAGCACGGCGGCAGCGCGCCGCATCGCCTCCGTATCCCGCACCGGGAAGCCCACCAGGATCTCCGCTTCGTCCAGGTTGGGCGTCACCAGCGTCGCCAGCGGCAGTAGCTCCTCCACGATCGTCTGCTCCGCATCCACATCCAGCAGGCGGTCCCCGCTGGTGGCGACCATCACCGGATCGAGCACATAGTTCCGGAGGTGGTGCTCGCGTAGTTCCGCGGCCACGGTGCGCACCAGCTCCGCCGTGGCCAGCATCCCCGACTTGCAGGCGGCCGGCGGGAGATCCTCCGCCACTGCCCGGATCTGAGCCCGCACCATCTCGAGAGGAATCGGGTGGATACCATGCACGCCGCGGGTATTCTGCGCGGTGATCGCGGTGATGGCTGTGCTGCCGAAGGTACCGAAAGCGTGAAAGGTCTTCAGATCCGCCTGGATGCCCGCGCCACCCCCCGAGTCCGAGCCCGCGATGGAGAGCACAACCGGCAGGCGCCGCTGCTCCCGAGATTCACTCACTCGCGTCCTCGAGCGGAACCAGGCGCGGGAAGGCATTCAGGCGCTGCAAAAAGGCCGGGTACGAGGCGAGATCCTCCGCCAGCTCGTCTACCGTGCCGGACGGCAGCCGCGCGATCTTCCGCTGCAGCACGCGAATCCGGTTCGTGGTGATCGGGTGGCTGGAGAACCACTCGACCATCGGTCGCGAGTGCTGCTGCTCCTCCTCGATCAGCCCCTCGAGCAGATGCACGATCCCCTGCGGATCGAGGCCGGTGGAAACCAGGTAGCGGACGGCGAGCTGGTCCGCCTCCCGCTCCGCCGCCCGGGAATTGCTCGCGTGCCAGAGCCGCGTCCCCAGGTGCAGCGGCCCCTCCTCGAGGAGCGAGGGCTCGCCACGCAGGAAGAGGCTGTAGAGCATGTTCACCACGGAACCGGTGCGCAGCTCCCGCTCGAGCGCCTGAGCGCCATGCCGCGCCGCGATGTGGCCGATCTCGTGCGCCAGCACGCCCGAGAGCTGCGACGCATTCTCGGTGCGTTCGATCAGCCCGCGCGTCAGATATATGTGCCCACCCGGGAGCGCGAACGCGTTGACCGCATCGGTGTTGACGATGTAGAAGTGGAACCGCAGATCCGAGCGCTCGCTGACGCCGACGAGCTGCTGCCCAAGGCGGTTGACGTAGGAGAGCAGCGGGCGATCCAGCACGAGCGGAACCTGCATGTTGATCTCGGCGGCGATCGCATCGCCCATCTCCTGCTCCCGCTCCTCGCCGATACATGCGGCGAGGAGCGGGAGCAGGAGCAGCGTCAGCGCGGGGCTGAGCCGCGAGGCCGACCGCACCGCCGAGAGCATCACGCCTACTCGCCCGACCGGGGCGCCGCGGGAAGCTGCCGAACCCGGGCCTGGAACTGCTGGAAGGCCTGGGTGTTCGTGGTGAGGTTCTGGCGCTGGGCCGCCGGAATCGCCTCGACCGAGCGGCGCGTGGCCTCCACCCGCTCCTGTGTCAGAGGGTGGGTGGCGAACCACTGCTCGACACGGCTTGGCGCCCGCTGCTGGTCCTGCATCAGCTTCTGGAAGAAGGTCACCACACCCATCGGATTGATGCCGGCGCGCGTGAGGTACTGGACCGCCAGCTCGTCGGCCTCGTGCTCGGCCTCACGGCTGTGGCGGGCGAAAAAGGCGCCCGCACCGACCTGAAGGCCCGCCTGCTCGACGCCCGAAGGCGCACGCCCCAGCAGCACGTAGGCGAGGTTCACGCCCAGCTCCGCGCGCTGCATCCGCACCATCTGGTCGACACCGTGGCGGGCGACGACGTGCCCGATCTCATGGCTGAGCACCCCGGCCAGCTCCGAGACATTCTCCGCCCGGTCGATGAGGCCGCGGTTGATGTAGATGAACCCGCCGGGAACGGCGAACGCATTGACAACGTCGGAGTTGACGACGTAAAAGGTGTACTGGAGACCCCGCTGGTCGGCGCGCCGCGCGATCTGGTTGCCCAGCTGGTTGAGGTAGCGGTGAACGGCAGCGTCCTCGACGATCGGGAGCTGCCGGTTGATCTCGGCGGCGTACTGGCGGCCCATCTGGGCCTCCTCCTGCAGGCTCGGAGCGCAGCCGCCGACGCCTGTCGCCACCCCGGAGAGCGCGAGCACTCCTGCCCAACGCCGGATGTGATTCGATATCTTGAACATCAGTAACTCCAGATTCTGTGAGGTGTTATCCGCAGCCGGGCGAAAAAGCAAGACTCGGACCATCCTCGGCACATGCTGACGCGGAGAGAGGCGAAGCTGCTGCGGGCGCTCGGCCAGCGGAAGAATCGTGAGGCGGAGGGATGCTTCCTGGCAGAGGGCGTTCGAGTGGTCGAGGACTTGCTGGCGTCTCCGCTCCGGGTCCGGCTGGTCGTGCAGTCGTCCTCTATCGAGGACACAGGGCGCGGTCAGGATCTCCTCGCCCGGTGTGAGCAGCGCGGGGTACGAACGGAGCCGATCTCCGAGAGCGAGCTCGCCGGCTTCGCCGACACCCAGACGCCCCAAGGAGTGCTCGCAATCGCGGAGATCCCGCCTGGCGGGCTGGACCGCATCGAGCTGGGGCTTGCCGGCGCCGTGGTGCTGGTGCTGGACGCGGTGCAGGATCCCGGCAACTTCGGCACCCTGGTGCGCACCGCCGAGGCGCTCGGTGCAGCGGGCGTGGTCGCCCTCCCCGGCACCACCGATCCCTGGGGCCCCAAGGCCGTGCGCTCTGCGGCCGGCTCCAGCTTCCGCCTGCCGGTGGTGGCGAGTCGCTGGGAGGAGCTAACGGCCTGGCTGCGCGAAGAGGAGGTGCGAGTTCTCGCTGCGGCAGCGGGAGGCGAGCCGCTGCCGTCGCCCCGGCCTTCGCGCGCGGCACTGGTCGTGGGGAACGAGGGTGCCGGCATCTCCGCGGAGACACAGGCACACGCGGATGTCGTCGTGGGCATCCGGCTGCGCGGCCGTGCAGAGTCCCTGAACGTCGCGGCCGCGGCCACGATTCTTCTCTACGAACTTCTGCGCTGAACGAGCTCGCATGCTGCAAGCCATCCTCTGGACCTACGCGGCGCTAACCGGCGCGGCGGTTGGCTCGTTCCTGAACGTCTGCGTCTACCGGCTGCCGGAGGGGGAGTCGGTGATCACCCCCCGTTCGCGCTGCCCGCAGTGCAGCACCCCGGTCGGCTGGCGCGACAACATCCCGGTGGTGAGCTTTCTGCTGCTGCGCGGACGCTGCCGCACCTGTCGCGTCCCGATCTCGGTGCAGTATCCGCTTATCGAGCTGGCGACGGCGGCGATCTGGGTGGCAGCAGTCGCTCGCTATGGGCTGGCGTGGGAAGCCCTCTCCACGGCGATCTTCTTCACCCTGCTGCTGGGAATAGCGCTCACCGACGCCCGCACCTACATAATCCCGGACGAATTCTCGCTCGGCGGGCTGGCGGCGGGTCTGCTACTGGCGCTCGCGCCGGGCGGCATCTCCATCTGGCAGTCGCTGGCGGGCGCGGCGCTCGGCTTCGGGCTGCTCTGGGGCGTAGGGGCGCTCGGGGAGTGGCTCTTCAAGAAGCCGGCGATGGGCGGGGGGGACATCAAGATGATGGCGATGGTGGGTGCGTTCCTCGGGCCGCTCGGCGTGCTGCTCACCATCTTCGCTGGGGCGCTGATCGGCAGCGTGATCTTCGGCCCGATCAGCTGGAGAACGGGGAAGCTGGTGCCGTTCGGGATCTTCCTCGCTCTGGGAGCAGGGATCACGGAGGTGTGGGGCACCGCGATCATCAACTGGTACCGCACGGCGATTCTGGGCGCATGACGCAGCCGCCCCGCGGCTCATCCGGCTGCGTCGAAGCGCTCGACGCCGAAAGGGGAGAGGTCGATTGGCGAGTGCCCAGAGCGAACCAGCTCGCCCACCGCCTCTGCGGTGAGTGGCGCGAGGAGGACGCCGTTGCGGAAGTGGCCGGTGGCGTAGAAGAGGTTCTCGACCTCGGGATCACGGCCGAGGATCGGCAAGCCGTCGGGAGTGCCTGGGCGCAGACCCGACCAGCTGTCCGTGATCGGCATCTCCGCGAGCGCCGCACAGATTTCTAGGGCGCCGCTCAGGATGCTCAGCATGCCCGCGGGGGTGACGACCTTGCGGAAGCCGATCCGCTCGACGGTTGTGCCGGCGATGATCCTCCCGTCGGCGCGAGGCACGAGGTAGCACCGTGGGGAGTCGATCACATGCCGGAAGAGCGGTGGCAGCGCCTCCAGCGCGAGAAGCTGACCGTGCACGGGGAAGACGGGGAGAGGGCGAGGGAGATTCTCCAGCATTCCCGACCAGCTTCCCGTGGCGACCACCACGGCGCCCGCCGCGACGCGCTCCCCGTCGGCGAGCACCACCCCGGCGGCGCGACTCCCGTCGTGGAGCACCGCCCGCACCGCTGCTTCAGCGCGGAACTCCGCACCTGCGCGTGCCGCCGATGACCAGAGTGCCCGCACCAGCCGGCCGGTCACCACCTGATGATCCTCGGGAAAGCGCAACCCGCCGCGCACCGTCGGGGAGATCGCCGGCTCGAGCCGCAGCAGCTCGGCCGCGGCGAGTCGCTCGATCGGCAGACCCGCTGCGTGCTGCCAGCGCCAGCGCTCCTCCAGCTCCGCCTCGTCGGCGTCATTGAAGGCGAGGAAGAGTGTGCCGTCCTGCCGATACTCCACGTCGATGCCGCTCTCTTCGCGCAGCGCGGCTGCCAGGGCAGGGAAGCGCTTCCTGCTCTCGCGCAGCAGGGAGAGGAAAGGGCCGGCTTCTCCCGCCTCCGCGAGCGGAGCCAGCATCCCCGCCGCCGCCTCGGACGCCTCCGCGCCTGGCCGGGATCTGTCGACGACGAGCACCCGCACCCCAGCGTGCGCCAGATGCCGGGCGAGGGCGCAGCCGATCACGCCTCCGCCGACGATCACCACATCGTGGAGGGTCATTCCGGCGGATCGCCCGGATCTGTCAGGTAGCTCTCGAAGAGGCGCACCGTGGCGGCCACGTCGGCGGGATCGACGGCCTCGAAGAAGGAGTGCGAGTAGCGGATTGGCGGGGCGACGAGCGCAGTCTCCATTCCCTGCCGGATCAGATGCGCGCCGTCGGAGGAGTAGTGATAGAGGACCATGTCCTGCACCGGCACCCCTGCGCGGCCTGCCGCATCACGGAGCTCCCGCAGGAGGCGCGGCGAGTAGTGGGCTGAGGAGTCGCGGTGTACCAGCGTGGGGCCGCCGCCGAGCTTCACCGGTACATGCGCCGCGGCGACAGTCGGAATGTCGCCCGCGACGCCATTGTCGATGATGAAGCCGATCTCGAACTCGCGCCCGGCTCGCGCCAGGCTCGCGGCCCCCAGCAGGCCGATCTCCTCCTGCACGGTGGCGGCGAGCGTCACGTCGAAGCGCAATCGCTCGCGCTGCAGTCCCCGTGCGAGAGCGACCAGGACCGCGATACCCAGCCGGTCGTCGAGCGCCTTGCCGACCAACAACCGGCCGACCTTCTTCAGCGGCGCGTCCCACACCATCCGGGTGCCGATGCGGATGCCGCGCTCCGCCACCTCCGCCAGCGTCAGCCCGGTATCTACGAAGAAGTCGTCCCAGCTGTAGCGCAACCGCTCCCTCTGCTCAGGGGAGAGCGCATGGCCGGTGGTGGTGGCGAAGATCCCCGGCAGCGGTCCAGAGTCGGCCAGGATCTGGACGGGAGCTCCCGCGAAGAAGGGAAAGGTGAACTGGTCGCGCTCTCCCGGGAGCACGCGGAGGAAGCCATCCGCGGTGATGGAGCGCACGATCATCGAAAGCTCGTCCGCATGGGCGGCGAGCAGCACCCGTGGGCCCGTACCGGGGATGTTGAGCAGGAGGTTGCCGACCGGCGTACGCGTGACTTGCCCGCGACCGTGCCACTCCTGCTCCAGCCAGTTGATGACAGCGGTTTCGTCGCCCGTAGGCCCCGGCAGCGCGGTGAGGGTACGCAGCAGATCTTCAATCATCGGCGGGCTCCGCGGGCCGCGGAAGCTCGACGCGCCCGATGCCCTGTTCGAGATACTCTCGCGAGAGTTCCACGTAGTGTGACGGACTCGTCTTGATCCAGCGGAGCGATTCCCCCTCGAGCTCCTTCTTCACCCGCGCCGGCGCGCCGGCCGCCAAGTGGCGCGGCGGGATCTCCGCCCCGGCCGCCACCACTGCCCCGGCCGCGATCAGCGCCTCTTCGCCCACCACTGCGCCCTGCAGGAGCACCGCGTTCATCCCGATCAGCGCGCCCCTTCCCACCGTGCAGCTCTCCATCACCGCGCCATGGCCGACGGTCACCTCGGCTCCGATCAGCGTAGGACCCTGCGCGCTGACGTGCAGTACACAGTTGTCCTGCACGCTGCTTCTGGCGCCGACACGGATCTCCCGCTCCACGTCGTCTCCACGCAAGACGGCGCCGAACCAGATGCTCGCTTCCGCCTCCACCACTACGTTGCCGATGAGCACCGCGGTCGGTGCGACGAAGGCGGAGGGATGAACACGCGGATGATGCCCACGGAAGGGGAGGATGATCGCCATCTCTATCGCTGAAGCTCGGATGATGCGGCGCGGGGCCGTCTCAGGGGTTGGTGAGGATGTCGGCGAGCACGTGGGCATCCAGATTGCCTCCACTCACTATCGCCGCGATGGGACTCTCGATCGTGTTGGAGGCGGAGTCCCGGAGCGCCGCCGCGACAGTGGCCGCGGAACCCTCGGCTACGATCCCCTCCTCGACGAATAACCTCTCTATAGACCGGCGGACAGACCGCTCGGTAACCAGAATGACCTCATCAACAACGCGCGTTGCAAGCGCCAGGCTCCATTCATCGATGTCGCCGGCCAGACCGTCACAGAGCGTCGGCATCGGCGGTGGCGAAACGACGCGGCCTTCGAGGAGCGAGGCGTGCATCGCGGCTGTCGCTTCGCTCTGCACGCCCACGATGCGTGTTCCCGCGCCGAGCGCGCGGGCGATCACCCCTACGCCGCCAATCAGTCCGCCTCCCCCGATCGGCACGAGCAGCGTTCCCACAGAGGGAAGCTCCTGGAGGATCTCCAGCCCCACCGTAGCCTGCCCCGCCACGACCGCGGGGTCACTGAACGCGTGAAGGTAGCAGGCGCCTGTCTCCTGCGCAAAATGAACGGCCGCCAGGTGAGCGTCATCGTAGCTACCGCGCACCTCGCGCAGCGCTGCTCCCAGCCGCGCGATGCGGTGTCGCTTTGCGTGTGGCGCTGCGGCTGGTACGAAGACGGTAACAGCCGCGGCGCACTGCCGCGCCGCAAAGGCCACGCCAAGCCCATGGTTGCCCGCAGAGGCGGTGACGATGCCGCGCGCCCGCTGCTCCGGCGATAGCACAAGCAGCGCGTTGCAGGCGCCGCGCACCTTGAACGAGCCGGTGGGCTGCTGATTCTCCAGCTTCAGCCACACCTCGGCGCCCGCGGCCTCCGACAGCGAATCCGAGTACTGGAGCGGGGTTTGCCGCACGACGCCTCGCAACCGCCTCGCCGCCGCCAGGACCTCTGCGGCCCCCGGAGTTTCTGGAGCCTGCTTCAAGGGGTGGGGGCGCGGTTCGGGCTGCTGGAGCGCGATCTCACGCCTGGTCCTCCTCGATCGCCGCAGGCTCCGCCTCGATAGGTGCGGTGCGGGTCATGCGCACCCGCAGCACCTGTGTCTCCGTCGCATCCTCGATGCGCAGCAGGATGCCCTCGCGCTCGATCTCCTCCCCTGGCTCCGGTACGTAGCCGAGCTCATCCAGCAGGTAACCGTTCAGCGAACGGTGCTCGAGCTGCGGGAAGGCGGTGTTGAAGAAGTGGTTGATCTCGCGAAGGTCCGCGCCTCCCTCGACGAGGATCTCGTGTCGGGAGACGCGGATTATCGGCTGCCGCTCGACGTCGGTCTCGTCGACGATCTCGCCGACCAGCTCCTCTAGGATGTCCTCCAGAGTGACCAGCCCGTCGGTGCCGCCGTACTCGTCCATCACGATCCCCAGGTGAACGCGACGGGTCTGGAAGTCGCTGAGCAGCCGCGTCAGCGGAACGCTGCCGGGCACGAAGAGGGGCTCTCGCGCCAGCTCCCCCAGCTGCACGTCGCGCTGCCCCGAGAGAAGCGCCTGATAAGCATCGCGAGTGTAGAGCACGCCGACGATCTCATCCACGCTCTCGCGGTAGACCGGGATGCGCGAGTAGCGCACCGTCGGCAGCTCCGCGGCGATCTCGCCCAACGGCCGGCTCGCCGGCCAGGCGAAGATTTCGACGCGCGGCGTCATGATATCCCACGCGCGCGTTTCGTCGAGCCAGAAGGCTCGCTCGATGATCTGCCGCTCATGCTCGTCGATCGCACCCTTCTCGTGGGCGATCTCAGTCATCTCGCGGATCTCCCCCTCGGTGATCGTCGGCACGCCGTCACGCCGGCTGCGCCGCACGAACCAGCGGGTGAGCGCCTCGAGCGGCAGGACGATAGGGAAGAGGATCCGTGAGAGGAAGTGGATCACCGGCGCCACCGTCAGACCGAAGGTGGCCGCGTTCGCGGAGGCGAGCCCCTTTGGCGTGATCTCCCCGAAGATCAGCACCAGCAGCGTCATGGCCCCGGTCGCATAGGCGACGCCCTGGCTGCCGAACCAGTCAAGCGCGAGCGCGGTGGCGAGCGACGCCGCGCCGATGTTGACGATGTTGTTGCCGATCAGGATGGTGGCGAGCAGCTTCTCGGGGTTGGCTTTCAGCTCCGCCAGCGCGCGCGCGCCGCGGCGGCCTTCGTCCACGAGCGTGCGCACCCGAGCCTCGCCCAGCGAGAAGAGCGCGATCTCCGCGCCCGAGAAGAAACCGGAGAGAAGGACGAGGAAGCCCAGGAGAGCGAGGGGGCCGATCACCGCCGGCGTTCCGGCGCCGGGGCCAATTTCACGGCAGCCGCACCTCCGCCTGCTGCTCCGCGCGGTGCTCCTCCGCAGTGAGGTAGCCGCGCACCGTGAGCGTGCCGCGCAGATCGCCCGGCGGGCTCCAGCTCGCCTCGAAGGAGCGAGTCTCCCCCGGGGTCAGCCGCTCATTGCGGATCGCCTGCGTGAACATCTGGTCGCTGGACCAGCGCCAGAGCTCCCGCCCCTCGTGCGCGACGATGAAGTCCGCGGACTGGCCAGTTCGAAAGGTGAGTGGGACCGCCTCCTGCGCGGCGTTCGTCACCTGCAGCAAGAAGTGTAAGCTATCCCCCTGGGTCTCGACCTGGAGTGAGGAGACGAGAGGTCCCGTCGCGGGAGATTCAGTCACGGCGCGTTCCTGACCGGAGGGTGGAACGGGAGCGGGCTCGCGGGGTGTGCAGGCGGAGAGCATGTAGAGCGCTACCACGGCCACGGCCGCCCTGCGCCTCGTGCCCGCTCCCGAGTCGAAAAGGCTTCTCATTCGCCGCGGACCAGAGTTGAGGTGAACCGCTTGCTTCCCGCAGCCGCCGGCGGAGACTGCCATGCGGCGGGTCCCATCTGCGCTCAACGGCAAGATAAAGGCCGCCGAAGTGGAGAGTCAAGCAGAGTGCCGGGGCGCGAGAAAGAGCGCTTGCGAAAAATTTCACAAGCTCCTATTATTTACCCGCTGTTCACCTCCGACCGCAACGAAATCAGCGGGAGAGCACATGGCGCCGAACCCTCCGCATGGCCCGGATGAACGCTCGTCGGTGAGCCAGGCCGGGGAATTCATGGGCGTTGGCATCCAGTTTGCCGCTTCCATCGTGGTCTTCCTCCTGGCAGGTCGTTGGCTGGACATGCGGCTCGGAACCACGCCGTGGTTGCTGATCCTCGGCGTGTTCGTGGGAGCGGGTGCGGGTTTCTACGCGATGTATCGGCAGCTGGTCATCGGACCGAGAGAACGGCAGAAACGGGAGCGGGAGCAACGGTGACGAAATCCGGGATACGATATGCACTGGGCGCGGTCGCGGTGGCGGCGCTGGCGGTGCTCCTCGGAATCGGGATCGTGGGTCCCGGGGCGCGCGACGGGGTGCTGGTGGGCGGCAGCGTCGCCCTGGCCCTCCAGGTCGCGAGCTTCTGGCTGCTCGCGGTGCTCCTCTTTCCGGAGCGGCGGCTGCTCGCCTTCGGGCTCGGCATCGCGCTGCGCTTCCTGACAGTCGGGATCGCAGCGCTTCTGCTGGTTCCTGCGCTCGCCCTCCCACCGGCGCCGACGCTGCTGACGCTGGTCGGCGTTTTCCTGCTCACCACCCCGCTCGAGCCGATCGTGCTCCACACCGCACCCGCAACGGGACGCTGAATGTTTGCCTCGCTTGCTCTTTCCCTGATGCTGCTGATCGCCCCCGCACAGGCGCAGCAGATCACGCCCCCGCCGCCGACCGTGCCGGCGCACGAGACGGTAGCGAGCGTACCGGAGGGGGACGACATCATGCACCACATTCTCGATGAACGGGTGATGAAGGTGCCCTTCGCCGGGTATGTGGATCTCCCGCCCGCCGGCTCGTGGATGCTCGGCCCCCTCGACATCACGCCGACCAAGTACGTGATCTATCTCTGGATCACCGGTCTGCTGATGCTGCTGATCTTCATCCCGGCCGCGCGGGCGGCGCGCCGCTCGCGTGAGGGGGGCAACTCTCCGCGCGGGGGGCACAACGTCATCGAGGCGATGGTCCTCTTCTTCCGCGACCAGGTGGTGATGCCGAACATCGGCCACGGCGGCGAGAAGTACGTCCCGTTCGTCACCACCCTCTTCTTCTTCATCGCGATCGCGAACCTGCTGGGGCTAGTCCCCTATGGAGGCGCGGCGACTGCCAGTATCTCGGTAACCGCCTCGTTCGCGCTCCTCTCGCTGATCGTGATCGAGGTGGCGGGGATGAGGGCGCTGGGGCCGGTGGGCTACCTCAACACGATCTTCTACTGGAACAAGGAATTGCCGTTGCCGATGCGGATCCTGCTGCTGATCATTCTCTCCCCCGTCGAGATGCTCGGCAAGCTGGCGAAGCCCTTCGCGCTGGCGATCCGGTTGATGGCGAACATGACTGCAGGCAAGATCGTCATCTACTCGCTCATCGGCCTGATCTTCGTGTTCGGGAGCTGGTGGCTGATCGTGGGTCCGATTGTAATGACGGTGGCGCTGACGTTCCTGAAGATCTTTGTGGCCTTTCTGCAGGCCTACATCTTTGCGCTGCTGACCAGCGTCTTCATCGGGCTGATCCGGCACGCACACCATTGAGCGAGGGCGCGCGCAGCCGCCCCACATTGCTGCGCCGGCGGAGGAGTGCTCATCCCCGTCGTACTGTACCCGGAGATGGGTGCCCGGGGAAAACGCGTGGCCGCCGTTGGACGGTGGCCTGGTAGCGTGGACGGCTGCGGCCGTGAGCTGGACCCCAGATCATCACATTGTTCCTCTGGAGGAACCAATGCAGGTACCAGTTGAAGCGGCACCGGCAGCAGTCCAGGCGGGTACGGCGCTGCTGGGTGCGGGCCTGGGTGCCGGCCTGGCGATCATCGGCGCCGGGATCGGCATCGGGCTGATCGGCAACGGGGCGGTGCAGGGAATCGCGCGGCAACCCGAGATGGCGGGAAACATCCAGACTGCCGCAATCATTCTGGCAGCGCTGATCGAGGGCGCGGCGCTGTTCGCCCTGGTCATCATGATCCTGATCGTGCTGTAACCACCACGCCCCCGCGGGAGATCCCGCGGGGGCGGCCAACATCTTGCTGTAGACGGAGCTTATGATGCTCAAATCGCTGCGCCTCACGCCGCTGATCCTGCTGCTCTGGGCTTCGCCGGCCCTGGCGGCGGCGGAGGGACAGGGCGGTCTGCTGACGCCGGAGGGCGGGTTGATGTTCTGGACCCTCCTGGTCTTCGGGATCGTCCTGGCCGCCCTGTACTGGTTTGCTTACCCCCACATCCTCGGGGCGGTCGAGGCGCGAGAGCAGCGCATCCGCGAGCTGCTCTCTGCCGCCGCGCGTGACCACGAGGAGGCGCAGGCGCTGCTCGAGCAGCAGCGCCGCGAGCACGAGGAGCTGCGCGCGCAGGCACAGGAGATCTTCGCAGAGGCGCGCACCTCCGGCGAGCGCACCCGCGAGGAGCTGCTCGCCCAGGCGCGCCGGGAACAGGCTGAGATGCTCGAGCGCGCCCGACGCGACATCGCCGCGGAGATTGAGCTGGCGATGGACCAGGTCCGCCGTGACACCGTGGAGCTGGCAATCGCCGCCGCGGAGAAGCTGGTGCAACGCAACCTGGACGATGAGCAGAACCGCCGCCTCGTGCGCGAGTTCCTTGGCCAGGCGGAGCGGAACGCCGCCTCCGTCCCGGCGGGAGTCTGAGCGGTGCGCGGCACGGCCATCTCCCGCAACTATGCGGAAACGCTGCTCGCCCTCGCCGACCGGCACGGCGGCGAGCCCACGGTCGACGACTTCGGCCGCTCGCTCGCCGAGCTGAACCGGCTGCTCGACCGTGAGCCGCGCATCCGGAAGTTCCTGGAGACGCCGCTGATCGAGATCGAGGCCAAGACCGCCGTGGTCCGGCAGGCGCTCGAGGGGCGGGTCCCGGATCTCTTCCTTCGCTTCGTGCTGGTGGTGATCCAGAAGCGCCGCGCCCCCTTTCTCGAGGACATCGCGGAGCAATACGGCGAGCTGGTCGATCAGCGGCGCGGCCGCGTCCGTGCGGAGGTCGTCGTGGCTCGCGAGCCCGATGAGCAGCTACGCGAAGAGATCCGCACCTCGCTCCAGCGAATGCTCGGCCTCGAGGTGCTGCCCAGCTTTCGCGTGGACCGCGGCCTGATCGGCGGCGTGGTGGTGCGGGTGGGAGATCAGATTCTCGACGGCTCCGTCCGCAAGCGCGCTAGCGAGCTGCGGCGCCACCTGCTCGTGGCGAAGATGCCGAGCGGCAATGGCGCGCGCGCCACTCAACACTCATGACCAGATAGGATCAATGGCAACAACGGATACCGCGCTCCGCGCAAGCGAGATCAAGGATATTCTGCTCAGTGAGATCGAGCGCTACGAGAGCGATTTCCGTGCAGAGGACGTTGGCGAGATCCTCGAGGTAAAGGACGGTGTGGCACGCATCTACGGCCTGAGCGGCACCATGGCGAGCGAGATGCTCGAGGTCACCGCAACGGAAAGCGGCGAGACGATCACCGCGCTGGCGCTGAACCTCGAGGAGGACAACATCGGCGCCGTCGTCATGGGCGACTGGACGCACGTGCAGGAGGGCGACCAGGTGCGCCGCACCGGCCGCGTGCTCGATATCCCCGTCGGCCCCGGCTATCTCGGGCGCGTCGTCAACACACTTGGAGACCCGGTCGACGGCAAGGGCCCGATCCAGAGCGTCGGTCGGCGCGAGGTGGACATCGTGGCGCCGGGCATCGTGCTTCGGCAGCCGGTGCACGAGCCGCTGCAGACCGGCATCAAGGCGATCGACGCGCTGATTCCCATCGGGCGCGGTCAGCGTGAGCTGATCATCGGCGACCGCGGCACCGGCAAGACGGCGATCGCCATCGATGCCATCATGAACCAGAAGGGGAAGGGCGTGATCTGCGTCTACGTCGCCATCGGGCAGAAGGCCTCGACGGTGGCCGGCGTGGTGCAGCGCCTCACGGACGCCGGGGCGATGGACTACACGATCGTCGTCGCCGCGACCGCCTCCGATCCCGCGCCGCTCCAGTACATCGCCCCCTACGCCGGCACCGCGCTCGCCGAGTACTTCATGTACACCAAGGACGAGAACGGCAAGGGCATGGCGACGCTCTGTGTCTACGACGACCTCTCGAAGCAGGCTGTCGCATACCGGCAGATGTCGCTGGTGCTGCGCCGCCCGCCGGGCCGCGAGGCGTATCCTGGCGACGTTTTCTACCTGCACTCGCGCCTGCTGGAGCGTGCCGCCAAGCTCTCCGACGAGATGGGCGGCGGCTCGCTGACCGCGCTCCCGATCGTGGAGACGCAGGCAGGCGATGTCTCGGCGTACATCCCGACGAATGTGATCTCGATCACCGACGGGCAGATCTTCCTCGAGAGCAACCTCTTCTACTCGGGGGTGCGGCCGGCGGTGAACGTCGGCATCTCGGTCTCCCGGGTGGGCGGCGCCGCGCAGATCAAGGCGATGAAGCAGGTCGCCGGCAAGCTCAAGGGCGAGTTGGCGCAGTACCGCGAGCTCGAGGCCTTCGCCGCCTTCGGCTCGGAGCTGGACGCGGTCACCCAGCGGCAGCTCGCGCGCGGCGCGCGCTCCGTCGAGGTGCTGAAGCAGCCGCAGTACTCGCCGATGCCGGTCGAGAACCAGGTGGCGATCATCTACGCGCTGACCAACGGCTACCTCGACGACGTGGACGCGGCGCAGATCCGGGTGTGGGAGCGCGACTTCCACATCTTCCTCAACGCCGATCATCCGCAGCTCCTCAGCGAGATCCGGAGCAGCCGGGTGCTCAGCAAGGAGAGCGAGGAGGCGCTGGTCGCCGCGATCAGGCGCTACAAGGATCTCTTCGCCGACCCGCACTCGCCGGTGGGCACGGAGGACTACTCGAAGTCGGCGATTCTGCATGAGACGGACGCCGACCGGCGGATGTCCGAGGAGCAGCTCCGCCTCGCCCAGCGCCCCCAGAGCGGTGTGGCAGGCGGCCGGCAGAGCTCCTGAGCTAGATCATGGCAAAAGCCAGAGAACTCAAGGGTCGAATTCGTTCGGTCCAGAACACGCGCAAGAT
The DNA here is from genome assembly GCA_051006015.1 of Longimicrobiaceae bacterium. GTDB lineage: Bacteria > Gemmatimonadota > Gemmatimonadetes > Longimicrobiales > Longimicrobiaceae > JBPCIT01. The sequence continues at coordinate 22,043 of JBPCIT010000414.1, forward strand.
CACGCGGACGATGGAGATGGTCGCCACGTCCAAGCTCAAGCGCGCCCGGGACAGGCTGGGGGCCGCCCGGCCCTACTCGCAGCGGCTGCGCGAGGTGATCGGGCGGCTGCTCACGCCCGAGCTCGCGGTGAGGTACTCGCTGCTCCGCCAACCGGAGACGGTGAGCCGCGCCGCGATCCTGCTCGTCACCTCCAATCGCGGCCTCGCCGGCGCCTTCAATGCCAACCTCATCCGCGAAGCGCGGCAGCTGTTGCAGCGGCTTCGCGAGCAGGGGGTGCGGACGGAGCTGCACATCGTGGGGCGCAAGGGGATCTCCTTCTTCCGCTTCCAGCGCGAGGAGATCCTCAGCGCGCGCACTGACGTGGGCGACCGCCCGGGCGCTGAGGATGCGCGCTCCCTGGTGGAGCCGCTGCAGCAGCGCTTCGTCGCGGGGGAGCTCGACGCGGTGTACGTGGTGCATGCGCGCTTCAACTCGGCGCTCTCGACGCCGCCGAACACCCTGCGGGTGCTGCCGATCGAGCCGCCGGCCGCCGAGGAGCGGACGGCCGCGGTGGATTACCTCCTCGAGCCTTCCGCGGACGAGATCCTCGAGCGAATTCTGCCGCTCTACGTGCGCAACTCGGTGTATACCGCGCTGCTCGAGACCGCTGCCGCGGAGCAGGGCGCGCGCCGCACGGCGATGAAGAACGCGACCGACAACGCCTCCGACATGGTGCAGCTCCTGACCCGCACCTACAACCGCGTGCGGCAGGCGGCGATCACGCAGGAGATCGCCGAGATCGTCGGCGGTGCCGCAGCTTTGGAATAGACAATTCTAGGAGATACGAATGGCAGCCACTGCCCCTGAGAGAGCCACCGTCGCCACCGGCCGCAACATCGGCCGGGTTGTGCAGGTGATCGGACCGGTGATCGACGCTGAGTTCACCGAGGGCCAGATCCCTGGCATCTACAACGCGGTGCGGATCCGCCAGCCGGCGCAGGACGGACGCCCCGCCCTCGACCTCACGCTCGAGGTGCAGCAGCACATCGGCCGCCGGATGGTCCGGGCGGTCGCGATGTCCTCGACGGATGGCGTCGTCCGCGGGATGGAGGTGGAGGATACCGGTGGCTCGATCATGGTGCCGGTGGGCACCGCCGCACTCGGCCGCATCCTCGACGTGACGGGCAATCCCGTGGACGAGCGCGGCGACATCCCCGCAGGCGCCGAGCGCTGGCCGATCCACCGCCCAGCACCCCAGTTCGTGGACCTGGAGCCGAAGACCGAGATCCTGGAAACGGGCATCAAGGTTCTCGATCTGCTGACGCCGTACGTGAAGGGCGGCAAGATCGGCCTCTTCGGCGGCGCGGGCGTCGGCAAGACGGTGATCATTCAGGAGCTGATCCACAATATCGCCATGGGGCACGGCGGCCGCTCGGTGTTCGCGGGCGTCGGCGAGCGCACCCGGGAGGGCACCGACCTCTGGATCGAGTTCAAGGAGAGCAACCTGATCAACGAGGAGAACCTCTCCGAGTCATCGGTGGCTCTCGTTTATGGACAGATGAACGAGCCGCCGGGCGCCCGCCTGCGCGTGGCGCTCACCGGCCTGACGGTGGCGGAGTACTTCCGCGACGTGGAGAAGCAGGACGTTCTCTTCTTCGTGGACAACATCTTCCGCTTCACGCAGGCGGGCTCGGAGGTGTCGGCGCTGCTCGGTCGCATGCCCCCCGCGGTGGGCTACCAGCCGACGCTCGCCACCGAGATGGGCGCGCTGCAGGAGCGGATCACCTCGACGCGTGAGGGGTCGATCACCTCGGTTCAGGCGATCTACGTTCCAGCGGACGACCTGACGGACCCCGCGCCCGCCACGGCCTTCGCCCACCTGGACGCCACCACGGTGCTCTCGCGCGCGATCTCCGAGCTGGGCATCTACCCGGCGGTGGACCCGCTCGATTCGACCTCGCGCATCCTCGACGCGCAGTTCATCGGGCAGCGCCACTATCAGGTCGCCACCTCGGTGCAGCGGATCCTGCAGCGCTACAAGGAGCTGCAGGACATCATCGCGATTCTCGGTATGGACGAGCTTACCGAGGAGGACAAGGTGATCGTGGGCCGTGCGCGGCGCATCCAGCGCTTCCTCTCCCAGCCCTTCCACGTGGCGGAGGCGTTCACCGGCACGCCCGGCAAGTACGTCAAGGTCGAGGAGACGATCGAGTCCTTCGAGCGCGTCGTCGCCGGTGAGTTCGACCACCTCCCGGAGCAGGCCTTCTACATGGTCGGCGGCATCGACGAAGCGGTCGAGAAGGGCCGCCGTCTGGAGCAGGGCGGCTGATGGCGGCCCCCGCCGGCGCGCCCGCCGCGGGCGGACTGCGCGTTTCCGTCATCACGCCGGAGCGCACGCTCTTCGATGGAGCGGCAGATTCCGTCGTCGCGCCCACCTGGGACGGTGAGTTGGGCATCCTGCGCGGCCACGCTCCGCTGATGGCGATCCTGGGCGAGGGACGGCTCCGCATTCGCAGGGGCGAGCAAACCGAGAGGTTCCACGTCGCCGGTGGCTTTCTCCAGGTCATCGACAACGTGGTCACGGTACTGAGCGAGCGGTCGGAGACGGTATAGCGCGCAGGTGGCCGGTGCTCGGCCGGTGTATTTGGTGGCGGTTGCGGCCTCTTCCACTTGCCGAAGCGGGAGGGGCAGGTTTTCATGCTGCGCTGTGACTGGTCCGAATCTTGACGCGTACCGCCCCGCCCGCCGCCGCTCGATGCGGTCCGCGTGTCCCCTGCGCATGCGCAGGGAGCGATTTTCCCACTCGTGTAATCTACGGATCGATGAAGAATAGCTGGCTGGTTCTGGTGCTGTGCCTCGGTCTACTTGGTGTCGGGGCTACTGCGGGGAGCGCGCAGGTGTTCACCCCGAGCTACCTCTCTCCACGGGCCGGGGGAGATCTCGGACTCTACCTGAGCGAGAGGCCCGGCAACTTCGCGCTGGAGGGCATCTGGCGCCGGAACCTGGGCGGGTACGATCTGGGTGTCCGGCTTGGTGTGGCTGACGTACAGGACGCTGCAGTCCTCCTCGGCGGAGAGTTGAGGAACCCGTTCCAGGTGGAAGGAGCCCCACTGAACCTGGCTTTCTCCAGCGGCGTTCAGGCGATTCTCACCGAAGACTTCACCTCGGCTGGCTTCATCGTGGGCGTAACCGCCGGGAGGACGTTCATCCCGGGGGATTTCAGCGTCACTCCTTATATACATCCGCGAGTGGGACTCGTCAGCGCTCCGCGTCGGGATGCCGATCTCAGGGCCCGCATTCTTGCCGATATCGGCGTTGACGTCGCTTTTCAGCCGAACCTCTCCTTCCGCATCGGGCTCGGGATCGGCAGCGAGACGTCGGATTGGGGAATCGGGCTTGCCTGGCGCTGAGGCGATGGGTCGGCTCAGGCACGTCGGTCTGCTCCCAGTCGAGCTAAGCTCGGGCCCAGGCACGGATGCAGCTCGCCGATGAAGCTCGACCTTCACACCCACTCGTACGTCTCGGATGGCCATCTCGCGCCGGCCGCCGTGGTGCGAGCCGCTGCCGCAGGCGGACTCGATGCGATTGCCCTCACCGACCACGACACGGCGGCGGGTGTCTTCGAGGCCGAGGAGGAGGCGCAGCGCTGTGGCATAAAGCTCATCCCCGGAATCGAGATCAGCACCCGCCACGAGGCGGCGGAGCTGCACATCCTCGGCTACTTCATCGATCCCGCCGCCGAGCCGATCCTCCGCCACCAGCAAGCAGCGTTTGAGCAGCGCCAGGTGCGGATGCGCCGGATGGTGGAGAAGCTGCAGGATCTGGGCGTGGACATCGGTTTCGAGGAGGTAATCGCCGACGCCGGTCCGGAGGTGAACTCCATCGGCCGTCCACACCTGGCGCGGGCGCTCCTCAAAGGTGGCCACACCCGTTACTACGGCGAAGCGTTCCTTCGCTATCTCTCGGATGAGGGGCCCGCATTCGTAGTCACCCGATTCCCCCCGGTGCGTGAGGCGATCGATCTGATCCATGCGGCGGGCGGCCTGGCCGTCTGGGCTCACCCACCCTTGGAGACGCTCGAGCAGGAGCTGAACGGCTTCATCGAGTGGGGATTGGACGGGATCGAATGTTACCGGCCGGCACAGACACCTGCGCAGTCGCACCTCCTCGAGGCGACGGCCCAGGAGTTCGGCCTCCTCTGCACGGGAGGATCGGACTGGCATGGGCCCCACCGGGCCGCGCTGGGCGATTTCTTCGTCCGTTCCTCCGACGTGCGCGGGTTCCTCGATTGGTCTTCGGCACCGCTTGTGTAGGATAGGTGGGAGGCTGGGAAGCGGAGGCGCTAGCCTTCGTGGAGCCATCGGTGAAATACCACCCTGGTGATGTGGGAGATCTAACGTGGTGCCCTGAAGCG
>JBPCIT010000415.1:0-7262 GCA_051006015.1 Longimicrobiaceae bacterium
TCCTGACCTGCCCGCGCTGCGGCCCCGACTTCGGCCTGATCCTGCTCGCCGACCGGCTGGAGGAGCGACGCATCTACGAGGGGAGTCTCGGCTGCGCGAACTGCCGCGAGCAGTACGCGGTGCACGGCGGGCTCGCCGACCTGCGCTATCCACCGGGTCCTGCGCTACCTTCAGCCGCGGCGCCGGAGGTGGCGGAGGATGCGGCGATCCGGCTCGCCGCGTTGCTGGGGATTACCGGAAGCCCGGGAAGGTTTCTGATCATCGGATCCGGGGCCGCTCTGGCGCCCGCGATCGTGGCGCTGGTCCCCGAGGTGGAGATACTCGCGGTGGATTCCGCCCTCGCCTCCTTTCCCGAGCAGCCGGGGGTGAGCCGCGTGGCCGCGGGGACTTCGCTCCCCGTCGCGTCGCACTCGATGCGCGCGGTTGCCCTCACCGGCGGCGACGAGCGCCTCGCGGAGGCGCTGCGGATGCTCGCCCCGGGGGGTCGGATCGTGCTCGATCCCGCGGCGCCCGGAGGCGCCGATGCGCTGCGCGGAGCGGGGCTGCAGATCCTCCTCGATGAGGAGGGCGTGGTAGTTGCGTCTCCTCCCCTCGACCGGTAGCTTTGGCGTTCCGCCGGCCCGACCCGCGCCGGGTCGCCTTCCGGGTTCCCCGAAGCGGGTGCGCCGGCTTCAGTGGCATCTCTATTCCCCGCGAGTTCCGATATGTCCTGGTGGAGCAATCTCCTTTCTGGCCGACCCGTAGGCGCTACGGACGACCCCGACTATTACGAAGAGGGAAGTGATCTGCTCCGGGAGGAGAAGTATCACGAAGCGCTTACATCCTTCCGGCTGGCCCTTCGGGATTCCCCGAACGACACCGACGTGCTGCAGCAGATCGCGGTGACCTACACCCGCATCGGCATGAACGACGAGGCGATCCGCACCTACCGGCGCGCGCTCGAGCTGAAACCCCACGCCTCCGGGGCGCACTACGGGCTCTCCTTCCTGCTGCTGGGGCGTGGCGACCGGGACGAGGCCATCGCGCACCTGCGCGCCTTCCTGGCGCGCCCGCCCCGCGTGGCGGGTGCCGAGCGGCACGTGGCGCACGCGCGCCATGTGCTCGCGGATCTGACCGGGGAGGGCGAGCTGCTCGAGGAGTCGCTGCCGGAGCAGAGCTGATAGACGCGATGGCGGAGCGGCCGGACGATCTGACACTCGTCATCACCACGGTGCCCGACGCCGCTGCCGGCGAACGACTCGCGCGGCAGCTGGTGGAGGAGCGCCTCATCGCCTGCGCCAACCTGATTCCCGGGCTGACCTCGGTCTACCGCTGGAAGGGCGCGGTCCAGACGGAGGCGGAGCTGCTGATGCTGATGAAGACACCCGCCGCCGGGGTTGAGCGTCTCTTCGCGCGGGCCGCCGAGCTGCACCCGTACGAGGTTCCGGAGCTGCTCGCGCTGCCTGTCGCGACGGGGCTGGAGGCGTACTGCCGCTGGGTCGCGGCCGAGGTGGGCGAGAGGGAGGAATGATCAGGCGGGACGAAGCTCCGGTCGAGGGGCACGGCGAGGTGGCGGAGGGCGATGCTGCTGATGCTGCCGGAGGCCGCTATGACCGGGCGGGCCGCCTCGTCGAGGAGGGACGCCACACCGAGGCGGCCGAGCTGTACTCGGCCGCGGTCGCCGCCGACCCGCAGGACGTAGGCGCCCTGCTCGGCCTCGGTTCGGTGCTCCTCTCGCTCTGCCGCTATGAGGATGCCGAGAGGGAGCTGCGGCGGGCGCTGCGGATCGCGCCGGAGATGGGTACCGTGCGCCATCAGCTCGGCCTCACCCTCTTCAGGCGCGGTGTGTACTCCACCGCGGCGAGCGAGCTGCGGCGGGTCGTCGAGCTCGACTCCAACAACGCCGCGGCGTACCTGCTGCTTGGCGAGGCCCTCCACCAGCTCGGGGATCCGGACGCGGCGATCGAAGCTCTCGAGCACGCATTGCGCCTGCAGCCGCGCAACAGCCGCATCTACTACGCGCTCGGCATCTCCTACGATCGCAAAGGCGTGCCCGAGCGCGCAGCCGAGATGTACCGCCACTCGCGCGAGCTGGGCAGCGGCTAGGCCGCATCCCCGGCGCCGCACCGAGCAGCTCTCCCCCCTCTTTCCCGCTCCTGTTTTGCGCGGACTCGCGGAATTCGATGCGGATCTGGAGCTTGCCGTCGCCGCGGCGCGTGCCGCAGGAGAGGCAGTGCTGCGCTTCTTCCGCCAGCCGCACCCGGTCCACTACAAGGCGCCGGATCAGCCAGTCACCGAGGCGGATCTGCTCGCCGACAGCATCCTCAAGGATGCGCTGCTTCGGGAGCGGCCCGGCTACGGCTGGCTCTCCGAGGAGACCGCGGACTCGCCCGCCCGGCTGCAGGCGCAGCGCGTCTGGATCGTCGATCCGATCGACGGCACCCGCTCCTTCGTGGACGGATATCCGGAGTTCGGGATCAGCGTCGCGCTGGCGGAGGAGGGACTGCCGCGGCTCGGTGTGGTCTTCAACCCGGCGAGCCATGAGTTGTATCACGCCACCGCTGGCGGCGGTGCCTTCCGCAACGGAGGGCCGATCCGCCCCTCGCCCCGCGAGGCGGCCGGAGGCGGCTTGATCCTTGCTTCCCGTTCCGAGATTCGGCGGGGAGAATTCGCTCCCTTCGCAGGCGACTGGCGGATCCAGCCGCTGGGGAGCACCGCCTATAAGATGGTGAAGGTGGCGGACGGCAGCGGCGGCCTCTACCTCGCGCGCGGCTTCAAGAGCGAGTGGGATGTGTGCGCCGCGGCGCTGATCGTGGCGGAGGCCGGAGGCAGGGTGACGGACCTCGGCGGGCGGGAGCTCCGCTTCAACCAGCAGGATCCGACCTTCCGCGGGATTCTCGCCGGCAACGCAGAACTCCACCAGAGAATGTCGAGGCAGATCGCGGCGCTTCCGACGGGCGCTCGGCTGCCGGTCAAGGAGGACGAATGACGACTACAGGATGGCTCATGGTGCTGGGCGCGGTGCTGGTGCTCGCGCTCGGGATCTGGATCGGGGTTGGCGCGCCCGGCTGGCCGCACAAGCCGACCTACCGCAGGCGGCACACCGACAAACGGCCTCTCAATCCGGTCCAGTGGGGTCGGCAGCACCACACCTCGCGCTCGCGCCGCCGACGCTGACCGGGGAAGCGGGGAGGGGAAGAGGTTGGTTGCCCGCCCCCGGGCCGCCGGATTATATTCTTGCCAGCAAAGGCTTTCTCCTTTCCATCCATTCCTGATCGACCGAGGGAGGTGCCCGATGGCCGGGCATAGCAAGTGGGCGCAGATCAAGCGCAAGAAGGCAGTCACCGATCAGCGGCGAGCCGCCGCCTGGACCAAGCTGATTCGTGAGCTCACCGTGGCCGCCAAGGAGGGCGGCGGCGATCCGGACGGCAATCCGCGCCTGCGCCTGGCGATCGATACCGCCCGCGCCGCCAACATGCCCAACGAGAACATCGAGCGGGCGATCAAGAAGGGCACCGGCGAGCTCGAGGGCGTCGAGTATCAGGAGCTGACCTACGAGGGTTACGGCCCCGGCGGCGTGGCGATCTTCATGGAGGCGCTCACCGACAACGCCAACCGCACCGTGGCCGACGTCCGGCACATCCTCTCGAAGCACGGCGGCAACCTGGGGCAGAGCGGCTCGGTGGCCTGGATGTTCGACCGCAAGGGGCAGATCATCCTCGACGCCTCGCGTTACGACGAGGCCACCGTTCTCGAGGCGGCGCTGGACGCTGGCGCGGAGGACATGGAGGTCGAGGAGGATTCCTTCACCGTCTACACGGAGGTGGGCAGCTTCCATAGCGTGCAGGATGCGCTGCGTGCGCGCGGCCTCGAGTGGGAGGAGGCGGAGCTGGCGATGATCCCCAAGAGCACCGTGCGCGTCGAGGGCAAGGACGCCGAGCGGCTGGTCAAGCTGCTCGACCTGCTCGAGGAATCGGACGACGTGCAGAAGGTCTACTCCAACGCGGACATCGCGGAGGAGAGCCTGGTCGGCGCGTAACGCCGGCCGTCATTCCCCCTGCTTTCTACCCGCCGGCCAGCGGCGGGTCGTCTCTCCTGGCTGAGCTGCCGTGATCGTGCTTGGTATCGACCCTGGAACCGCCATCACCGGCTACGGCGTCGTCGCCCGCAGTGGCGACGGCGCCGTCTCGCTTCGGGAGTGCGGGGTGATCCGCACCGAGGCGCGCGCCCCGCTGCCCGAGCGGCTGCGCGACATCCACGAGGGGGTCGCCGAGCTGATGGAGCGCCACACGCCGGATGTCGTCGCGGTCGAGGGGGTCTTCTTCGGGAAGAACGTGCGCACCGCGGTGGTGCTCGGCCACGCGCGCGGCGCGATCCTGGTCGCCGCGGCGCTGCGCGACGTCGAGGTGGTCGAGTATCCCCCCGCCGAGATCAAGGCCGCGGTCGTCGGTACCGGCCGTGCCACCAAGGAGCAGGTCGGCCTCATGGTGCAGCGGCTGCTCAAGCTGCGGGAGGTTCCCCGTCCCGCCGACGCGGCCGACGGGATCGCCGCCGCGCTCTGCCATTGCTTCCGCGGCGTCGGCGGCCCGCCCCGGCCCGGCATGCGCTTCTCCCTGGAGCTCCTCCACCAGCGGCGGGGCGCCTCGTGATCTCCCGCATCCACGGCACGCTGCTGGCGCGCGAGATGGACCGGGTCGAGGTGATGACCCCCGGCGGCGTCGGCTACGAGCTCTTCATCCCCCTGCCGGTCTTCGAGCGGCTCCCCCGCCTCGGAGAGCCCGTCGAGATGCGCGTCTACCACCTGGTACGCGAGGATGCGGTGCTGCTCTTCGGCTTCCTGGAGGAGGTCGAGCGCACCGTGTTCTCACGCCTGCTCGGCGCCTCCGGGGTGGGGCCGCGCCTCGCGCTGGCGCTGCTCTCCGCCCTCCCCGCCGAGCGGCTGGTGCGCGCCATCCGCGACCGCGACACCGCCGCGCTCACCGCCGTCAGCGGTGTGGGCCGCAAGACTGCCGAGCGGCTGATCCTCGACCTGAGCGGCAAGCTGGACGACATCGCGATTCGCGCTGCCGGCGTGGGAGCGCAGGAGCCCGGCGTCGAGGAGGCGGTGCGCGCCCTCACCGTGCTCGGCTTCCCCGCCCCTACCGCTGAGGACGCCGTACGTGCGGTGCTGCAGGAGGGCGGCAGTCGCAGCGCGCAGGAGTTGATCCGCGCCGCGCTGGCGCGGATGCGGTAAGGACGTGGTATGCAGTGCTCGGTGCACAGTCTGCCAACCTGCAGCCGGAGAGTGATCGCATGAGCAGACCCGTGGAGGAGTTGGAAGCGGCAATCCTCGCGCTGCCGACCGCGGAGCGGGCGCGGCTGGCGCAGCGGCTGATCGCCAGCCTCGACGAGGATGAAAGTGAGGACCCGCAGGAAGTCGAGCGCGCCTGGGAGGAGGAGATCCGGCGCCGCCTGGCCGAAGTCGAGGCAGGTTCCGCCGAGCTGATTCCTGCCGACGATGTCTTCGCAGAGTTACGTGCCCGCTCACACCAGTGAGCACCCAGAGGGTTCGCTTCCACCAATCGGCTCGTGCGGAGTTGCGTCGAGCCGTGGAGCATTACGACGCGGAGGTGCCGGACCTGGGCGCCGAGTTCGCGGAGGCGGTAGAGCGGGTCGTGCAAGAGATCACCGCCTACCCGGAGCTTGGCAGCCCCTACCTGGCCGGTACCCGACGGAGGCTGGTGCGGCGCTTCCCCTTCAGCGTGGTCTACCGGCTGCGGCCCGAGGAGATCGTGATCCTTGCCGTGGCACACCAGAAGCGCAAGCCGGGCTACTGGCGTGGCCGCGGATTGCAAGGCCCGTAAGCAACGCGGTGGTGCGGTCCATCGGGTAATTGCCAGTTGTGCAACGATTATAGAATTCCGCATCCGGCGTAGCATGCCTGCACAACAGCGGCAGGAGCGCCCCCACCTCGGGACTTCTATGTACCGTCGGATCGGCGTGGATAGCAGAAGTCGTGCTCGGCCACGTATTCCGGCAACCGGCGCGTGAACCCGCCCGGCGGCTTGGGGTATGAGCAGGCGCTCCGAAGAAAAACCGTAAACACAGGCGTGGCTCCGCATGTCCAATCCAACGCGCTCCGAGGTCACCACCCCGCAGGCGCTCTCCGAGGAGGAGACCGGCGAGCTGAGCCTGCGGCCCCAGCGGCTCGCCGAGTTCATCGGGCAGCCGAAGGTGAAGGAGGGCCTCAAGATCGCCATCGACGCGGCGCTCGGCCGGCGCGAGCCGCTCGACCACGTGCTGCTCTTCGGCCCTCCGGGGCTGGGCAAGACGACGCTGGCGATGCTGATGGCGCGTGAGCTGGGGGTGAACATCAAGATCACCTCGGGTCCCGCGCTGGAGAAGCCGGGCGATCTGGTGGGGATGCTCACCCACCTGCGCGAGGGCGACATCCTCTTCATCGACGAGATCCACCGGCTGCGGCCGATCATCGAGGAGTTCCTCTATCCGGCGATGGAGGACTACCGGATCGACATCCGCCTCTCGGATGGGCCGCACGCGCAGATGATCTCGATGCCCGTCGAGCGCTTCACCCTGATCGGCGCCACCACCCGCTTCGGGCTGCTCACCCCGCCGATGCGCGCGCGCTTCGGCATCGTGCACCGGCTGGACTACTACCCGGTCGAGCAGCTCGCCTTCATCGTCGAGCGCTCCGCCGAGATCCTCGGGGTGCGCTGCACCTCCGAAGGCGCCTTCGAGATTGCGCGGCGCTCGCGCGGCACCCCTCGCGTGGCCAACCGTCTGCTGCGGCGCCTCAGGGACTACGCCGAGGTACGTGCGGAGGGGGTGATCGACGTGCCGGTCGCGGACGCCGCGCTGCGCATGCTGGACGTGGACGAGTTCGGCCTCGATGAGATGGACACCCGCGTGCTGCGCTCGCTGATCGAGCAGTTCGACGGCGGTCCCGTGGGGCTGAACACCCTGGCGGTGGCGATCGGCGAGGACGCGGGGACGCTCGAGGAGGTGTACGAGCCCTTCCTGATCCAGAACGGATTTCTGATGCGCACTCCGCGCGGCAGGGTCGCTACCCCGCAGGCGTACCGCCGCCTCGGCTACGTGCCGCCAGCGCGCGGGCTGCCCGGCGACCTGCCGCAGGCGACGCTCTTCGACGCGTGAGCCAATCTGCAGAGGGGTTGCGGGGGGGGGGGAAGTCGCCCGCAACCCTGCGCACCTCCGACCTCGACTTTCATCTGTCGCCCGAGCAAACCGCGCAGCATCCCTCCGAACGGCGCGACCGAAGCCGC
>JBPCIT010000416.1:0-5600 GCA_051006015.1 Longimicrobiaceae bacterium
GGGTCGCCGAGCCGCTCGGCGAGGTCCGGCGGAAGCTCCTCCCGCGGGATCACGAAGACGTTGGGATCCGGAGTCGGACGGCGCGGCCAGCCGGCGGGGCTCACCCCCTGCGGGGCCGCGGGATCGGAAGCGGAGAAGTCGGTCATCGTCTTTGGCGTCAGGGGGATCAGCTTCGCCCCGGATCCCCTGCACGCGGCGGGCCGGCAGAGTGATCGTGGGGCGTGAAGTTACGATCCACGCTCCACGAACCCCTGCTCCAGCAGCCGCTCGACGATCACCACGTCGCGCCAGACGCCGTCCAGCCGCGCATGCTTCTCGTAGGTGCCCACCTCGCGGAAGCCGTGCCGCGCGCAGAGGGCGCGGGAGGCGAGGTTTTCCGGAAAGATGCGGGAGACCAGCTTCCAGAGCCCTACCGCCTCGCAGGCGGGGAGGAAAGACGCCATGAGGAGGTCTCCGACTCGGCGGCCACGCGCGGAGCCCGCGACGTAGACCGAGAACTCGGCGATGCCGGCGTAGCACTCGCGCGCGCGGTAGGTCGAGGCCGAGATCCAGCCGACCACCTCCCCCGCCTGCTCGGCGACGAGGATCGGGTGCCGGGGATCACCGAACCAGGCGAGAATCTCCGCCTCGGTGCGCTCACGCGTCTCGAAGGTGGCCATCCGGCCGCGGATCCCCTCGTTGTAGATCGAAGTGATCGCAGGCGCATCGGCTCGTTCGGCCGGGCGGACGAGCACCGCGGCGGTCGTAGCCGGGGTCATACACGCACCTCCGAGACGGGAGGGGTCGCTGTCGCCGGGCTGCGCGGCGCCATCCGCAGCACCGCAAGGGCGGCCGCGGCGGAGACGAGGGCCAATCCGCCGAGCACCAGCGGGTAGCCGCCCGCTACGTCGTGGAGCACGCTCGTCCCGACCGGCGCCAGCGCACGGGCGAGTGCCAGGGCGAGCGCCAGCGCCCCACCGATCGCTCCGTAATGCGCGGGGCCGTAGAACTCGGCGATCAGCGCCGCGCGCGCCGGGGTGATCGCGCCGAAGCCGGCGCCGAAGAGCACCACGAAGACCCAGACTCCCGCAGCGTCCCGCGCGACGAGCAGCGCCAGCAGCCCCAGCGCCTGCAGCGCGAAGATCGCGGCCGTCACCCTCGGCCGCGGCCAGAATCCGCCGAGCGGGGTGAAGATCAGCCGGCCGGGGAGCGCCATGATCCCGATCATCCCTGTCGCCGCGGCGGCGAAGCCGGGGCTGTAGCCGCGATCGGTAAGGTAGGGGATCAGGTGGACCAGGATCGCCGTGCCAGCGAAGGCTGCCATCGCGAAGGCGGCGGTGAGCCAGCGGAAGGAGGCGATGCGCAGCGACTCGCGCGTGGGGATGCTCCGCTCGCTCTGCTCCACTGCCTCCGCCCCCTCATCAGGGGATGCTGCCGGGGATCGGCCGTCGGGAGCCAGCCCCAGCTCGCGCGGGCTGCGCCGTAGCAGCAGCGCGTGCGGCAGCACCGTGCCCACCGCCAGCACCGCGGCCAGGGTAACCAGCGCCACACGCCACCCCTGGACGGCCACCAGCCAGGCGGCCAGCGGGATGAAGATCACGCTGGCGAAGCCCGCGAGGAAGGTGAGCAGCGTCAGCGCCCGACCCCGGTAGCGCACGAACCAGGTGGCGACCACCGCGAAGGCCGGCTCGTACAGCACCGCCGCCATCGTCACCCCGATCCCCGCCCAGATGAGGTAGAATGCCGGCAGGCTCTCGACGCGCGACCAGGCGAGCACCAGCAGCGCCGCGGCGACGGAGCCGGCGGTCATCAGCGCCCGCGCGCCGTGCCGGTCCACCCACCGCCCCGCGGGGATCGCCGCGAGACCCGAGATCAGCATCGCGAGCGAGAAGGCGCCCGTCAGCGCGGTGCGCGACCACCCCAGCTCCGCCTCCATCGGCCCGAGGAAGACGGGAAAGGCGTAGGCAAGAATCCCGTAGGAGATGGTCTCCGTCAGCGCCAGCGCACCCACCAGCACCCAGCCGTAGAAGAGCCGGCTTCCGGCGCCTGGCGACGGCAAAGCTGGTGCACGTTCGACAGAGGGGTGAGGCAATATGTTCATCGGCCGTTATCTGCGAATGCTGCATCGCTCCACCGGGCCGATAAACGATACCGTTCGGAAAGTCGGTGCAGCCGGCAAGACGCCCCCTCCCCCGGCCCCTCTCCCAATGCTGGGGGAGGGGAGAGTTGTCCGGTGCACGAAGTACAGCGCCACGGCCAGAGCCCTATACCCTCCCCCCAGAATTGGGGGGAGGTGGCGAGCCCTAGCGAGCCGGAGGGGGGCGCTCCAGCGGCGCCTCCAACAATTTCCCAACAGTATCGATAAACGACCCGCCAAAGAACTGCGGGCATCCTCCGGACGCAGACTCTGCTCGGCTCTCCGTCCGCGAGGGCGGCCGGAGTTCCAGACGGGGCTTTTATAGCCCCGGTCCGGCTAGCGCTCATCCGCAGCAGCTCGTCGCCGCACCCGCTGCCGTCAGCACCGGCAGCGAGCTGCACCCCGCGACGATGCCGCAGGAGCCGGCGATGGGGGCCGGCTCCTCCGAGTCCTCCTCCACGGAGCAGCAGGAGGAACCGCCCAGATCCGTCGAGCACACCCCCGTCTCCGGCAGCACCAGCTCGACGGCGCGCGCTCCCTCCCAATCCCCGGTGATCGCCCACACCACGGAGCGCACCTGCTCGTAGCCGGTGAGCAGCAGAAAGGTCGGCGCGCGGCCGTAGCTCTTCATCCCCACCATGTAGAAGTCCCGCTCCGGATGCGCCAGCTCCGTCGCACCATGCGGGTAGACGGTGCCGCAGCTGTGCACGTTGGGGTCGATCAGCGGCGCCAGCGCCACCGGGCTCTCCGTGCCAGGATCGAGCGAGAGGTGCAGCTCGCGTGCGATCGCGAGGTCGGGGCGGAAGCCGGTGGTGGCGATCATCTCGTCCACCGGGCCTATGCTGCCGTTCTCCCCCTCGACCTCGATCCCCTCGTCAGTGCGGGTGAGGCCCGTCACCCGGAAGCCAGTGACCAGCCGGATGGCTCCCGACTCCACCAGCCGCCGCAGCCGCATCCCCAGGCTGCCGCGCGCGGGGAGGGCGTCCTTTTCCGCACCGCCATAGAGCTGCTCCACGCGCGAGCGCCGCACGGCCCAGAGGATCTCCGTCTCCGGCTCTTCCCGGGCCAGCGCCGCGAGGTCCAGCAGCGCGTTGAAGGCGGAGTGGCCGCTCCCCACCACCAGCACCGTACGGCCGGCGTAGCGCGCGCGGTGTGCGCCGAGCGCGTCGGGGATGCCGTAGAAGATGTGCTCCGCCAGCTCCGTCTCCCCTCGCGCCGGCAGGCCACCCGCCCCCAGCGGGTTGGGAGATGTATAGGTGCCGGAGGCGTCGATTACCGCCTTCGCCAGGATGCGCTCCTCCAACCCATCAGGCCCACGCACCACCAGCTCGAAGGGGGTCTCCTCGCGTCCCGCGCTCTTCAGCTTGTCGAAGCCGAGGCGGGTGACCGACACCACCCGGCGGTTCAGGCGCAGGTATGGGCGGAGCTGTGGCAGCGCGGCGAGCGGCTCCAGATAGCGCTCGATCAGCTCGCCGCCGGTGGGCAGCGTCTCCGGGTCCGGCGCCTCCCAGCCGGTCGCCGCGAGCATCCGGGCCGCCACCCCGTCCACCAGGTACTTCCAGGGGGAGAAGAGCCGCACGTGCGACCAGCCGCGGATGCTGGCGCCGACCGCCGGGCCCGCCTCGAGAATCAGCGGCGTCTCTCCCTTCGCGATCAGGTGCGCGGCCGCGACCAGCCCGATCGGCCCCGCGCCGACGATAGCGACCGGCAGCCTCTCGCGTGCCACCGGGGCGCCGGGCGCGGTGTTGGAGACGCGAGCCTTGCGGGCGGTGCGGCTCGGCGAGGAGATCCGGATGGTGGACATGGCAGTCTCCTGGTTCGACAGGGTGGATGATAATGGATACAGCATGGTTGTGCAGCAGTGTTTCTGGAAGTTGCTGATAACAACTAAACCTGCAAAGGAAACGCCCTCCCGCGAGGGCGTGATCGCTCTCAGTCGATCCGGCAGCAGCTACCGCCCGAGGTGTCCACCCGCTCCGCCGCCGCACGTGCCAGGCGGCCGAGCAGCTGCGTCATTCCGGCGCGCACCTCTGGATCGAACTCTGCCAGCAGCCGCTTCTCCTCCTCCAAGATGTCACGCTCGATGCGGGCGTGCAGGTCGCGGCCCGCGGCGGTCGACTCCAGCAGCAGCGCGCGCCGATCCTCCGGGTGCGTCCGGCGCTCGACGTACGCCTTGCGCTGCAGCGCGTCCACTACCCGGCTGGTGGTGCTCTTGTCGAGGTAGAGGGCGGCGGCCAGCTCATTGAGGGTGAGCGGCCCCTGCTGCACCAGCGCCTCCAGCGCATGGCACTGCGTCACCGAAACATCGTAGCAGCAAATCCGGTCGCGGTCGCGGAAGCTGTAGACCCGGATCAGCTCCGAGAGCACGCGGTGCAGCTCGGCCGCGTCGCGGTGGAGCGTGGGGTCCGCCTCGGTTGCGGAGCTGCTGCGCTGAGGAGAAATGACGGTCAGGCTCATCATCGTACCCTGTGAATAGTTGTCATTACCAACAATAAGCGGTGGAGACGCGGCTGTCAAGGATCCCGTCGCCAGCTCCGGGAGCCCCTTGCCCTGCGCTCGCTTTCGAGCAAGTTGAGGAGCGGAAGCAGGCTCTCCGTCTCTCGGACCCCAACGCTCGAGGAGGCACCCCATGTCACAGTACGCCAAGCTGCTCACGCTGCTACGTTACCTGTGGGAGAACACGGATGAACTGCTCGCCTTCCTGCAGCGCCTCCCTGCCGGGCTGCGCGCCGCGGGGACGGGGATGGAAGCCGCCGGCGAGGGAGCCCGGATGGTGGGGCAGCGGCTGGGCGGCGACGATGGCACGGCCGCCAATGCCGCTACCGCGCTGCAGCAGGCGGCCGAGGCCATCGAGCAGGCGCACCGGCAGCTACAGGCCGTCGCCAGGGAGATCCGGGGAGCGGCCGACGCGCTCGACCAGATCAGGGTGCCGGTGGTGACGCCGGTGAAGCGCCGCTTCGACCTGCGTGTGGTCGGACTGGGGGAGCAGGAGCTGGTGACCGGCCTCACCATCGGGGAGCAGAGCCTCGGCTTCATGGCGAACGTCACCGGCAGGATCCGCTCCCAGGCGGGACTGATGGAGGAGAACTTCGGTGGCCAGCTGCAGACGGCCGCGGAGCGGCTCGGCCAGATGAGCCAGACGCTCCAGGGCGCGGGCAACGAGATGCGCACCCTGGGTGAGTCCCTCAGGGAGGGGGGCTCGACCCTGAAGCAGCTCGGCGCTTGACGCAGCCGCTTGCGCACGCGGTGCGCTGCCTCCTCGCCCGGTGCGCCGGGTCCGACGGGGCTGACGGATGGATGTGACCGCAGCGATCCCCATCGGCGCCAGCGCATCGCGATCGGTTATGGTGACACGTGACCTCACGGTGGCCCACTTCCACGCCGGGTCGCCCGAGGTGTACGGGACGCCGATGATGATCTACCTCATGGAGGTAGCGGCCGCCGCCGCCATCCAGCCCTACCTTCCCGAAGGCTGGGTCTCCGT
>JBPCIT010000417.1:0-31598 GCA_051006015.1 Longimicrobiaceae bacterium
CGCGGGAGCATGCAACGGAATGGGAGACCTCAGAGAGACCTCCCATTCCGTTGCGGCTCAACTACGACCGGTGGAAAGGATGAACACCATCCCCCGGTTCGTTCGCTCCGCCAGCTTGTGTAAGCTCGCGGAACGTGCCGAACCGCTCAACTCGCGGTTTCTGATACATTCCTGCCTCCTTAGGCTCTCAGTTTCCGGGTATGTCCCCCGGCGGATGAACGGCCCACCTGGCCGTCCGTCTGATGGCCGCCTACCACCGGGGCACCCTGGTTGGCGTGCCACCCCTGCGGCCGCTGCAAGCGTCCCTCCCTGTGTCGCAGCCAGAGTTCGGTCTGCAGCGTGGCGAAAAGCTCCCCCGCCCGCTCTTTCTTGCCCGCGAAAAAGAAGTCGTCCCACGCACTGCGCAAGCGCTGAGGATCGACGATACCCGCGTCGGCGAGCAGGGGCTCCTCGAATACCTGCAAGAAGAGTGCAGGCCAGACTTCCCGCATCTCCCGGTAGAGGTAACCGCTGGTGACGCCGGTGCGGTGGCTGCGCGGCGCGAGCACCGCGTCCGGCAGCAATCCACGCATGGAGCGGCGGAGCAGCAGCTTGGTTTCCCAGCCTGACGCGCGCTCCCGCCGCGGCCGCGAGGCCGCCAGTTCGACGATGCGCCGATCGTAGAGCGGCGAGCGGACCTCGACTCCCTCGGCGAGGGCGAACGCACACACCTGCGCCAGGGTGCGCGGGAAGAACGGATGGGTGAGCAGCCAGATCATCTCCGCGGAGGCGAGGCTGCCGTGGCTCCGGCGCATTGACTCGACGCTCTGGCGCTCCGCCAGGCCGTGTTCGCGGGAGAAGGACGGATCGATCCACTCCGCAATCTGCCGCTCCAGGAAGCGTCGCGGGGGCGGAGCACCACGCAGCGTCGCGAGCGAGGCGAGCAGCTTCGGCGGCAGCACGGGATTCACCGCTTTACGGATGAAGCCGCGCCATCCGCCGCGGGGCCGCGCCCGCCACTCGAGAGCGAGCCTGAGCCAGCGCCCGCGCCGCAGCAGGTCGGCGAGGAAGACGTCCGAGACCGCGAAGAGCTCGTCACCACCCTTGCCGGTGAACGCGACGCGCGCCCCTACGCTGCGGCTCCCACGAGCCAGCGCGCGGTTCCATAGCTCGAAGGGGTGAGCGTACGGTTCATCGCGCTCTGCCGCTCCTTCGTCAGCGCCCGCGAGCAGCGGGATGTCGCGGATGTCCAGCCAGCGCACGGGGCTGCCCCAGTGGTCCACTACCTGCTCGATCAGCTCGTCCTCGCGGCCCGGGTCGCCCGGCGGGTAGCTGACGGAAACCGCCTGGAGGTGCTCGCCGGCGCCGCGCTCCCGGAGCAGCTTCTCGCCCGCGCCGAAGACCGCTGTCGAGTCCCAGCCGCCGCTCAGCCAGATGCTCGTCGGGCGCTGCGGATCGAGACGTTCGGCGACGGCGCGGGCAAGGGTCTCGAGCAGCTCCTCCGCAGCCTCCTCGAAGGGCGGGTCCTCCCGATCGTCGTTCACCGCAGGCGGATGCCAGTGCCGGACGAGCTCGGCAGCGCTTCGGCGGCGGCGCACCAGCGTGAACCCCGCGGGAACCACCTCGATGGCGCGGTAGCAGGTCTCGTGGCTCCAGGTGAGCTGCCCCGTCGCCGCCTCGGCGAGCGCCGTCAGGTTCAGCTCTGGCGGGCACCGCGGGTGCGCGAGGATCGCCGACACCGCCGAGGCGACGATCAGCGTACCGCCCGCCTCGGCGCGGTAGAGGGGACGGCTGCCGGCGAAATCACGCGCGCACACGAGCATTTCACGCGCGCCATCCCAGAGGATGAAGGCGAAGTCGCCTTCCAGCCGCTCCGCGCACGCTTCGCCCCAGGCGCGGTACGCCGCGAGGATCAGGTGCGCGGCTCTCTGGCCGCGCACCTCGACACCGCGCGCGGCGAGCGCACGCGCGAGCTCCTCGCGGTAGTAGAGGGACGCGTCGGCAACGACCGCCAGCTCCCCCTCCCCGAGTACCTCTGCAGGGCCGCCGAACGCCTCCGCCAGCTCCCAATCATGCCGGCAGAGCGCCAGTGCTACCCGATCGCCATGCCACGCATCAGACGCATCGCTCCCACGCGCGCGCATGGTGGCCAGCATTCGCCACGGGATCATCGGATCCGGCGCCGAGGGTGCAAGCACCCCCACGATACCACTCAATCGAGAACCTCTTGGACAGCGCCGGGAGTGAAAATAATGGAAAAGCTGAGCTGGCAATAGCATAAGCCGTTCCGCAGAGCGGCGTTCGCACAGTGGATGGCAGCTCGGGAGGATGCGAAAGCCTGCCTCGGAAGCCGGCTCCGCGATTCGCCGTCAGCGGTGGCATGCACAGGCAATATTCCTCAGGTGGAGCGGGCGCGCGTGCGACCTGCAATTACGAAGTTTCGGCGCATCAACCCACGTGTCGTACATACGGGTGGCGCTGAGGGAGGCGCGGAGACGGCGCAGTTTGTGGTGCGGCTGTCGCATTCTGTTGCGTGCATCCATCACGGCGGCACCTGCGCGCGGCCCCGTCGTGGATTGCGGTTTGCGTCCGGGGGGCCTTCGAAGCAGGCGACGATTCACCCTATTGGCTGGTGCAGTGAAGCGAACCCGCAGGTCCTCGCCGGACGGTTACCTGTTATGGAAGGTCGCGATCTTCTTCCTCGCCGCGGGGGTGTGGCTGGCCGGCGTGATCTCCGGCCGGGCCTGGCTGAGTGGCGCGGCGATCGCGATCCTTCTGCTCGCACTCGTTCTGCGTTTCCTCCCGCAGGGCGGGGACGAGGATAGGACGGAGAGCTGAGTGGCCACGCCTGTCAGCGATCAGTTCTGCAGGTGGCGGATCACGCCCAGCACGCGGCGCCGCTCGCCTTCGACGCTCACCCATCCCTCGACGGTATAGCGCACCTCGACGGCGCGGCGCCCGGCGCGCTCCTCACCGACCTGGGCATCGTACCCGAGCGACCAGACCTCACCTTCGATGCCGGGACCCGGCAGCCGATAGCGCCAGCGCATCGGAATATCGCGGCGCGCGGGGGCGAAAGGAAGCATCTCCAGCCAGCGGATCTCCACGCCGTCCCAGGCCGCCTCGCCGTCGGGGAGATACGTCCAGGCGAAGGTCTCCTCGCGCGCTGCCTCGCCCCCGGTCGCCTCCGCCAGCAGGAGCCGCAGCGAGCCGCCATCCGTCAGGAAGAGCCAGTCGTCGTCGCCGCGCGCACTTTGGGTGGCGGGCCGCTCGATGCGCTGCAGCTCGAACACCGTACCGCGCACCGTCGTGCCGCGTAGATCGAGGCGTCCGTCCATCGCGCGGTAGCGAAGCTCCTCTCCCGGGTTCCACTCCGAGATCGGTGCACCGAGATGAAGGCGCAGTGCCCGCTCCCCCCGGCGAAAGGCGAGCGCCTCGATCTCGGTGGTGCCTCCCGCGATGACGCGCAGCTCCGGGTGCGGCAGAATCTGCCAGACGCTTCCGACGGCCGGCGACGGCCAGCTCGCATCCAGGAAGCTCTCCCAGGTCGTGCCGTGCGCCAGCCAGGCGCGCGCGCTGCGCATGATCTCCCCGTCCTCGGCCGTGCCGCTGAAGGAGAATGGCACCACCACTGGCGTGTCCGCCAGCACACCGACGAAGATGAGCTCGCGCAGGTAGCGCGGCGCTGCCTCCGCCGGCTCGCCCGCCTGGGCAGGCGCGTTGGAGGGGACCGGAGCCGCGCCCCGGTCGCAGCCAGCGAGTAGCAAGCACGCCGCGAGCACGGCGCGGAGCCGGGCGCGAGTACGCGGGAGGTCATTGATTTTGGGCATGCGGTAGAAGCGCTGCAAATCGCGGGCAGCGCCGCCGCGCGGCTCGCCGAAAGCTTCGCTCCGAGGCAGACCTTGCCGGGTCGCGGTAGGGACGCCTATGTTGCGCCACTCACCCTTCTTCTCTGCGCCCGCACAGCGCCTATGCAACTCTACACCAAGATCTCGATCGGGCTGGTGGCCGGAGCGGTCGTCGGCACCGCCGTCAACGCGCTGGGGCTCGCCGCCACGCCTGCGTGGAGCGGGGCGATTCTGCCGCTGCTGCAGTTCGTCGGCAACGCCTTCATCCGCGCGATCACCATGATCGTCATCCCGCTGGTGGTGGCCTCGCTGCTGGTCGGTGTCGCTTCGCTGGGGGATCTGCGCAAGCTGGGCCGGATGGGTGGGAAGACGCTCGCCTACTACATGATGACCACGGCGATCGCCATCACCATCGGGCTCACGCTGGCACTGCTGGTGAAGCCGGGAAGTCGCATTGCGCCGGCCTCGCGCGATGCGCTGGCGCAGGAGTTCAGCGAGGCTGCGACCGGCCGCCTGCAGCTCGCGGCCGAGCGGCCCAGCACCTGGGATGTGCTGCTGAACATGATCCCCGACAACCCCATCGCGGCCGCCGCGGAGGGGAACCTGCTCCCGCTTATCATCTTCGTGATCCTCTTCGGCGCGGCGGTGACGCTGCTGCTGCCGGAGCGGCGCCATGCGATCATCACCCTCTTCCAGGGGATCAACGACGCGTCGATGATCATCATCGACTGGATCATGAAGCTCGCGCCCTACGCGGTCTTCGCGCTGATCGCGGCGGTGATCAGCCGCTTCGGCATCGACGTGCTGCAGAGCCTGGCGATCTACACGCTGGTGGTGATCGCGGGTCTGCTGATTCACGCCTTCGGGACCTATGGGACGCTGGTCGCGCTGCTGGCGCGGCTGAACCCGCTCGAGTTCTTCCGGCGCATCCGCGAGGTGCCGCTGATCGCCTTCTCGACCTCCTCCTCCAACGCCACGCTGCCGGTGACGATGGAGACGGCGGAGGAGCAGCTCGGCGTCTCGAAGAGCGTCTCTTCCTTCGTGCTCCCGCTGGGTGCGACGATCAACATGGACGGCACGGCGCTCTATCAGGGCGTGGCCACGGTCTTCATCGCGCAGGTGTACGCGGTGCAGCTCGGGCTCGACGAGCTGCTCACTATCGTTCTCACCGCGACCCTCGCGTCGATCGGCGCCGCGGGGGTGCCGAGCGCCGGGATCATCACGTTGATCCTGGTGCTGCAGTCGGTGGGGATGGCGGGGCAGGCGGCGGCGGGCATCGCGCTGATCCTGGGCGTGGACCGCATCCTCGACATGATCCGGACCGCGGTCAACGTGACGGGGGATCTCTCCTGCTCGGCGTTCGTCGCGCGCTCGGAGGGGGAGGACCTCATGCCTCACCCGCGCGACCACGCCTTCGAGATGCGTCCGGTGCCGGAGCTGCAGGAGGCGGGGGAGCCGGGGGATTGACCGGGAGCCGAGCGTAGAGCGCTCATCCTCTGCGAACTCAAGCCCAGCGGCGGGGCAGGAGCTCGACGTCCGAGAGGGGGGTGTAGCCGCGGACGTGCTCCTCACGGTCGCCGAGTACGCGCCCCCCGTACTCGACCCAGGCGTGCGCGGCGAAGCGCTCTCCCTCCCAGCGTACGCCCACCCGCAGCTGGCTGCCGTGCATGCCGCGCGCGTCCAGCATCCGGGTGAGCGCGATGGAGCGGACGAGGCAGGCGGGGCGGAAGATGCCATTCTCCGCGGCGCGCTCGACCATCAGTGCGATCCGAGCCGCGCGCGCCTCCTCCTGCTCGCCAAGCCGCCGCGGCGGGGACCTCCCACCTTCTTCAACGCGCTCGGCGACCGCTGAGACGAACTGACCGGTGGGACGCCGCCAGCGCAGCCACTGCGCCTGGATCAGCGCCCACTGCGCGCTGAGCAGCTCCGCCAGCTCGACGCGGCTAAGCGTCGCGAGCTTCCGCATCCGCCGCATCATCTCCCAACGCTGCCGGTGTGAGCAGGCCAATGCCCGCGAGCTCCTCGAGCAGCTCCCCGATGTCCGTGCGCAGCGTTTCCTCCTCGACCTCGGGATACACAGTCTGCAGCTCGCGGAGCAGCTCCTCCCAGCTGCGGCAGCGGGGGGGTAGCAGCTCCCAGACCTTCGCGCCGACCGCGTTCAGGCCGAAGTACACCTCCTGGCCGGTGTGGAAGAGGACCGCCCCGTCGGAGACGGATTTGAAGATGACGTCCGGGTTGGGGGTGGGCAGCATTGCTTCTCCTGAGATGGGTTTTCGCGCCGTCGCCGTGCAGCCGCGGCGCGAGACAGCAACCGCTGTGCCCCCGCTGAGCCCAGTGGGGAAAGTGGTGCAGCCCGCCGCTTCCGCTGCAGCGCGGCTCCCGGGCTCGGTGCCGCCGCCGTGGCCGCCGCGCGTCGGCACCGCCCGCAGAGCGCCGCGCTGCAGGAGGGCGACCTGGAAGATCTCGTCCATCCGCTCCGCGAAGTGGAAGGTCATCCCCTCACGCACATCCTCCGGCACCTCACGCAGATCGCGCTCGTTCGCGGCCGGGAGGATCACCTCACGCAGCCCGGCGCGGTAGGCGGCGAGCGTCTTCTCCTTCACCCCGCCGATCTCGAGCACCCGCCCCCGCAGCGTCACCTCGCCCGTCAACGCCAGGTCGTGCCGGACCGGCCGCTCCGAGAGCGCCGAGGCGATCGCCAGCGTCACCGCGCCGCCCGCCGAGGGGCCGTCCTTGGGGATGGCGCCGACCGGGAAGTGGACGTGCACGTCGTAGCGCTCGAAGGCGTCGGCGGCGATGCCCAGCTCCGCCGCGCGCGAGCGGACGTAGGAGTAGGCGGCGCTCACCGATTCGCGCATCACGTCCCCTAGCAGGCCGGTGATGATCAGCCTCCCCGAGCCGGGCATGCGGAGCGCCTCGATGAACATCAGCTCGCCGCCCGCGGCCGTCCAGGCGAGGCCGGTCGCCACCCCCGCCTCCGGAGCGTTCTCCGCGCTGGTGCTCATGTAGCGGGGCGCGCCGAGCACCTCCTGGATCAGCTCCGGCTCGAGCATCCAGTGCTCGGCCACGCCGAACGCCTTTTCGTGCGCCAGGTAGCGCAGGAGCGCGGAGAGGGAGCGGCGCAGATTGCCGAGCCCGGCGTCCCGCGCGTAGCCGCGGGTCAGGAAGAGCAGGGCGTCGCTGTCGATGGTGAGGTCGGCAGGTGAGAGCCCGTGCTCGGCGATGAGCGCCGGCAGCAGTCGCTCGCGTGCGATCTCTACCTTCTCCTCCGGCGTGTATCCGGCGATGCGGATCTCGATGAGGTACTCCCGCAGCGACGGCGGGATGCGGTAGAACTCCGTGGCGGTGGCGATGAAGATCGCCATCGAGAGGTCCACCGGCGCGTCGAGATACCGGTCCACGAAGCGCGAACGATTCGCTGGATCGAGAAGCTCCTCCAGCGCCTTTACCGGATCCCCCTCGAGGCTGCCGAGCGCGACCTCGTCGATCTCCTGGAGGAGGAAGACGGGGTCGCGCACTCCGGCCTCGCTAAGCGCGCTCACCAGCTTCCCCGGCTGCGCGGTCGTGCGGGTGCGGCGGCTCCCCACCAGCTGCGCCTCGCTCCGGCCCCCAAGCTCCACCCGCGCCAGTGGGCGCCGGAGACCGCGCGCCACCGCCCCGGCGAGTGACGACTTGCCCACGTCGGGCGGACCGACGAGGCAGGGGATGGGCGCGGGGACGCTGCCGCGCAGCTTGACCACCGACAGGGCCTCGAGGATGCGGCGCTTCGCCTCCTCCAGCCCCAGATGCTCCTCGTCCATCGCGCGTCCGACGGCAGCGAGATCCACCGGCCCTCCATCGGAGGTGCGGCTCCAGGGGACGGAGAGCAGCGCGTCGAGGAAGGAGCGGATCTCCGCGGCCTCCGCCTTGGTGGTGCTCAGCTCGCGCAGCCGCTCCGTTTCGAGGCGCGCGCGGGCGGCGACCCGCGAGGGGAGCTGTGCGCGGGTGATGCGGCGCAGCGTCTCGACAGCCTCGCGCTCTGCGGGATCGATCTCGCCGAGCTCGGCCTGCAGCGAACGGATCCGATTGCGCAGCTCGACGGGACGATTGCGCCGCGGCTGCGGCGCCTCACCGCCGCCTGTAGCGCTCTCGGCGAGCTCGTGCTCCGCCTCGATCTCGCGGATCTGCTCCCAGGTCTCCTGCAGCTTCCCGAGCACGAAATCGAGCCGATCCACCACGTCGAGGGTCTGCAGCACCTCGTCGCGGTCGGCGACATTGAAGTGGCAGAGCGTCGCCACCAGATCCGCGAAGCGGCCGGGATCGGCGACGTTGTTGCGCAGGATGCGCGGCACCTCGTCGGGGATGCGCTCGATCTTCGCGGCTACGCCCCCGACGGTGGTGAGGATCAGCTCGATCAGCCGCTCCGCCTCCGCGTCCGGAACCGGCGGCTCCTCGACATACTCCGGCGCAGCGGTGTAGTAGCCGTCCTCATAGCGCACCGCACGCATGCGTATGCGGCGTCGCCCCTGCAGGGTGATCTGGATCACCCCCCCGGAGAGGTAGAGGCGGTCGAGCACCCGCGCGCTGCACGCCACCTTCTCGAGCGACGCCGGGTCCACCGGAGTCGCATCGTCGAGAGTTGCGGCGACCGCGACGAGCAGGTCCTCACGCGGGAAGGCGGTGAGCGCCTCGACGTTGGGAGCCCAGGCGATCTGCAGCGCGGTGGCGCCCATGGGGAAGACCACGGTGCTGCGGATGGGCAGGACCGGGATGCGTTCGGGAAGCAGTTCGTCGATCTCGTTGGTTTGCTCAGCAGCCATTCGTCTCTCGTCGCGCCATCATCAGCCGGGCTCCCGCAGGCTCGGCGCCGATCCTTCGGTTCGCGGCCGTTGGCGGCGCTCGCGCGAGAGGCCCACCCGCTCCGCCTGATCGAGCCACTTGAGGAAATCCTCCGCCGCGGCCCGGGAGTACAGGACGGGCGTACCCCCGAGCGCGCGGATTCGTTCGGCGTCGGCGGGATCGAAGACACGCACCAGCACCGGCACGTCCTGCACGTACTCGAGCATCGGGGCGTTGTCGCCGGTGCGGCGCATCGTCGAGATGATCATGCGCGCCTGCTGCGCCCCGGCGGCCTGCAGCACCTCGAAGTCGGCTCCGTCGCCGCGGATGCAGGGGATGTCGCCCTCGCGGAGCCGCTGGATGACCGTGGGATCGTCATCGACGACCAGCACGTCGTGCCCCGCGGCGACCAGCGTCTCGAGCAGAGGCATGCCGTTGTCGCCGCACCCCAGCAGCAGGATGTGCTCCTCGGGCGGAGTCGTTGGCCGCCCCTCCTGCCGCAGCGGGTGCAGCGCCATCAGCCGCCAGGTGACGCGGTCGGTCGCCACGAAGGGGGTGAGGATCATGGTGAGCACCGTCACCAGCGCGATGATGGTGAAGACCCCGGGCCCGATCTGCCCCATCGCCAGCCCCTGCAGCCCGACGATGAGCGAGAACTCGCTCGCCTGCGCCAGCAGCAGCCCGCTCTCGATCGCGGGCCGTGCCGAGAGCCCCCTGCGCTCGGCGACCGCGGTCACCAGCGGCGGTGTGAGCAGCAGCAGCAGCGCGATGAAGATCAGCGAGTGAACGAGCTCCACTCCGGTCGGCAGCAGCAGGAAGCCGCCGAGCGCGATGAAGAAGATCGCCAGGAAGAAGTCGGAGATCGAGTGGAGCTGCCCGCGCACCACCCCGCTGACCGGAAATGCGGAGAGTGAAAAGCCCGCCAGGAAGGCGCCCGCCACCCAGGGCAGGCCAAGCCAGTTCGCCAGCCCGACGTAGAGGAAGAGCAAGGCGAGCACCACCAGGAGCAGCGTCTCCTCCTCCAGCTTGTAGCGCAGCAGGAGAACGGGGGTGATCCAGCGCAGCGAGACGTACGCCAGCCCCATCAGCAGGAGCGCGGCCAGCAGCCCCGTGGCCGCGGCGGAGACGCCCCGAGGCATCAGCGTCAGCACCGGGATGAGCAGGATGACGAGCATGTCCTGCAGGAGCAGCACCCCGATCACCAGCCGGCCGAAGGGCTCGAAGAGCTGCATTCGCTGCTGCAGCAGCCGCACGACCACCAGCGTCGAGCTGGCGGTGAGTGCCAGCGCCAGATACAGCGCCGTTTCCAGCGCGAAGCCGAGCGCCAGCGCCGTCAGCAGACCCGCTGCTCCGAGAACGACGAACTGCGTGGTGCCGACCCAGAGTGCGGCGCGCCGCTGCTCGCCGACCCGGCTCGGGTTCAGCTCGATTCCCGCGACGAAGACGAGGAAGGTGATCCCCAGCACGAGGACCTCCTGCAGCAGCTCGGGATCCGGGAGCAGGCGACCACGCGCCAGCAGGAAGCCGATGAGAAGCAGCAGCGGGATGGAGGGCACCCGCAGCCAGCGCGCGATCCCGAAGCCGACGGCGGCCCCGGCGAGCAGTACCGCGATCGCGACCATCCTTGGAGAAGCCCCGCCTTCCGCAGCTCGCGGGCGATCCGCTGGATGCCGTCGTTCTTCGACATCATCAGGTGGCTCACCCCGATCTCGCGCAGCTCCTGCCCCACCGAGCGGTCGAAGGCGTGGATGCTG
Source organism: Longimicrobiaceae bacterium (assembly GCA_051006015.1). Taxonomy (GTDB): domain Bacteria; phylum Gemmatimonadota; class Gemmatimonadetes; order Longimicrobiales; family Longimicrobiaceae; genus JBPCIT01. The sequence goes on from JBPCIT010000417.1 coordinate 10,400, forward strand.
GAAGGAATTCCCACCTGCCGGCAGTGATAGGCGAGGATCTTGTTGGTCTCCTCGATCTGCAGCGTCGAGACGAGCAGCTTCGCGTGCTCGAGCTGGGCCACCTCGAGCAGCGAGGGGTGCTCGGCGTTCCCGGCCAGGGTTTGGCAGGGCAGCGTCGCCAGCTTGCGCTCGTCGGTGTCGATCGCCAGCACCGTCTCCCCGCGCTTCATCAGCTCCGGCACCAGGAGCCGGCCAAGCGCGTTCATCCCCACGATGATCACATGGCCGGAGAGCTCCTCCCCCTCCTCAGCCGGCTCCTGCGGCGGCGCCCCGAAGATCGCGAGCGCCCCGGACGCCGCCACGCGCCCGTAGAGCGGCTCGTTGTAGAGGATCAGATACGAGGAGATTGCCATGGTGGTCAGCCCTACCAGTCCCACGACCGAGAGGATCGACTCGTCGATCAGCCCGATGCTCAACCCCAGCGCCGTCGAGATGAAGGAGAACTCGCTGATCTGCGCCAGCGTGACTCCCGCCAGGAAGGAGGTGCGCTCGCCGTAGCCTCCACGCGGCAGCAGCCAGAGGAAGAGCAGCGGCTTGCCCACCAGGACGGCGGCCGAAAGGAGCAGCGCCTCCTTCCAGTAGGTCGCCGCCGCCCCCAGCTCCATCTGGATTCCCAGCGAGACGAAGAAGATGGCGAGGAAGAAGTTCATCAGCGGATGCACCCGCCGCCGCAGGTTGTGGCTGAAGGGGAGCTGCGCCAGACTCACCCCCGCCAGGAAGGCACCGATCTCCGGCGAGAGGTGCATCAGCTCGGAGGCGAGCACCAGCAGGAAGCACCAGCAGAGGCTCCAGATGAAGAGCGCGTCGGCATACTGCGCCACCCAACCGAAGGCGCGCGGCAGCAGATACTTCGCGGCAATCAGCGCCGCGACCATCAGCACTCCCATCCCCAGGAAGGCGCCGGAGAGGCCGCGCGTGATCGAGGAGAGGGTCAGCGCCTGCGGATCGCCAAGCCCGGCGAGGAAGGTGAGCACCACGATCACCGCCAGATCCTGCACCAGCAGGATGCCCACCGCGATCCGCCCGTAGAGGGCGTGCAGATCGCCCTGCTGCTCGAGCAGCTTGACCACCACGACCGTGCTGCTGAAGGTCAGGGCGATGGCGAGAAAGAGCGCCTGCACCGTGGTGAAGCCGAGCAGAAGCGCGAGGCCGAAGCCGCCACCCGCGGTGAGCGCCATCTGCACCACCCCCGCGATGATGGCGATCTTGCCGACGTCGCGGATCTTGTCGAGGCTGAGCTCGAGCCCCACCAGGAAGAGCAGCAGGACGATCCCGACCTCGGAGATGACGTCGATGGTCTCCGTGACGGCGAGCAGCTGCGTGACCGGCCCCAGCAGCAGCCCCACGGCGATGTAGACGACGATCGTGGGAATCTTCAGCGGCCGGGTGACGAACACCACCACCGCTGCGGCAACGATGATGTAGCCCAGGCTCTGGAGCAGCGGCAGATCACTCACGTCAGTACAGCCCCGAAAGAGGCGAGAATTGCTCGTTCTGCCAGCTCCGCGCCGGCAGCACCTGAAGCGCCGCGAATGCAATATCCGCTCCCCCGAACGATTTGACGCACGACGGGCGCGCCGCGTATCTTCGCGGCGCCCGGCAGGTACGGAACCTGCTCGGCACCCGGCCGGATCCGGAGCCACCGGAGCGTTTCTCGAACACGATCAGCCAAGGGAGCCAGCGTGAAAGTCGTCATGCCTGTCGCGGGTAAGGGCACTCGCCTGCGTCCGCACACCCATGTCACTCCCAAGCCGCTCCTACGGGTGGCGGACAAGCCGGTGCTGAGCTACATCCTCGACGATCTGCGCGAGCTGGGGGTGACGGAGGCGGTCTTCGTCACCGGGCACCTGAAGGAGAAGGTCGAGGAGTACATGCAGCGCGAGTACCCCGACTTCACCGCGCAATACGTCGAGCAGCAGGTGCAGGACGGAACCGCAGGTGCCATCGGGCTGGCGGAGCCGTACGTCGAGGAGGAGCTGCTCATCATCTTCGTGGATACCCTCTTCGACGCCGACCTCTCGATCGTCAAGCGGCTGCCGGAGGAGGTGGCGGGGGTGATCTGGGTCAAAGAGGTCGAGGACTACCAGCGCTTCGGCGTCGTCCTCACCGACGAGAACGGCTTCATGCAGCGCATCATCGAGAAGCCCAAGGAGCCGATCTCGAAGCTGGCGAACATCGGCCTCTACTACATCCGCGACTGGAAGCTGCTCTTCGAGGGGATCGCGCACGTACGCAGCTCCCCACCGGGCCCGGGCGGAGAGTTCTTCCTCACCGACGCCTTCCAGTACATGATCGACCAGGGCGCCAAGATCAAGACCGTCGAGGTGCAGGGCTGGTACGACGCGGGCAAGCCCGAGACGCTGCTCGAGACCAATCAGCACGTGCTCGCAACCTCTCGCGGCAGACCCCCGCAGAATGGCCGCAACGTCACCGTGCACGAGCCGGTGTACGTCGCGGACGGAGTCGAGCTCGAGGATGCCGAGATCGGACCGAACGTGACGCTCTCCGGCGGCACGACGGTGCGGCGCTCCAAGCTACGCGACAGCATCGTGGGCGAAAAGGCGGTGGTCGAGGGGTGCGACCTCCACGACTCGCTGATCGGCAACGAGGCGCGGGTGCGCGGCGTAACCGGCCAGGTGGACGTGGGCGACCATTCCGTCGTTGAGGCGGAGAGATAGCCGCGGCGTCGCAGCTCCTATAGGATTCCGGCGACTGCGAGCAGCGTGAGCAGCGCCCGCTCGATACCCTCCGGGCCGCGCTCGTTGCTGTACCACTCCTCGGTGGTGTGGATGCCGCCGGACTCCCCGCCCGCGCCGAGCGTGACGGCGGGGATGCCGAGGGAGATGGGGACGTTGGCATCCGTAGAGGAGGCGACCAGCACCGGACGCTCGCCGACCGCACGCGTGGCCGCGAGGGCGGCTTGCACCAGCGGCCTGTGCGCCGGTGTCTTCCCCGGGGGCCGGTCCCCGATGCACTCGACCTGCACCGTGAGCGCGCCGGTGCCGCGCCTGCGCTGCCGGTTCTCGGCCGCCGCCGCGCTCTGGCTGATGCGGCGCGCGGCCGCATCGAGCTGCTCGAGCGCCTCCTGGCTCTCGCTGCGCAGGTCCAGCTCGAGCCACGCCCCGGCAGGGATGGTGTTGACGCTGGTGCCGCCACCGACGCGGGTGACGCTCAGTGTCGTTCGCGGGGAGGCCGGCAGCGGGAGCGCGCGCATCTCCGCCACCGCGCCCGCCAGCGCATGAATCGCGTTCGCGGTGCCCCAGTCGGACCAGGAGTGGCCGCCGGGACCGCAGATGTGGATGCGCAGACGTCGCGAGCCCACCGCGCGGTTCACGATGCGGCGCACGCCCGAGCCGTCCAGCGCGACGCAGGCCGAGGCGGTGCGTAGCGGCGCTCCCTCGCGGAAGAGGTGCTTGACCCCGCGCAGGTCGCCGATCCCCTCCTCCCCCACCGTGGCCGCGAAGACGAGCGGCAGCGAGGTGGAGATCCCGCTTTCCACCAGCACCTCGATGAGCGCGAGCATGGCAGCGAGGCCACGAACATTGTCGGTGATTCCCGGCGCCAGGACGCGACCGTGGCTGCGGCTGACCGAAAGGTCGGTTGCCGCGGGGAAGACGGTGTCCAGATGCGCGCAGACGACCACCGCTCCCTCCACGCCGTTCGCCTCCGAGCCGCTCCCGCTCGTCGGCAGCCGGCCGAGCACATTGCCTACCTCGTCGATGCGGGCGTCGGTGAGCCCCGCCGCCTCGAAGCGGGCGAGCAGCTCGCGTGCGCGCTCCGCCTCCTGCAGCGAAGGTGCGGGGATCTGCACCAGCTCGATCTGGTCGCGGAGCGTATGCTCGTCGCGGGCATGGATCGCGGCCCGGGCGTGCCGCACCGCGGGATGGGAGAGCAGCTCGCCAGGCTCCATGCCGGACCATGTGGGGTTCGAGGGGAGAAGAAGCGCTATTCTGCACGGCACGGGAAGCGATGTCAACCGACCCGCTCGCGCGGCCAGGCGGTCGGACACCTGATGGAGTTCCTGGGTCTCACTCCCTGGGAGTGGCTGCTGCCGCTCATCATCGGCATCGTGGCGGGTCTCGGCACCAATGCGGTGGCGATCTGGATGCTCTTCCATCCCTACCGGCCGGTGTACGCGGGTCCGGTGCGCGTCCTGCCGATGGGCGCCATTCCGAAGGAGATCGACCGCATCGCCAAGCGCATCGGCGAGACGGTGGGCAAGGAGCTGCTCACCCCAGAGGACATCGCCCGCACCCTCTCCTCCGCCTCCTTCCGCGGGCGCTTCGACGAGGTGCTGCGCGGCGCCCTGCAAGCGGCGATCGACCGCGAGCTGCCGGCGCTGCGCGAGCTGGTCACCCCCGACCAGGCAGCGCAGCTGCAGGAGGTGCTCGACCGGCTGCTCGAGAAGCTGCTGCAGGGCATCCGCATCTACCTCGCCTCCCCGGAGTTCGAGCTGCGGGTGCGCCGCCTCGCTCGTGGGATCGCCACCGACTTCCGCGGCAACCACGTCGGAATGGTGCTCACCCCCGAGCTTCACGCGGACATCCTGCGCGCGGCTCGGGAGCTGTGGGAGAGCGTGCGCGAGAGCGACGAGATGCGGCGGGTGATCGCCGAGGCGCTGGACCGCTTCATCGCCAACCTGATCGTCTCCGAGAAGCCGCTGCGCAGCTACGTTCCCACCGGCGCGGTGAACCTCGGGGAAGCGGTCGTGGCGCAGTATCTCCCCATCCTGCTCGAGCGGCTGGGGCAGGTGCTCGACGATCCGGCCACCCGACTGCGCCTGCAGGAGACGCTGCGCCGCTTCGTCGACCGCTTCCTCGAGGAGCAGCAGACCTGGAAACGGATCGTCGGGAGGCTGGTGGTCACCGAGCGCACCCTCTCGCAGACGGTAGCCGCCATCGAGCAGGGCGGGGTAGAGGAGATCTCCGGCCTGCTGCGGGCACCCGAGGTGCAGGCGCGCGTCGCGGCGGCGGTGAACGATGGGGTGGAGGAGGTGCTCAACCGACCAGTGCGGCGCCTCCTCGGCGAGCTGACGCCCGAGCGGGCGGACCGCCTGCGGAACGTGCTGGTCGAACGAGTGCTCTATCTGTTGCAGCATCGGACCACCGAGCAGTTCATCGTAGGGCGGCTGGACGCGCTGCTCACCGCCGCCGAGGAGAAGACGGTGGAGGAGCTGCTCGAGCTGCTGGGGCAAAAGCGCGCGGCCGCCTTCCCCGACGCGCTCGCAGGCTGGATCGTCGAGACGTTGCGTGGCGCCCGTACGAACGCGGTGGTCGAGCGCACGCTCGCGCACCAGACCTCCTGGATGATGTCGGTGCCCATCGGTCGCGTCGGCCAGTACCTTCCCCCTGACGCGGCGCAGCGCGGCGAGGATCTGCTCTTCGATCCGCTCTGGAGCTTCATTCAGAAGCGGGTTCCGGTCGCGGTGGCCGGACTGCCGATCGCCCGGATGGTCGAGGAGAAGCTCAAGGGATTTCCCATCGAGCAGGTCGAGGCGCTGATCTGGCGCGTCAGCCGCAACGAGCTGGTGCTGATCATCTACCTCGGCGGCTTCCTCGGCGCGCTCATCGGCAGCCTGATGCTCCTGACCTCGAGCGTCGCGGCCGGACTGGTCGCCACGGGTTTCTTCCTGCTCGTCTCCTTCGTATTCTTGAGCTTGAAGGCGTGACCACAGCCGCACCTCATCGCTGACTTTTCACTCGGGTTCCGGCCATGCAGGAAAGCGAACTGATCTTCGATTGGAACACCGTCTTCGGCTCCTTCGACTACGCGCGGGTGCGCGGCATCGAGCTGAACGACGAGACGCTGCGCGACGGGCTGCAGTCGCCCTCGGTGACCGACCCGCCGATCGAGGAGAAGATCCGCCTCCTGCGGCTGATGGCGGAGCTGGGCATCGCCTCCCTCGACATCGGCCTTCCGGGCGCGGGTCCGCGAGCGGTGGCAGACGTCGAGGCGCTGGCGCGGGTGATCGCGGAGGAGAAGCTCCCCATCGAGGCGAACTGCGCCGCCCGCACCGTGCTCGCCGACGTGCGTCCGATGGTCGAGGTCTCGCAGAAGGTCGGGATCCCGATCGAGGCGGCGACCTTCATCGGCTCCTCCCCCATCCGGCAGTACGCGGAGGACTGGACGCTCGAGCGGATGCTGCGCGCCACCGAGGAGGCGGTCTCCTTCGCCGTCGGCGAGGGGCTGCCGGTGATGTACGTCACCGAGGATACGACGCGCGCCCAGCCGGAGACGCTGAAGGCGCTCTACACCACCGCGATCGAGTGCGGCGCGCGGCGCATCTGCCTGGCGGATACCGTGGGGCACGCGACACCGCACGGGGTGCGGCAGCTGGTGCGCTTCATCAAGCGTGAGATCGTCGAGCCGAGCGGGGAGGATATCAAGATCGACTGGCACGGCCACCGCGACCGCGGCCTCGCCATGCCCAACGCGCTGGCGGCGATCGAGGAGGGAGTGCACCGGGTGCACGGCACCGGGCTGGGGGTCGGGGAGCGCTGCGGCAACACCGAGATGGACCTGCTGCTGGTGAACCTGAAGCTGCTGGGGCTCCACGACTGGGATCTCTCGAAGCTTCCCGAATACGTGTATCTGGTGGCGGAGGCGTGCCAGGTGCCGCTCCCCTTCAACTGGCCCGTCTTCGGGGAGGACGCCTTCCGCACCGGGACCGGCGTGCACGCCGCCGCGATCATCAAGGCGGAGGCGAAGGGCGATGCGTGGCTGGCCGACCGCATCTACTCCGGCGTGCCGGCGGGGCTCTTCGGCCTGGGCCAGCGGATCGAGATCTCGCCGATGAGCGGCCTCTCGAACGTGCGCTACTGGCTCGCGCACCACGGTTACGACACCGCCGACGAGGGTCTCTGCCTGCACGTCTTCGAGGCTGCCAAGCGCGCCGATCACACCTTCAGCGACGCGGAGGTTCACGACCTCTGCAGCGCATTCATGGGTGAAGGTGCGACCACCGGCTCGGGCTGATCGTCCGCCGTCAGCCGCCCGGCGCGAACGGTGAGTCCCGCCCCCCTCCCGGCTGCCGCGGATCTGACGGAGGTCTTCCGCCGCGCGCCCATCGGAGTGCTGGTGCTCGGGGGGTTGCTCTTCTTCGTGGGCGCCGGCTTCATCCTGAGCGGCGTCTTCTTCGCGCTGAGCGGCACCGCCGGGAGCTGGCTCACCTGGCTGCTGATGCTGGCGGTGGGGCCGCTCTTCCTCTACGTCGCGCTGCAGTTCGTGCTGTTGAGGCGGCGGGCGTGGCTGGTGATCGTGCTGCTCGTCGGCCTGCTGCTCCTCTCCTCGCTGCTGCGCAGCTTCACCGCGCCCGCGCTTCCGGTCTCCCCGCTCGCCGAGATCGTCGTCGAGCTGCTCACCCTTGCCTATCTGGTGCGGCCGCGTGTGCGGGCGGAATTCGCGCGGGAGGCCGACCTGCCGGTGACCCGTGAATGAACCTGCGCGGTCAGCGCGAAGCGGCTACCACAGGTAGGTCGCCACGGACCCGACCCGCAGCGTGTGCGTGGCCCAGACGGAACCCACCCGGATGTTGAAGGTTTCCTCGCGCTTGCCATCATTCATCGCGATCAGCACATGCCGGCCGGCCGGGGTGCGGAAGGCGACATGCACCAGGTTCGTCGTCTTCGAGGCGTTGGTTACCGAGGAACCGATCCGCACCGAGCCCGGCGTCACGTAGCGCGATGCATGCCCGATGATGTAGTAAGAGACGTTTCGGGTCACCGCGTGCGAGCTCGAGTGGATGGTCACCGCACCCAGGCAGCTGCTGCACCCACCGCTGGTGTGCGGGCCGTAGCTCTGATCGGTGGCCAGGTTCCACTCCAGCACCACCCGGGACCAGTTGTTCGGCGCGCCGGTGATGATGTGGCGGATGTGCCAGCGCAGGTCGTTGCCGAAATGTCCGTTGGCGCCGGTCCACTGTTCGGTGAAGTAGAGGTTGCGGTCCGGATGCGCGTTGCGGACCTGACTGAGCGCGCTGATGTCGCCCGCGTACAGGTGGAAGGCAGATCCGTCGGCGTACGCTTTGGCGCCGGGGTCGTTCAGGATCGAGATCGGGTACTCCGGGTGATCGGCGTTGTGGTCGTACAGGATGATCTTCGTGTCGAACCCGGCGGAGCGCAGCGTCGGCCCGAGATGGTCCTTCACGAAGTCGGCCTGGTCCGCAGCCGTCATGTACATGCTGGGGTTGTTGCCGGCATGCAGCGGCTCGTTCTGCACCGTGAGCGCGTGGATCGTGATCCCGTGCGCCTGCATCGCCTGCAGGTACTTGAGGATGTATCTCGCATAGCTGCCGAACCACTCTCGGCGCAGGCTGCCACCGACGTAGTCGTATTGCGTCTTCATCCAGCGCGGTGCCGTCCAGGGGGTGGCCATCAGCTGGATGCCGGGGTTGATGGCCAGGATCTGCTTGAGCACCGGGATCAGCTCCTTCTCGTCCTCCGCGAGGGAGAAGTTGACGAGCTCGGGATCGGTCTGCCCCTGCGGCACCTCGTTGTAGGTGAACGGATAGGCGCTGAGGTCCGAGGCGCCGAGGCTCAGCCGCAGATAGCTGATGCCCAGCGTCGCGGTGCCGGGTGTGAACAGCTCGCGCAGCAACGCGTCCCTGGACGCGGCCGGCATGCGGTTGATGACGATCGCGCTGCCGCCGGTCAGGGTGTAGCCGAAGCCATCCATCAGTTGGAAGGTCTCGCCGGCGTTCACCACGATGTTGGCATGCTTGTTCGCGGCGGTGCCGAAGGTCAGGCGCGGCTGGCTGGTCAGGAGCGCCGAGCGGTCGCCATGCGTCAGCCAGACCGACACGGTGTCGCCGGCGACGGCGGTAGAAAGCTCGGCCGCACTGGCTGGCTGCAGCAGCTGCGGCGGATCGGCGCAGGCCGATACCAGGAGGAGGGATACGGCCAGGCCGAGGCGAGCCATCATGGACGGCGCTCCTGGAGAAGGGGTTGAATTGCGCTCGATCACTGGCACAGCCGCCGGTGCCTGTGCGTTCCGCGCCAGAGGCTCCGGCCGTGCAGCAGGCGCTGCGATCACGCGCAGAAGATCGCCGCTCGTACGCGGGTGACGCACTCCACCACCCGGGGCCTTACGAGTCGCTGGCCGTCGAGCTTTCCGTCCGTGGCGGCCCCGCGCCGGTTTCGCCGGCTGCAAAATACTACCGGACCAGGCTTCGCGTACAGGTTCCGAAACGGAAGTATGTACTCGCGAAACCCGGTGCCCGGATGTCGAGCCGTAACTGGTGGGGTTCTGAGACGCTCGCGCCTCTGCCGGGCCTGTGCCCGCACCTCGCTTGCCTGCGCTGGAATCCGCTTTACATCTGCGCGAAGGTGGTTCGCTGCGTCGGTGAGCATACGGGAGGTCTGTAGACTCTTCTCAGGGGCCGCTGCATCTATCGTGGCTGCGTTGCTCGCGCTACCAGTCACACCCGCCAGCTCTTCCAGCTCACACGCGGAATCCTATGTAGGGCAGCAGCCGGATGCAGGTGCGATCCTCAGGGCCTCCCGGGAGGGCCGGACAAGAGATTGACAGGTGGAGATCCGCCCCGCATTATTACGGGTGCTGCCACTGCCGACCCACCTCTGCCGGGCGTGGCGAGGCCACGAGAGCCGGAATCACCTTTCTCCCGGAGGTGACCTCTCAAACGATCCCCCGCTGGTTTCCGAACGAAGCACCCCGTCCCCACGTTCCCCGGAGGTGAGCCGCAGCACATCCGCACGTACAAGTCGTCGTTAGCAAGGTTGCCGACATTCGTAGCTTTCTACTCTCTCGAGAAAGGAGGGCCGCTCGATGTTGAACCGAAATGCGGCAGGATCCGGGCTGCTGATGGCGGCGATGGTCCTCGCGGGTGCCTGTGCCGACATTCCCCCCACCAAGCCGCTCGCCTTCGACGAGCCGGTGAGCCTTTTCGCCAGGGCTCCCGACAACCGCAGCAGCTTCACCGGCACGCTCGACCACGAGTTCGTACGCCTTGCGCGGGAGATCCCCGGTTTCGGCGGTATCTTCTACGATGAGAGCGGAGCGCTCAACGTCGTCATGGCGCCCGTGGTCGCGCCAATGGCGAGTGCCGAGCTGCGGCAGCGGCTGGCTGCGCGCCTGGAGGCGATGGGCCAGCCTGCGGGGGCGGCGCAGAGTGTGAGAGTGCGCGAGGGCAAGTACGACTTCCTTCAGCTCTTCGAGATGCGGCAGCGGGTGGATCAGGCCGTCTGGGGTCTGCAGGGCATCGTTTTCACCGATGCGGATGAAGCCGCCAACCGTGTGGCCATCGGCGTGGAGGATGCCTCCGCGGCCGCGAGTGTGGAGCGGGCGGTCGCCATGCTCGGCCTCCCGCGCGAGGCGGTGATCCTCCGTCAAACCGCGCCCTTGCGCTTCACCGATGAGGGCGGCACCGTTGGCACCCTATCGGGCCACACGTTACAGGATCTCGTGCGCCCGGTTGCGGGCGGCCTTGGGATCTGGAGCGACGGACTCAGCGACGACTGCGCCCTGGGCTTCAATGTGCGCTCGCCGGAAGCGCCGAATGTGCACGGCTTCGTGATCCACTCCTTATGCACCACCCACCCCTACAGCAGCGGACCGGTGGGCACGTCATACTGGCAGCCACACCCCGGCTGGGCAGACAGCTTCATCGGCACCGAGGTGCACGATGCGCCGCCCTTCACTGGCGGGGCCTGTCCGCCGAACCCCAGCCCCAGCTGGCTCGGTTGCCGCTGGAGCAGTGCGGCGGGGGCACGCTACGCACCGGGGGTTCCGAACGCCTTCGGCCGGATCTATCGGACGACCGGCGTCAACACCGGCTCAATCGTGATCGATCTGGAGCACCCGACGTTCGAGATCGTGGACGAGCTGCCCTTCGCGGTGCTTGGCCAGGTGGTCCACAAGGTTGGGCAATACACAGGCTGGACCCAGGCCACGGTGGATGCCACCTGAGTGACTGTGGTCGTAGGCTTCGGCGGCAACGGCTTGACCAATGCCGTCACATTTCTCTGTCTGCAGCGTGCGACACAAGCGATTGATTTTGGTGTCGTGGACGAGGGCCCCGTTTTCGTCCGGGCCGGCGAGCATGAGGCGCACCTGCTCGGCCTCGTGACCTTGGGCATCGGTGATTCCTACCTCTTCAGCCCAATGGCGCAGATTCGTCTGGAGAACCCGCCGCCTCCGGGCCGCAGCTGGCGGACCTTCCCGCCGCCCACGCCGTGAGCGAGCGTTCGCTACGGCAGGGGCTGGAGCGTAGACGTCGCCGGATCGGATCCAGCAGGGCCGATGCTCGGGGCGAGCATCAGCCCCGCCGCTCGGTGCGGAGCCACGCTGCCTGCTGCACTCCGACCGTGCGCTCGACACTCTGCGAGGAGCGCGGGAGCTCCTTGTCGGCGGCCTTGAGCGATATCGGGACGACAGGGCGAGTTTGCAACCCCCCCCTACAGAACGGTGCGTCCGATCGCCAGGATGCCGCTGATGATCGCTCCCATCGCGAGCAGCACCCCGCCCAGGGCCAGGCCGCTGCTGCGCCGCCCGCTCGTCGCGCGGCGGCTGGCGACCGAGAAGCCGTGCGCGAAGGCCACCGCTACCAGCATCATCACGATGTGGCCGATGAGCGCGGGATAGAAGATCCCGGTGATTACCAGCAGGATCCCCAGTAGCACCTGCAGGTCGAGCACTCCGGCAAAGACGCCCATCACCACGCGCGCCGCACGGTCGGGCGGGCGCCGGGTGATCCAGGCGAACGCGAAGTAGAGCGCCGCAACCGTGCCCGCGAGCAGCACGAGATACCGCAGCCCGAAGTGGGCGTGGAAGAGGAAGCTGTTCATGCGCTGGGTTCATCGGCGAAGGGCGGAAAACGGAGCGGGCGCGACGATCGCGCGCCCGCTCCGCGAGTGACGCGGTGCTTACCCGCGCGCCAGCTCTACGAAGAGCTGCTGCGCGAGGCGGTTGAAGTCGCGCTGCATCTCGTCGTGCTCGGTCTCGCCCATGCGGCCGATCTCCGCGAGGCGGGGCTCGCCGAGCTGATCGCCGACCGCCGCGAAGGTGGCGAAGGTGTCCTGGGCCTGGCGGATCGTCACCACGTCCCCGACCACCCGCAGGAAGTCGTTCTCGCGCATCGCGTCCACCGCGTCGCGCGCCTTGCCGAGGAAGGCGCCGACGGCCTCCTTGACACCGCCGCCGCTCTCCTCGCCGAGGCTCGTGCGATACTCGTCGAGCATCCGCTGATGCTCGCGCATCCGCGGGATGTAGCGGGAGCACAGCTCGCGGTAGCGAGGGTCATCGGCCTGCCGCTCGTGATCCTCGAGGTTCTCCAGCAGCGTCCGGTGCTGCATCACGGAATTGCTCACCTGCGCACGCAGGAAGTCACGTCCTCTCTCCATCATTCCATCTCCGTTCAAGGTTCTCTTGTCGATCGCCCGAATGGCCATCAGGCGCGGAGTGGGGGTGCACATCGCATGCCCGCCAGCTGTTTCCCGGCGGCGGATTGCCGGCTATGGCGCCGGGAGCGGCGCCGCGTAGATTGCCGCGGACCCGCTCCCGCTGCGGAGATTCAAGCTGGCTTCCGAGCACCCATCCCCTTTACAGGAGTACCTCATGGCGACCACCTCCCTCGGTACTCCTGCGGGCGAGCGCGAGCCGAAGACGAGCTGGCTCGAGCGGATCGGCTTGCACCGGCCGGAGCTGCGCGCCTGGGCGATGTACGACTGGGCGAACTCCGCGATGGTGACCACGGTGCGAGCGACAGTCTTCCCCACCTTCTTCGCCGCGGTCGCCATGGCCGGCTATGCGGAGGGGGTGGCGATGCAGCGCTACGGGATCATCAACTCGACGGGGCTGATCCTGGCGGCGCTGCTCTCGCCGATCCTCGGCACCATCTCCGATTACGCGGGGAACAAGAAGCGGATGCTGGGCGGCTTCATGGGACTGGGAATCGCCGCGGTCGCCTGCATGTTCTTCATTCAGCACGGCCAGTGGCTCTTCGCCGCGCTGCTCTTCATCCTGGCGAACATCGGTGCGGCGAGCAGCTTCGTCTTCTACGACGCACTGCTGCCGCACGTCGCGCGCGAGGACGAGATGGACCGCGTCTCGACCGCCGGCTACGCGCTCGGCTACCTGGGTGGCGGAATCCTGCTGGCGATCAACCTCGCCTGGATCGTCCGGCCCGACCTCTTCGGTCTTCCCTCCGGGCCCGGCCTTTCGCCGCGCGAGGCGACGCTGCCGGCGCGGCTCGCGCTGCTCTCCGTCGCCGTCTGGTGGCTGCTCTTCTCGATCCCGCTCTTCCGCCGGATCCCCGAGCCGCCGCGCAAGCTCGAGCCGGGGGAGCGCCGACGGGAGAGCCCGGTCCGCGCCTCGATCGTCCGCATCCGCCAGACGATAAGCGAGCTGCGGCACTACAAGCAGGCCTTCCTGATGCTGATCGCCTTCCTGATCTACGGCGACGGGATCGGCACCATCATCGGAATGGCGGCGATCTACGGCGCGGAGATCGGCCTGCCCGCCGCCGCGATGATGGGAGCGATCCTCATCACGCAGTTCGTGGGTGTGCCCTTCGGCTTTCTCTTCGGGATGCTCGCGGGACGCATCGGCGCGAAGCGCTCGATCTTCCTGGGGCTGATCGTCTATACCTTCATCAGCATCTTCGCCTATTTCATGACGACCGCCACCGAGTTCCTCATCCTCGCGGTGATGGTGGGGATGGTGCAGGGCGGGACGCAGGCGCTCTCGCGCTCGCTCTTCGCGAGCATGGTCCCACGCCACAAATCGGGAGAGTTCTTCGGTTTCTTCGGCGTGATCGAGCGTTTCTCGGGAAGTATGGGTCCGCTGCTGATCGCCGCGATCGTGGCGACCACCGGCGCCGCGCGGTTCGGCATCCCATCGGTGATCATCTTCTTCATCGTGGGAGGCATCCTCTTCTACTTCGTGGATGTCGAGGAGGGTCAAAGCGCGGCGCGCGCGGCGGAGGTGCGGGCGCGGGAGGTGGCGGCGGCGCAGCCGGTCGAGGGCTAGGGGCGCGGGTCAGGCGCGAATCTCCTCGCGCAGCGTCCGCAGCTGATGGGCGATCTCCTGCTGGCGCTCCGCCAGCTCGCGCCGCAGCCCCGCGCGGGTGCGCAGGAGAAGGAAGCGGCGCGCGTCGCTGCGGGCGAAGCGCCAGCGGTCGCGTACCAGCACGGTGATCGCGCCGAGCAGCGGTAGGCCGAGCAGCAGCGCCACCCCCGTCCACGCACCGGCGAGCAGCGCGCCCGCTCCAGCGAGCAGCGCGATCCAGAGCAGGAAGAAGAGTGCCCCGCCGAGTGTCTGGTAGGTGGCGCGCAGATCCGGCGTCGGCTCCATCTTCTCGACCCCGAAGCCGAGCAGGCGGTAGGGCAGATAGAAGATCAGGGCGCCAAGCGCCGCGAGGGCTCCGGTGACGAGGAAGAAGGCGAGCTGCCGCACCGTCCAGCGCGCCGCGCGCGAGGTGGCCGGAAGCGCCTTCACGCTGGCGGGCGTCAGCCCGAACGCTTCGAGGCGCTCGAGATGGCGGTAGACCTCGTCCGCCAGCGGCTCCCACTCCCTGTCGCCCTCGCGCCGCAGCCGGGCGAGCGTCTCCGCGACCTCCTGCACGTAGCTCATCCGGCGGGCGGCATCGTTCTCGCCGCCGAACTCCGCAGCGTAGATCGCCACCGCCCCCTCGACGAGCGGGGCATCCTCCCACTTCTCGAAGTTCAGCGTGATGCGCCGCATCGCGCTGTAGATGCGTGCGGTGAGCTCGCGCACCGCCGCGGCCTCGACCGCGCCCGTGGCGGGCAGCAGATCGTCCCAGGGCACCGCTGCGCCGACCACGACCAGCGCCTCGGAGCGGAAGCGCTCCTTCTCGCGCAGCACCAGTCCAATGGGGATGATCGGGAAGATGGCGCCTCGTAGCGCGGCGGCGCCGAGCGCGATCCGTGCCGCCCCGGTCTTCAGCGGCGCGAGCGAGGGCTCGCTGTGGCTGATCCCCTCGGGGAAGATCCCCACCGCCGCTCCGGCCGCCAGCTCGGCGTAGGCGGCGCGGAAGGAGTCCTCATTGCGGCCGACGAGCGTGGGATCGTCCGAGGGACGGTAGACGGGAATCGCTGCCGCGCCGCGCACCATCCAGCCGATCGCTCGGTCGGTGAAGAGGGGCGCCTTTGCCAGGAAGCGCACCGGCCGGCGTGCGGCGACTGCCACCAGCGCCGGGTCGAAGAGTGAGTTGGGATGGTTCCCCACCAGAAGCACCGGTCCCTCCTCCGGCACCCTCTCCCCCGTCACCGTCAGCCGGTAGAAGGCGTGCACCGCGAGTGCGGAGACCCGGTGTAGGATGGGGAGCATCCACATCGGTCAGCGCGCGAAGCTGAGGTGCGGCGCGGCACGGCTCGCGCCGCCGGAACGGGAATCGCATCCCGTTGCCCGCCCGTGGGCCGCAGGGGTCCCGTGTGGACGTGCGCCTCCGGCATGGCGATATTGACGCGTGGAGCGCTCCGGCGGGAGAATGGTGTCGCGGTCCGAGGCCATCGGCAGCGGGATAGCGGTCGGTGAGGAGGAAATGACAGCGGGAGCGGATCAGTCGAAGATATGAGCGGCTATTCCGTTCGTCCATACCGGCCGGCGTGGTGGCTCCCCGGCGGACATCTGCAGACGCTGGGCGGCTGGCTGCTGCGTCCGCGCGGCGTCGTCGACTTCCGGCGCGAACGCATCGAGACACCGGACGGCGACTTCCTCGACCTCGATTTCGCGCAGGTGGGCGCGCTCCGCTGGGACGAGCTGGAAGACTCCGCGCCGATCGCGCTGCTGCTGCATGGGCTCGAGGGCTCGGCGCGGGGGCTCGCGGCGCTGCAGTGCTTCCGCGCGCTGGCGGCGCAGGGTGTCCGCGGGGTGGGGCTGAACTTCCGCTCCTGCAGCGGGGAGCCGAACCGCGCGCTCCGCTCCTATCACGCGGGGGAGACCACCGATCTCGCCCTGGTGCTGGATCTTCTGAGCGAGCGTTTTCCGCGCAACCCGCTCGGGGCGGTGGCGTACTCGCTCGGCGGCAACGTGCTCCTGAAGTACCTGGGCGAGGCCGGAGCCGCGGCGCGCGAGCGGCTGCGCGCGGCGGTCGCCTACTCCGTGCCCTTCGACCTGGGTGCAGGGGCGCGAAAGCTGGAGCGGGGGTTGGGCAGGCTCTACACCTCGTTCTTCATCCGTTCGCTGCAGCAGAAGTACCGGTCGAAGCGCGCCGCGGCGGCCGGCATCTGCGACGAGGAGCGGGTGCAGGCTTCCCGCACCTTCTGGGAGTTCGATGATGCGGTCACCGCGCCGCTGCACGGCTTCGCCAGCGCGGAGGAGTACTACGGCTCCTCCAGCTCACGGAGCTACCTGAGCCGCATCCGGGTGTCGACGCTGATCCTGCACGCGGTGGACGATCCCTTCCTGCCGGAGGAGGCGATCCCGCGCCACGCCGCGGCCGAGAACCCGCAGCTGGTGATGCACGTGACGAGGCGCGGCGGCCACGTCGCCTTCGTGAGTGGCGCGCTCCCCTGGGCGCCCGACTTCTGGGCCGAGCAGGAGGCAGCCCGCTTCCTCGCGGCCCACCTGGCGTCCGCCGCGCGTGCGGGCGCCCGAACTCTCAATCGTTGAAGATCATGACAGACGAGCAGCAGATAGATGGCGTTACTTTCAGGGTGGAGGAGGCGGCGGAACGCGCCGCCGATGAGGTCAGGCCGCCGGTGACGGAGCGGGATCGCCGCATCGAGGCGCGCTTCGCGACCCGGCTGCGGCTGAACGTACCCATCCGCAACAGCCCCAAGATCGAGCGGCTGATCGAGCTGGTCAACGCCGACGACGAGCTGTATGCGCTCTGGATCGCGGAGAACGTCACCGCCGTCGAGCGGCTGGGGATGACGGATCACGGCCCGGTGCACGTGAAGATCGTGATGAACATCGCCGCGAAGCTCCTGCGCCTGCTCGCCGATCACGGCGTGAAACCGGGGGTGGTGACGGACTACGGGATGGAGCTGGACGATGCCGCGGTGGTGGTGATCCTCGGCTCCCTGCTGCACGACGTGGGGATGTCCATCCACCGCGTGGACCACGAAGCGTTCTCCCTCTTCGTGGCGCAGTCCAAGCTGCGCGAGCTCCTCCTGCAGCTCTACGACGTGCGGACCGCGACCATTCTCCGCTCCGAGGTGCTCCACGCGATCCTCGGCCACCGCTCGGGTGGCCGGCCGCTGACTCTCGAGGCCGGCATCGTGCGCGTTGCCGACGCGCTCGACATGGCAAAGGGACGCTCGCGCATCCCCTTCGCCGAGGGCTCCATGAGCATCCACTCACTCTCCGCCGCCGCGATCAACGCCGTCCACATCGAGGCGGGGAAGACGAAGCCGGTGCGCCTCCGCATCGAGATGTGCAACTCCGCGGGCGTCTTCCAGCTCGATCAGCTCTTCCGTGAGAAGCTGGCGGGGAGCGGCCTCGAGCCGTACATCGAACTGGAGGCGCTGCTCGAAGGCGAGGCGGAGAAGCGTCTGGTCACGACCTACCATCTGTGACGAGGGTCGTCTCGGGCGGGCAGACCGGTGTGGACCGAGCGGCGCTCGATGTTGCGCTGGCGCTGGGGTGGCCGTGCGGGGGGTGGTGCCCGGCGGGGCGCTGGGCCGAGGACGGACCGCTACCCCCCCGCTACCCGCTGCGTGAGACCCCCTCCCGCGATCCGGCGCAGCGCACCTGGTGGAATGTACGCCACTCGGACGGTACGCTGGTGCTGGCGCGCGACGAACCCCGCGGCGGCACCGCGCTCACCCTCGCGGCGGCGCATCGTCTGCGGCGGCCGTGGCTCCTCGTCGCGCTGCATCCCGCCGCGGATCCGCGGCCGGTGCGCCGGTGGCTCCTCGAGCGTCGGATCGCAGTGCTGAACGTGGCGGGTCCGCGCGAGAGTGAATCGCCCGGCATCTACCGGCAGGCATACGCCTTTCTGCGGCGGCTGCTCACCTCGTCGGCTGCGGGACGGGAGGAGGTCGGATGCGCGTCCTGGTGACGGGTGGCGCGGGGCTGCTGGGGAGCTGGCTGCTCCGCACGGCACCGGCAGGCTACGAACTCCACGCCACGCAGCGCCGCACCCCGGCGCAGGGCGAGCGTGCACATACGGTCGATCTCTCGCGGGCCGACGAGGTGCTCACCCTCTGGCAGCGGCTCCGGCCGGCGCTGGTGATCCACACCGCCTACTCCCCCCGGGAGCCGGAGCGTGACGTCTGGGAGGCGACCCGCGCAGTGGTCGGTGCCTGCGACGAGGTGGGCGCGGCGCTGATCCACCTGAGCACCGACGCCCTCTTCGACGGCGAGCACGCTCCGTACGACGAGAGCGCCGAGCCTGATCCGGTACACGAGTATGGCGAGTGGAAGGCGCGGGCGGAGCTGCACGTTCGCGAGCGGATGCCGGACGCGGCGGTGGTGCGCACCTCCCTGATCACCGACTTCGCACCGCTCGATCCGCGCAGCGCCTGGGTCGCCGAGGCGCTGCGCGGGAAGAAGCCGCTGACGCTCTTCGTGGACGAGCTGCGCTGCCCGATCGCGCCGGCCGATCTGGCGCGGCAGCTCTGGGAGATCGCATCTCTGGCGCCTGAAGCGCGCGCGGGTGTCTGGCACCTGGCGGGTCCGGAGGCGCTCAGCCGCTACGCCCTCGGCACGTTGATCGCCGCGCAGCAGGGCCTCGACCCATCCGGCATCACTCCTGCGCGCAGTGCGGACGCGCCCGGCCGGCGCCCCCGCGACGCACGGCTCCTCACCGGCCGCGCGGACGCCGTGCTGCAGACGCGAGCCCGACCCATCAGCAGCTTGCTGCATCCATCGTCGCCAACGGAGAACAGGGAATGACTGCTGCACCCCGCGTCCGCTTCGCCCCCAGCCCCACCGGATACCTCCACGTCGGCGGGGCGCGCACCGCGCTCTTCAACTGGCTCTTCGCCCGTAATCAGGGAGGCGTCTTCGTGCTGCGCGTCGAAGATACCGACCGCGAGCGCTCGAGCGATGAGATGACGCGCGCGATCCTGGAGGGGATGCAGTGGCTCGGCCTCGACTGGGACGAGGGACCCTTCCACCAGGCCGACGGCTTCGAGCGCCACCAGGCCGACGTGCAGCGCCTGCTGGAGGGCGGACACGCCTACCGCTGCTTCTGCACTCCGGCGGAGCTGCAGGCCCGGCGCGAGGCCGCGGGGGACTCGCAGGAGGCGTTTCGCTACGACCGCACCTGCCTCGCGATCCCTGCGGAGGATTCGGCGCGCCGCGCGGCGGAGGGTGAGATCTTCACCGTGCGCTTTCGCGTCCCGGAGGGCGCCACCGAGTGGGAGGACCTGGTGCACGGCCCCACCCGCTTCCCCAACGAGGGGATCGAGGATTTCATCATCCTGCGCTCGGATGGCAGCCCGATCTACAACCTGGCGGTCGTCTCGGACGACATCGAGATGCGCATCACCCATGTGATCCGCGGCGACGACCATCTCGCGAACACCCCGAAGCAGATCCTGCTCTACCGCGCGCTCGGCGTCGAGCCGCCGCACTTCGCGCACGTGCCGATGATCCTCGGAGCGGATGGCAAGCGGCTCTCCAAGCGCCACGGCGCCACCGCGGTCGGCGAGTACGCCGCGCAGGGAATCCTGCCGCAGGCGCTGGTCAATTTCCTCGCCCTCCTTGGCTGGTCGACCGGGGATGACACCGAAATCATGCAGCTGCCCGAGCTGATCGAGCGCTTCTCTCTGGAGCGCATCAACAAGAAGAGCGCCGTCTTCGACAACGAGAAGCTCGAGTGGATGAACGGCCAGCATCTGGCGATGACGGCGGCGGCCGAGCTGATCCCGCTCGTCGCGCCGCAGCTGGTAGCCGAGGGGCTTCTCTCGGAGATCGACGTCGAGGCTCGGCGCGACTGGTTGGTCGAGCTGATCGACCTGCTCAAGGTGCGCACCCGCCGGGCGGACGGCATCGCCGAGCTGGCGCGGCCCCTCCTCGCCCCGACGGTCGAGTACGAGCCGGCGGCAGTGGCGAAACACTGGAAGGAGCCGGAGGAGATCGCGAGCCGCCTCGGCGCGATCGGCGAGACGCTGGCAGCGGTCGAGCCGTGGGAGCCGCAGGCGATCGAGCAGGCGCTGCGGCAGAGCGCCGAGCAGCTTGGCGTCGGCTTCGGCAAGCTGGCGCACCCGCTCCGGCTGGCGCTCACCGGCTCCGCCGCCAGCCCCGGCATCGACCGCGTTATCGCGCTGCAGGGCCGCGCCCTGGTCGCGGGCCGGATCGAGCAGGCGCGCGCCACCCTCACCGGTGGAAACAAAAAGGTTGACAGCGGCGCGAGCGCGCCGTAAGTTGTGCCGGTGGACAGCCTCAAATAGTTGATGGCTCCCTTTCGCGACCCGCCCTTACACCCGGCTGCCGCACCGCGGCCTCTCCCTTCGGCCGGGCCCCATTCAGAAAAGCGGAGGCAATGATGCCCGACACCCTGACCAAGATCGAACGGCGCATCCTCGACTACATCGTGGATTCGCTGAAGCGGAACACCTATCAGCCCAGCATCCGCGAGATCGGCAAGCGCTTCGGCATCAAGTCCACCAAGACGGTCTCCGAGCACCTGCAGTCGCTCGCGGAGAAGGGGCACATCGAGCGGGACGCCTCCCGCTCGCGTGGCGTGCGGCTCATTGGCGTGGATCTGGCGCCCAATCTGCTCAACGTGCCCTACTACGGCCGCATTGCGGCCGGCGAGCCCGCCCTCCTGCGAGAAGAGATCGTCGACACCTTTGGCATCGATCGGAAGCTGGTCAGCGCGCCCGACTCCTTTCTGCTCAAGGCGGAAGGCGACAGCATGAAGGAGATGGGTATCTTCGATGGAGACATGGTGCTCGTCGAGCCGACGCTGCGCGAGGAGCTGAAGAACGGCGACATCATCGCCGCTCGGCTGGATGGCGAGGCGACCGTGAAGCGCTACTTCGCACGGGATGAGGATGTGGTGCTCGAGCCGGCGAATCCGAACTACGCGCCGATCCTGGTGCATGACGATGCCGACTTCCACATCCTCGGCCGCGTAACCGGCCTCATCCGCCGCTTCACCCGGAAGCAGACTGAACCGATTGAAGCCTGAGCGGCCTCTTCCATCGAAGCGGGGAACGAGGAGGAGGAGGGAAGGGGGGGGGGCGTTTTTTTGTGCCCTCGGCGCGATACGCCCGAAGAGGGAGGGCGG